>JADGOH010000173.1 GCA_017883025.1 Acidimicrobiales bacterium
AGGCGACGAGCCCGACGCCCGACGCCGTGTTCACGATGGCCCCGCCGCCGCGGGCCAGCATGGCGGGGATCTCGGCCTTCATGCCGTAGTAGACGCCGTTGAGCATGATGTCGAGCGTCCGGTGCCATCCGTCGTCCGGGTAGTCGGCCAACGGGGCCATCGGCGCGGCGATGCCGGCGTTGTTGTGGGCGCAGTCGAGGCCGCCGAACCGGTTGACGGCGAACGCCACCATGGCCTCGACCTCGGACTGCACGCTGACGTCGGTGTGCACGAATGCCGCCCGACCCCCATCCGCCTCGACCAGGGTGACCGTCTCGTGCCCGCCGGCGTCGTCGATGTCGGCCACCACCACGGCCGCGCCCTCGCGGGCGAAGATCCGGGCCGACTCCCGACCGATGCCCATGGCCGCGCCGGTGACGACGGCCACCTTCCCCTCGAGTGCTCCCATCCGGGCAACAGTACCGGTGGCGACCCGAGCGGGTACGTTTCCCGACATGATCGAAGAGCAGTCATGACGGCGTGGACGCCATGACCCGGTTCGACGGGTCGGTCGCCCTGGTGTCGGGCGCGGCCGGCGGGATCGGCAGCGCCGTCGCCGACCGGTTGGCCGCCGACGGGTGCACGGTCGTCCGGGCCGACATCGCCCCGACGACGGACGGGATCCACTGCGACGTGACCGACGCCGCGTCGTGCGCCGCGGCCGTGGCCCATGCGGTCGACCGGCACGGACGGCTCGACATCCTGGCCAACGTGGCCGGCATCGGCTCCGGCGCACGGATCACCGACGTGGACCCGGACGACTGGCGGCGGATCATCGAGGTCAACCTGACCGGGACGTTCCTGCTCTCGCAGGCCGCAGTGCCGGCGCTCGTCGAGGCGACGGGATGCATCGTCAACCTCGGCTCGGTGGCCGGGCTGCGGGCGACCCCGTACAACGCGGCCTACTGCGCGTCCAAGGGTGGGGTCGTGATGCTGACGAAGTCGATGGCCATCGAGCTGGCCGGGGACGGTGTGCGGGTCAACGCCGTGTGCCCGGCGTCGGTCGACACGCCCTTCCTGCGGAACTTCGAGCTGCCCGAGGGGGCCGACCTGTCCCTGTTCGCCCGGGCGGCGTCACCCATGGGACGCCGGGTGGAGCCCGACGAGGTGGCCGCCGCCGTGGCCTACCTGGCCTCCGACGAGGCCCGCACCGTGAGCGGCACGACCCTGGTGATCGACGGCGCCGCTACCGCCTGACAGCGGCGAGGCGGACCGTCTCGGTGTCGGTCCCCGAGCGCAGGACGCGTCCGGGCCGGGCCCCGGTGGGCCTGCCGTCGGTCACCACCTCGACCCCGGCCACCAGCACCAGATCGACCCCGGTCGAGTCGGCCACCAGGCGCTCGCCACCGCCGGGCATGTCGGCCACCAGGCGGGCCGGCTCGCTGTCGACCGTGTCCGGGTCGAACACGACCAGGTCGGCGTGCCCCCCGACCTCGATGCGGCCCCGGTCGGTCAGGCCGTAGTGGCGGGCCGGCCGGTCGGTCATCATGGCCACCGCCTCCTCGACGGTCAGCAGGCCGCGTCGACGGACCACCTCGCCCAGCACCCGGGTCGGGTAGTTGGCGTGGCACATCAGGTCGAGGTGGGCCCCGGCGTCGGATCCGCCCAAGAGGACGCGGGGGTCCTTCCAGATCGCCACCCGGGCGGCCCATCCGGCGTCGGACTGCCCGAGCGACGGTGTCAACGACGGGAGGACGACGTAGAGCGTCAGGTCGTCGGGCAGGACGACGTCGATGAGCACGTCGATGACGTCGGTCCCGCGCTCGGTGGCGATGCTCCCGAGCGAGCGGCCGACCCACGGGGACCCCGGATCGGCCACCTCCATCATGGAGAAGTCGGTGAGCACCCCGATGGCCCGCTCGGCCACCTTCTGTGCCCCGGCCCGAAGCCGGTCCCGGGTACCGGGGTCGGCCGCCGCATCCCGTCGTCCGTCGCCATCGAGGGCCAGCACGTCCCGCCAGCCCGGGAGCCCGGGCAGGAGCGTGTTGCTCCGCATCCGCATCATGTCGGGCAGGGCCAGGGCGACCACGTGGGCGCCCCGGGCCGCGGCCACGTCGGAGGCCCGCAGCTGCTCCTCCCAGATCTCCTCGCTGGCCAGGCTGCCCAGCAGGTTCCAGTTGAGGGGCCGGTCGGCGGCCAGTGACATGTCGGCCATCAGCTCCACCCGGTCCTCGGGGATGGGTCCGATGGCCGGGATGAACTCGAGCGTGGTCCCCTCGTGGTCCCGAAGCACGGCGGCGAGGGCGACGAACTCCTCGAACCCGGCACAGCTCGACGGCACCGGCCGGTGGTCGCCGTCCAGGTGCCCCTCCCCCAGCGAGGACGAGAACCCGAGGGCACCGCCGTCGAGCGACTCCCCCACCAGCCGGGCCATGGCCTCGAGCTGTCCGGCATCGGCCCGGTCCGACGAGGCGGCCTCCCCCATCACCACGCGGCGGACGGTCGAGTGGCCGACCAGGAACCCGGCATTGACCGACAGGCCGACGTCGAGCCGGTCGAGGAACTCGCCGAAGCTCCGCCACGACCACGGGCCGCCACCCAGGAGCGCGGCACGGGGCATCCCCTCCACCACCGCCATCATCGACTGGACGAACTCGTCGTCCCCCGGGCCGAGCGGGGCGATCGAGAAGCCGCAGTTCCCGCCGATCACCGTGGTCACGCCGTGCTGCACCGACGGGCTGGCCGTGGTGTCCCACAGGAGCTGGGCGTCGTAGTGGGTGTGGATGTCGATGAATCCGGGGCACACCACCCGCCCGGTGGCGTCGATCACCCGGGCCGCCTCCTCGTCGAGGTCGCCGACGGCCACCACACGGCCGTCCCGCACGCCGACGTCGGCCACCCGCGACGGGGCCCCGGTCCCGTCGACCACGCGGCCGCCCCGCAGGATCAGGTCGAGCACGTCACGCACCGTCCAGGAGCTCGGCCACGGCCTTCTCGACCACCGTGCCCTCGAAGAACGCGGGATTGGTCCCCGTGTAGAAGCGGGCCGGATTGGTGAAGACGAAGTCCCGGAAGGCCGCCTTGTCGATCCATCCGTGCTCGACCATCTCGTAGGCCTCCTCCAGTACTTCGGTGATGTCGGGCAGGTCCCAATGGGCGATGTCCGAGCCCAGCATCACCTGGAGCTCGGCTCCGAACGGATTGACCGAGGTGTTGAAGGCCATCGACGTCATCGGGTCGTCGGCCTCGCAGCCGAACCAGAACCGGTCGGCGTACAGCGCCTTGATGTCCTCCGGCCGGTCAATGCCGCACGCCGCCCACTCGTCCAGCATGTCCTCGGGCTCGGCCGGGCGCCGGGTGACCGCCGACGGGAGCCGCCGGGCGTCCGGGGCGTAGCGGCCGAGGAGCTCGAGGATGAGGGCGCGGTCGATCAGGGCCGGGTCGAGGTTGGCCCGTAGTGCCGCCAGGTTCCGCTTCTCGTAGTGGCCGACGATGTCGCTGTAGAGGGCGGCGGCCCATGCCACCCCACCCTCCAGGAAGGCGAAGTTCATGGTCGGGAAGCGCCGGGTGACCCCGCCGAGGAAGAGCGACTTGGCCAACGACTGCTGACCTTCGGCCAGCATCGAGAGATGGTTGGCCACGTAGCTGGTGGGCGACCGGTAGGGGGTCATGCCGATGAACCCCGAGTGGAAGGCGATGGAGACGCCGAGCTCCTCGGCCTTCGCCCACACCGGGTCGTAGTCGTGTGCGGAGTCGAGGCCGAACTGGTCGAGCCAGAAGGCATACCGCGACACCTCCGGGTCCCGATCGGACAGGGCATCGAAGGGGCGCTGCACATAGCCGGCGCACAGCACCGCCTTGAATCCGAGCACGCTGACCGCGTACTCGAGCTCGGCGACCGCCTCCTCCGGCGTGTGCATGGGAATGGCCGCCACCGGCGTCAACCGGTCGGCCAACGGGGCGAACGTCTCGGCGTTGCACCGGTTGAGGGCCCGGCACGCCCCCCGTCGGAAGCGCCCGTCGGCGGCGTGCAGGAAGACCAGCCCGAGACTCGGGTACACCACTCCGAAGTCGATCCCGATCTCGTCGAGCCGCTCGTGGAGGAGCGCCGGGAACAGCGCGGTGGCGAGGTCGATCGTCTGCTTGGCCGGCGCGCTCCACCACGGCCCGCGGGGTGTCCGCGTCGCCTGGCGCTCGCCGGGTGTCTGGTCGTGCCAGGGGACATCGGTGCCGCCGTAGGGCGGAACCAGCCGACGAAGCGCGGGGTCCTCCAGATCGAGCCCCTCCTGTTCGAGGAACGGGGCCAGCGTCGGGAGGTGCTCGGCCATGTGCCCGTCGCTATCGATGACCGGGTGATCGAGCCGGCCGCGGATGTCGCCGGAGGTCGCCATGGCGACAATCTAGG
>JADGOH010000047.1 GCA_017883025.1 Acidimicrobiales bacterium
ACATCGTCGTCATGCTCCACGGCGACGGCCAGTACGCCCCCGAGTCGATGCCCGACCTCCTCGAGCCGCTGATCAACGGCGAGGCCGACGCCGTGTTCGGCTCCCGCATCATGATCAAGGGCGCGGCCCGCAAGGGCGGCATGCCGATGTACAAGTACGTCGGCAATCGCATCCTGTCCAAGTTCGAGAACGCCGCCCTGGGCACGGAGCTCACCGAGTTCCACTCTGGCTACCGGGCCTATTCGGTCGACGCCCTCAAGCGGATCCCGTTCGAGCAGAACTCGGACGGCTTCAATTTCGACACACAGATCATCATCCAGCTGCACGACGCAGCGATGCGGATCGCCGAGGTGCCGATCCCCACGTACTACGGGGACGAGATCTGCTACGTGGACGGGATGGGCTACGCCGCCGATGTGACCAAGGACGTCGTCGCCTACCGGCTGCAGAAGGCCGGCTTCGGCGACGGCAGCCGGATCAGCCTCAACGAGGAGTACCAGCTCAAGCCGTCCGAGGACAGCTCGCACGGGCGCATCTCCACGATGATGGCGGCCCGCCCACCGGCCAAGATCCTCGACCTGGGCTGCTCGAGCGGCCTGCTCGCCGAGCGCCTCACCGAGATGGGGCACCACGTGGTAGGTGTCGACATGTACGAGTTTCCGGCGGCGGCCGAGCGCATGAGCGCCTTCTACAAGGCGGACCTCTCCCAGGGGATCCCCCCCGAGGTGGGCACCGGGTTCGACCTCGTCCTCATGGCGGACGTGCTCGAGCACCTGGGCAAGCCCGGCAAGCTGCTCGAGCAGTGCAAGGACGTGCTGTCGCCCGAGGGCTCCGTCATGCTGTGCGTACCGAACATCGGCCACTGGTACCCGCGGACGCGGGCCACGCTCGGCATGTTCGACTACGACCAGCGCGGCATCCTCGACGCCACCCACCTCCGCTTCTTCACCCGCCGCAGCATCCGCAGGCTGGTGGAGCGGAGCGGGTTCACGGTGCGCCGGATGGAGCCCGTCGGCCTGCCCCTCGACGCCCTGGGCCTCGAGGGCACCAAGGGACACCTGATCCGCCTGCTGGACCACTTCCTGGTCACGCTGTGGCCGACGATGTTCGGCTACCAGTTCATCGTCGAGGCGACGCCGATCCACTACTGAGCAGTCCGACTGCGGATGTGACGCAGTCTGCGGCCGTGGCGCTCCGCGGCAGGCTCGTCCGCCGGATCGGCGATCGCCCGAACCAGGACCTCGGGGCGTTGGGCTCCGTCGGTCGCCGGGCCCACCCGGGCGATCCCGGTCCGCCGACCTGTCCGGGACTCAGACGGTGGCGCGTGCCAGTGCAGCCAGCACCAGCTCGACGGCGCCCTCGACCGACGTCGTGGGCTCGATGGCCAGTTCCGGGTGCTCGGGCACCTCGTAGGGATCGTCGATCCCGGTGAACGAGTCGAGCGACCCGGCCGACGCCTTGGCGTAGAGGCCCTTCGGGTCCCGCACCGCGCACTCGGCGGCCGGCGTGGCCATGAAGACCTCCACGAACGGCAGCCCGGCCTCGGCGTGGATCCGGCGCGCCAACTCGCGGGACTCGGCGTACGGGCTGATGATGGCCACCACCGACACCAGCGAGGCGTCGGCGAACAGGCGGGCCACCTCGGCCACCCTCCGGCAATTCTCCAGCCGCTCGTCGCGGCTGAACCCGAGGTCGGCATTGATGCCGGTGCGGAGGTTGTCGCCGTCGAGCCGGTAGGCCCCGCGCCCGTCGGCCACCAGGCGACGCTCGACGGCCGTGGCCACGGTCGACTTGCCCGACCCCGACAGCCCGGTGAACCAGAGTGTGGCGCCGGCGCCACCGGTCAGCCCGGCCCGCGCCTCACGGGAGACGTCACCCTCGTGCCAGGTGATGTTGGTGGCCTTCGACACGTGGGGTCGGGTCAGTTGGGGCGGAGCAGCATGCCGGCCCCGGCCGTGATGTTCGAGCCCTCGTCGGCCAGGATGAACGACCCGGTCTGCCGGTTCCGGCGGTAGGGGTCGTAGAACAGCGGCTGGGTGACCCGCAGGGCGACACGCCCGACCTCGTTGAGCGTGAGGGTGGACGCCCCCTCGTCGCGGTGCAGGGTGTTCACGTCGAGGCGGTAGTGCAGGTCCCGGACCACGGCCCGGACCCAGCGGGTGGTGTGCTTCAGCATGAGGAAGTCGCCCACCTTCAGCGGCTTGTCCGTCATCCAGCACACCATTGCCTCGAGGTCCTGGCCCACGACCGGCTTGTTGTGCGGCCGGCAGATCATGTCGCCACGCGAGACGTCGATGTTGTCGGCCAGGCGCATGGTGACCGACATCGGGGCGTAGGCCTCCTCGACCGGCCCCTCGAACGTGTCGATGCTGGCCACCGTGGTGGTCAGGCCGGACGGCAGGACCATGACCTCGTCGCCCGGCTTGAACACGCCGCCCTCGACCCGTCCGGCGTAGCCCCGGTAGTCGTGGTATTCGGCCGCGTGGGGCCGGATCACCCACTGGACCGGCAGGCGGGAGTCGATGAGGTTGCGGTCCGAGGCGATGTAGACCGTCTCCAGGTGGTGGAGCAGCGACGTGCCCTGGTACCAGTCCATGTTGGCCGACCGGGTCACCACGTTGTCGCCCTGGAGGGCGCTGATCGGGATGAACGTGACGTCGGTCACGTCGAGCCGGCTGGCGAAGGCGGTGAACTCGGCGCAGATCGTGTCGAACACCTCCTGGTCGAAGTCGACCAGGTCCATCTTGTTGATGCAGACGAGGAGGTGCGGCACCCGCAGGAGTGAGGCCAGGAAGGCGTGACGCCGCGTCTGCTCGACGATGCCCTTGCGGGCGTCGATCAGGACCATGGTGAGGTCGGCTGTCGAGTTCCCCGTGACCATGTTGCGCGTGTACTGCACGTGGCCGGGGGTGTCGGCGATGATGAACTTGCGGGCCGGCGTGGCGAAGTAGCGGTAGGCCACGTCGATTGTGATGCCCTGCTCCCGCTCGGCCCGCAGGCCGTCGGTCAGCAGGGCGAGGTCGGTGTAGTCGTTGCCGCGCTGGAGCGAGACCCGCTCGACGGCTTCGAGCTGGTCCTCGAAGATCGCCTTCGAGTCGTACAGCAGGCGCCCGATGAGCGTGCTCTTTCCGTCGTCGACCGAGCCGGCGGTTGCGAACCGCAGCAGTTCCATCAGAAGTACCCCTCGCGCTTGCGGTCTTCCATCGCGGCCTCGCTGACCCGGTCGTCGGCACGGGTGGCCCCGCGCTCGGTCAACCGGGAGGCGGCCACCTCGAGAATGATGTCGTCCACGGTGGAGGCGGTCGACTCGACGGCCCCCGTGCAGGTCATGTCGCCGACGGTGCGGTACCGCACGACGGCCTCGAATCGCTCCTCTTCCCCGCGGGGCGTCACGAACGGGCCCGTCGACAGGAGCATGCCGTCACGGCGGAAGACCTCGCGACGGTGCGAGTAGTAGATCGACGGCAGGTCGAGGCCCTCCTCGCCGATGTACTGCCAGACGTCGAGCTCGGTCCAGTCGGAGATCGGGAACACCCGGATGTGCTCGCCGGCGGCGTGGCGCCCGTTGTAGAGCGACCACAGCTCCGGACGCTGGTTCTTCGGGTCCCACTGGCCGAATTCGTCCCGGAAGGAGTACACCCGCTCCTTGGCCCGGGCCTTCTCCTCGTCACGCCGGGCACCGCCGAACACGGCATCGAACTTGTACTCGGTGATGGAGTCGAGCAGCGTACGGGTCTGGAGGCGGTTGCGGGACGGGTCGGCACCAGATTCCTCGGTCGACCGGCCCGAGTCGATGGACTCCTGCACCGACGCCACGATCAGTTGGGCCCCGAGCTCGGCGACCATCCGGTCACGGAATTCGATGACCTCGGGGAAGTTGTGGCCGGTGTCGATGTGCATCACCGGGAACGGGATCCGCCCGGGGGCGAAGGCCTTCTGGGCGATGCGGAGCATGATGACCGAGTCCTTCCCGCCCGAGAACAGCAGGACGGGACGCTCGAATTCGGCGGCCACTTCCCGGATGATGTGGATCGAGGCAGCCTCGATCGACCGTAGGTGTGACAACTGGTACTGCCCTGTGACCGCACTCCCCTGACCCGTATCCATGGCTGACCAACTTACCTGATGGGAGACCTAACGAAAAGGGGGGTTGCAGCGCAATTGCAGTGTCGGGGCACTTTGCAACCGTCCGTGCCGGCCCGCACGCCGATCTGTCGGGGGCGCACGGTCCGGGTCTACGATCGCCCAGGTGGGGCCAGACGGCCCGTCGAACGCATGGGGGGACCATGGGCTGTGCAACGCTCCAGCGGACCGGCCGAGGCCGTGGACGACGGCGGTCCGGTGCCCTGTCCGCCCTCGTCGCGGCCCTCATCGTGGGAGGGCTGACCGCCGCGGGCACCCTCGTCCCGGCGCCCGCGGCGTCCGCCGCCACGCCCCCCGGGCCGCTGTACGACCTGGCCCTGGGAGACTCGCTCGCCGCAGGCACGGGTGCGAGCACCACGGCTCACCGGTACGTGAACGTCCTCTACCAGCACGAGCTCGCGACGTTCCCCACGCTGCAGCTGACGAACCTCGGATGCGGGGGCGCCACCACCACCTCGATGCTCACCGGCCCCGGGTGCGCCTACGCGAGTGGGACGCAGCTCGGCGACGCCGAGGCGTTCTTGCGCGCCCACCCCCGCCAGGTGGCCATGGTCACGATCGACATCGGGGCCAACAACGTCGACGGGTGCCTGTCCGGGTCGACGATCAGCATGCCCTGCGTCCAGAGCGGCCTCGCCCACATCACGTCCGAGCTGCC
>JADGOH010000174.1 GCA_017883025.1 Acidimicrobiales bacterium
CCCGGGACAGGACGTCGAGGGAGGCAGTCTGCTCGGCCACGAGGACCGGGTGGAGCCCGGGCAGCAGGAGGATGCCGGTGGCCCGTCGGATGCGGGTGGTGACGGCGGCGGCAAGGGCGAGCGCGGCCGTCGGGTCGAGCCAGTGGGCGTCCGACGGGACGGCGATCCGGCCGACGGCAGTGTGGGCGTGGGCCGAGTCGGGCCGGTCGACCACGACGACGTGCTCGCCGCCCCACGGCGTGGCGAAGCCGACCTCGTCAGCCGTGCGGTCCACCGCCTCGGTGGCACCCCGGGTCGGCCCCCGTTCCGGTGCACGGTGCACGGTCACGGAGTCCTGCTCGCACGGGTCGATCGTCACGCGGGTCCGACGCCCGCTCGGGCTACCGGCGCCGCAGGCGCGGGTCGGTCACCGACGGCGGGGCCCAGCCCGGGTCGGCGCCTCCGACGTTCTGCCCGGGCGGGGCGATCTCGTCGATGCGGTCGAGCACGTCGTCGCCGAGCGCGATGTCCGCGGTGACCAGCTGGGACTCGAGCTGGTCCATGGTGCGCGGCCCGATGATCGGGCAGGTGACGTCGGGGTGGGCCTGCACGAAGGCGAGCGCCAACTCGAGGAGCGAGTGGCCGGCGTCGTCGGCCACTCGCTGGAGCTCGATGACGGCGGCGAGCTTCTGCTGGTTGGTCGGCAGTGACAGGTCGTAGCGCTCGGGCAGCATGGCGGAGCGGCGCGAGGTGTTCTTCTTGCCGTCGCCGAAGGCGCCCGACAGCCACCCACCGGCCAGCGGGCTCCAGCTGAGCACGCCCATCCCGTACTGCCGGCAGACGGGCAGCAGGTCGGCCTCGATCCCACGGGCCAGCATCGAGTACTGCGGCTGCTCGGTGCGGAAGCGCTCGCGGCCGCGGCGCTCGGCCACCCAGTGGGAGTCGACCACCTGGTGGGCCGGGAACGTCGAGCATCCCGCGTAGCGGATCTTGCCGGCGTGGACGAGGTCGCTCAACGCCCCGAGTGTGTCGTCGATGTCCGTGTCGGGCGACGGCCGGTGGATCTGGTAGAGGTCGAGGTAGTCGGTCCCGAGCCGCCTCAGGCTGTGCTCGCACTCGGCGATCACCCACCGCCGCGAGTTGCCCTGGGCGTTCGGGTCCCCCGACATCGGGCCGTGCACCTTGGTCGCCAGCACGACGTGCTCCCGGTCCAGTCCGGCGAGGGCCTTGCCCACGATCACCTCGGACTCGCCGAAGGAGTACATGTCGGCCGTGTCGATGAAATTGATGCCGGCCTCGACCGCCCGGTGGATGATCCGGACCGAGTCGTCGTGGTCGGGGTTGCCCCAGGTGCCGAACATCATCGCTCCGAGGCAGAGCCGGCTGACCTGGACGCCGGTGGTGCCGAGCGGGCGGTAGTCCATGCCGACAGCCAACCACACCGGGGCGGGTCCCGCCCCGGCCCCGCCCTTGTCCGGCGGGCCCCGGGCGTCCCACTGGCCGGGCGCACACCCGGTCGGTACTATCGAACATATGTTCGTCACTGCGCCGGACCGGCGGCTCGCCCGGGACCTCGACCCGGCCACCCTCGCCGCGCTGTCCGCGCTGTCCGAGCGCACCCGGCCGGTGGCGGCCAGCCGGACCCGGCTCCTCCCGGTCGTCCCGGAGCTGGCCGGGATGCTCCCCGACGGGGCGCTGCGCCGGGGCTCCACTCTGACCATCGGCCGGCCCGGCGACGACGGCGCCCTCAGTCTGGCCCTCTCCCTCGTGGCCGCCGCCTCGGCGTCCGGCTCGTGGTGCGCCCTGGTCGGCCACCCGGCCCTCGGTGCGGTGGCCGCGGCCGACCTCGGCGTCGACCTCGGGCGCCTCGCCCTCCTCCCCCGGCCCGGTGCGGCCTGGGCCGAGGCCACCGCCGCCGTGCTGGAGGGCGTCGACCTGGTGGTGCTGTGCCCGCCCTTCGCCCCCCGCCAGGCCATGGCCCGACGGCTGGTGGCCCGGGCCCGCGAGCGCAAGGCCGTCCTGATCGTCGTGCCGGGTCGGGCCGGCTGGCCCGAGCCGCCCGACCTGCAGCTGCGGGTCGACGGGGCGACGTGGGAGGGGGTCGACGCCGGCGACGGCCACCTGCGGCGGCGGCGGATGACGGTGACCGCCACCGGGCGTCGGTCCGCGGCGCGACCCACCCACCACCGGCTGTGGCTCCCCGGCCCCGACGGCACGGTCGCCACGGCCGGCGACGCGGACGACCCGGCGGCCTGACGTGGACCGCCTGCTGGTCGTCCGCTGTCCCGACCTGCTCGACGAGGACGAGGGGGGTGCGGTGCTCCGCTCGTTCGCCGAGGTGATCGCCGCCGTCGAGGCCTACTGCCCGTGGGTGACCGCGGTGCGGGCCGGCGTCTGCTCGCTGCCCGCCCGGGGACCCGCCCGCTACTTCGGGGGCGAGGGAGCCCTGGCCGACCTCGTCCAGGAGGCCGCCGAGCAGGTCACGCCGGCCGAGGTCGGTGTGGCCGACGGGCTGTTTGCCGCCGTGCTGGCCGCCCGCCGGGGCCTCATCGTCCCGGCCGGGGGCACTCCGGCGTTCCTCGCCCCGCTGCCGGTGGCCGCGCTCGGGCAGGACGACCTGACCGGACTGCTCGACCGGCTCGGCATCCGCACCCTGGGCGGGTTCGCCGCCCTCCCCGACCCCCACGTCCTCGGCCGGTTCGGGGCCGACGGCGCCCACGCCCACCGGGTGGCCGGCGGCCGGAGCGGCGAGCTGGCCGACCTGCGCCAGCCCCGCGTCGCCCGCCTCCTCGTCGGCGACCCCGCCGAGGAGGGCCCGGCGGTAACCGAGCCCGGGTTCTGGGGCGGGATGAGCGACGCCGACGCCCGGGCCGCCCGGTGCCTGTCCGCCGCCCAGGAGCTGCTCGGCACCGACGGGGTGGTGACCGTCCGGCTGCAGGGCGGGCGCAGTCCGGCCGAGCGGGCACGCTTCGTGACGTGGGCCGCCGGCGGGCCGATGCGGGGCGCGGTCCCCGGGGCGGCCCGCTCCCGAGCGGGCGGATCGGGCGCGCCGTGGCCGGGGCGGATCCCCGAACCGGCCCCGGCCGTCGTTCATCCCGAGCCGGTCCGGGCCGACCTGGCCGACGCCCTGGGCGAGCCCGTGCGGGTCTCGGCCCGGGGGCTGCTGGCCACCGTGCCCGACCGCCTGTCGGTGGAGGGCGGGCCGTGGGAGCCGCTGTCCGGGTGGGCCGGGCCGTGGCCGTCCGACGAGCGATGGTGGTCCCGGTCGCGCCGGCGGGGCGCCCGACTCCAGGTCGTCACCGACCGGGCCGCCCACCTGCTGCTGGTCGAGCGGGGCCGATGGTGGGTCGAGGCGACCTACGGCTGAAGCCGGTCCACCATGGCCTACGCCGAGCTCCACGCCCACTCCAACTTCTCCTTCCTCGACGGTGCCAGCCACCCCGAGGAACTCACCGCGGAGGCGGTGCGGCTCGGGCTGTCGGCGGTGGCGCTCACCGACCACAACGGCCTGTACGGGGCGGTGCGGTTCGCCGTGGCCGCCCGCACCTTCGGCCTGCCCACCGTGTTCGGCGCCGAGCTCACCCTGTCCGACGCCGACGGGCCCCACCTGCGCACCGGCATGCCCGACCCGGACGGCACCCACCTGGTGGTCCTGGCCCGCGACCCCGACGGCTACGCCCGCCTCAGCCGGGCCATCGCCGAGGCCCACCTCGAGGGCGGGGAGAAGGGACGCCCGATCCTCACCCTCGACAACCTGGCCGACCGCCATGGCGGCCACTGGCTGGTCCTGACCGGGTGCCGGAAGGGCCCGCTGGCCGCCGCCCTGACCGGGGCGGGGCCGGCGGCCGCGGCCCGGGCCCTCGACCGGCTGGTGGACCGGTTCGGGCGCGAGCACCTGGCCGTCGAGCTGTGGGACCACGGCACGCCGGTCGACGGCCCCCGAAACGACGCTCTGGCCGTGCTGGCCACCGAGCGGGGCGTGGCCCCGGTCGCCACCAACAACGTCCACTACGCCACGCCGGCCCGGTTCCCGCTGGCCACCACCCTGTCGGCCGTGCGAGCGAGGTCGACCCTCGAGGATCTCGAGGGGTGGCTCCCCTCGTCCGCCACCGCCTGCCTGCGGGGCGAGGCCGAGCAGCGCCGGCGGTTCGCCCGGTGGCCCGGCGCCGTCGACCGGGCAGCGGAGCTGGCGGCCGAGTGCGCGTTCGACCTCCGACTGGTGGCGCCCCGGCTGCCCGACTTCCCGGTACCCGAGGGGCACACCGAGCAGACCTGGCTGGTCGAGCTGACCCACCGCGGCGCGGCCGACCGCTACGGGCCTCCGGGAGCCGAGCGGGTGCCGGGGGCCTATGCGCAGCTGGGGCACGAGCTCGAGGTGATCGGCGCCCTCGGGTTCCCGGGCTACTTCCTCACCGTGTGGGACATCGTCCAGTTCTGCAGGCGCAACGACATCTTCTGCCAGGGCCGCGGGTCGGCCGCCACCTCGGCAGTCTGCTTCGCCCTCGGCATCACCAACGTGGACGCCGTCTCGCTCGGACTGCTCTTCGAGCGGTTCCTGTCCCCCGCCCGCGACGGCCCGCCCGACATCGATGTCGACATCGAGTCCGGCCGGCGGGACGAGGTCATCCAGTACGTCTACGAGCGCTACGGACGGCTGCACGCCGCCCAGGTGGCCAACGTCATCACCTACCGGTCCCGCTCGGCCCTGCGCGACGTGGGCAAGGCCCTCGGGCA
>JADGOH010000048.1 GCA_017883025.1 Acidimicrobiales bacterium
CACCTGCACCTGCTCCGGCCGCACCTGCTGCCGAGGCACCCGCACCCGCCCCCGCCGCACCTGCTGCCGAGGCACCCGCACCCGCCCCCGCCGCCGAGGCTCCGGCCGCCGAGACCGCGGCTGCCCCGACTTCGACCGAGGAGGTCTGACCGTGTCCGGATTCACCGCCAAAGACGTCCAGAAGCTGCGTCAGCTGACCGGCGTGGGCATGCTCGACGCCAAGAGGGCGCTCGAGCACAATGACGGCGACATGGACAAGTCCGTCACCTGGCTGCGCGAGCAGGGCTTGGCGAGCACCGCCAAGCGTGCCGACCGTGAGGCCTCCGAGGGTGCGGTGGCCATCGGCCAGACCGATGACGCGGTGTCGATCGTGCAACTCCGGTCCGAGACGGACTTCGTGGCCAAGTCCGACCAGTTCGTCGCCTTCGTGGGTGAACTGGCTGACCTGGTGGCGGCCAAGGGTGTCGACGCCGTGGCCGAACGGGCCGACGAGCTCGACTCGATGAAGATCACGCTGAAGGAGAACATCTCACTCGGACGGGTGGTCCGCATCGAGACCCCGGCCGGCGGCGCCGTCGACTCCTATCTCCACCTGCAGGCCGGACGTGGCGTCAACGCCGTGGCTGTAGCCGTCGCCGGGGGCACCAAGGAACTCGCCCACGACATTGCCGCCCACATCGCCTTCGCCCGCCCGCTCTACATCAACCGGGATGACGTGCCGGAGGCCGAGGTGGCCGCCGAGCGCGCGACGGTCGAGAAGATCGCCCTCAACGAAGGCAAGCCAGAGGCCTCGCTGCCGAAGGTCGTCGAGGGCCGCATGAACGGCTGGTACAAGGAGCGGGTCCTGGTGGACCAGCCCTTCGTGAAGGACGAGAAGCAGACCATCGGGAAGCTGCTCGGCGACGCAACGGTGACGGAATTCGCCCAAGTCGTCGTCGGCGACTGACGGCAACGTGGGCGAGCGCCAGCGCATCATCTTGAAGCTGTCGGGCGAGGCCCTGGCCTCGTCGGCGTCCGACGAGACCATCGACGCTGCCGCCGTCGAGCAGCTCGCCCGTGAGATCGCCCAGACCCGTCAGGAGCTCGACCTCGAGCTGGCCGTGATGGTCGGCGGCGGCAACATCTGGCGCGGCACCACGGGCGCGGGCGCCGGCATGGACCGGGCCACGTCGGACACGATGGGCATGCTCGGGACCGTGATCAACGCCTTGGCGCTGCAGGACGCACTCGAGCACCACGGCCAGGCCACCCGCGTCCTGTCCGCCGTCCAGATGGCCGAGGTGGCCGAGCCCTACATCCGGCGCCGGGCGATCCGGCACCTCGAAAAGGGTCGGGTCGTGGTCTTCGCCGCCGGCATGGGCAACCCGTACTTCACCACCGACACCTCGGCTGCCCTGCGGGCCGCCGAGATCGAGGCCGTCCTGTTGTGCAAGGGCACCCACGGCGGGGTGGACGGTGTCTACACCGCCGATCCCCGGCTCGACCCGACGGCCACCCGCTACGACGAGATCTCCTTCATGGAGGTGGTGTCCAAGGACCTCCGCGTCATGGACCTCACCGCCATCACGTTCTGCAAGGACAACGACCTCCCGATCCGGGTCTTCGACCTGATGGAGCCGGGCAACATCCGCAAGGCCCTGAGCGGCGAGTCGATCGGAACCCTCGTCCGGTGAATCCCCTGTTCGGGGCGGCCACCGGGTGCGCAATGGCGACGATGGCTACGCTGGTTCGCTAATGGACGACGACCTGATCTCACTCGTGGTGTCCGATGCCGGCGAGCACATGGCCAAGGCGGTGGAGCATGCCCAGTCGGAGTTCAGTGCCATCCGGACCGGGCGGGCCACACCCGCCCTGGTGGAGCACCTGAAGGTCGACTATTACGGGACCGAGACGGAGCTCCGCCAGATGGCCGGCTTCAGCGTCCCCGAGGCCCGCATGCTCGTGGTCTCGCCCTACGACAAGAGCTCCCTCGGCGCCATCGAGAAGGCGATCCAGGGCTCCGACCTGGGCATCACGCCCTCGAACGACGGGACGGTCATCCGGCTCTCGTTCCCGATCCCGACCGAGCAGCGCCGTAAGGAGCTGGTGAAGGTGGTCAAGCAGAAGGCGGAGGACGGGCGCGTGACCGTGCGCAACATGCGTCGCAACGCCCGCCACGAGCTCGAGGGCATGCAGAAGGACGGCGACCTCTCGACCGACGAGCTGGATCGGGTGGAGAAGGACCTGGACAAGCTCACCCAGGACCACGTGGCGGCCATCGACCGGCTGCTCGCCCACAAGGAGCAGGAGCTCCTCGAGATCTGAGCGCACTCCGGGCGGCGGTCCGGAGACGACACCGGTCCGATCGACGGCCCGGCAATGACACGGGCCGGCCCGAAGGCCCGATCCCGGGGAGGAATCATCAGCGTGGAGCATGGCCCGGACAGGGAAGACGGCGAACAGGACGAAGACGGCGCGCCGTCGCGCCACGACCCGGGCCCGTCGACCGGCGGGGTCCGCATCATCGGCGCCGAGACCGCAGCGGACATCACCTCTGAGATTCCAGTCGTGCCCCCCGCCCACATCACGCCGGACCCTTCGACCCACGGTTCCGTCAAGATCATCGGGGAGCCGGCTGCGGCGGACGAACCGCCGGCTGACGCCGCCCACGCCGAACTCCCGCACTGGACGGAGCCGCCCACCGGCCAGGTCCCGGCCGTGCTGTCCCGGGACGACGACGGGGGATCGGCCGACGGGATCCTGCCGCCCACCTGGCGCGAGGAGGACGCTGACTGGACGGCCCACGAAGAGGAGTTCGAGCCGGCGATGTTCAGCGACGAACGCGCCTCGCTCGGCGCCCTCGACGAGACCGACGACACCGAACAGGAGCGACGGCCCTGGGAGTTCGACCTCGACTCGGTCAAGTCTGGCCAGCCCGGTCCGTCGTCGGCCGACCCGATCACCGAGCCGGTCCCGGCCGTCGGGGCGTCCGACATGTCCGAGGAGCGGCTGTTCGAGCGCGCGACGCCGACCCGCGACGAGCCCATGTTCACCGGTGACGTCACCACGGCCGTGTCGTCCGCCGACGTGGCCGCGGCATCCGGCCGGATACCACAGCCATCCGAGCCCGACGGCGGGTCACCTGTCGTGGGCGCGGACTCCGCACACGAGTTGATCGACGACGCCATCGAGACCGACGCCGCCCGACCGTCAGGCACGCCCCGTGTCGGCCGGGCCCGACGCAGCGGCCTGCTGCCGGCCCGTCTGAAGGCCAAGCGTCCCGATGACGCCGACGGCATGGCCGTCGAGCCGCTGGCTGCGGAGCCCCCGGGAGCCTCCGTGGCCGACGTGCCCGGGGCCGGGCGCCGCAGGACCGGACTGGCCGGACTGGCCGCCGCCGACCGTATGGCCGAGCAGGGTCAGGCCGCTGATGTGGTGCCGGCACCCGAGGAGGACGAGGTCGTGCTGGCCGAGGAGCCGCGGGCCCGTCGCGTGCGCCGTCGTGCGGCCGAGGAGCGCCCGCCCCGTTCGAGTAGCAACTACACGCCCGACGTGACCGGAGGCGGCCCGCCGCCGCCCGTCCCGGCCGGTCGGGTCCAACGCCAGCGTGAGGACGGCGGCGGCAGTACCGGGCTCCGCGTCGGCACCGGCGTTGCCGTGGCCGTCATCGCCCTGCTCGCCTTCAAGCTCGGCACGGTCACGTCACTCATCCTCTGCCTGGTGGTCGTCACCTTCGCCGCGGGGGAGGCCTTCGCCGTCCTCCGTCGGGCGGGCTGGCGTCCGGCCACCCTGCTCGGTCTCGTCGGGACCATCTCCCTCATGATCGGCGCCTACGACAAGGGCATCGCCGCCGTGCCGCTGGTGCTGGTGCTCATCACGGCCTTCACCCTCCTCTGGTTCCTGTTCGGCGTCGAGCGGGGCTCTGCGGTGGCCGGCACCGCGTCCACGCTCCTGGTGGTGGGCTGGGTGGCACTCCTCGGGTCGTTCGCGGGGCTCCTCCTGGACCCGACGGCGTTCCCGAACCGTCACGGCATCGCCTTCCTGCTCGGCGCCATCATCGCCACCGTGGCCAACGACGTCGGCGCCCTGGTGGTGGGCCGGTGGGTCGGCAGCCGGCAGCTCGCCCCGAACGTCAGCCCCAACAAGACGTGGGAGGGCCTGGCCGGCGGCGCCCTCGCCTCGATCCTCGTGTCGACGGTCGTGGTCGGGGCGATCCACCCGTGGTCGGCGGCCAACGCCGCCCTGCTCGGCGTGGTGGTGGCCGTCGTCGCCCCCCTCGGCGACCTGAGCGAGTCACTGCTGAAGCGCGACCTGCGCCTGAAGGACATGGGGACACTGCTGCCAGGCCACGGCGGGGTGCTCGACCGGGTCGACGCCCTCATCTTCGTGCTACCCGCCACCTACTACCTGGTCCGCGCGCTCAACATCGGGTGAAATTCGGGCAGGCTGGTGGCATGACACCTGCGAGCGGCGGCCTCCGGTGACCCCGTCCGCGGGCACGGTGACGGTGAGCGTGGTCGGCTCCACCGGGTCGATCGGCACCCAGACGCTGGACGTGGTCCGCCAGGACCCGGACCACTACGAGGTCGTGGCCATCGGCGCCCAGCGGTCGGTCGACGCCCTGGTCGCCCAGGCCCTCGAGTTGCGACCCCGCACCGTGGCGATCGGGGACCCCTCGCTGGCCGCCGAGGTGGCCGACCGGCTACCCGCCGGGACCGAACTGGTGGTCGGTGTGGACGGACTGGCCGCGATCGCCACCGAGGCGGACGTGGTGGTGAACGGCGTGGTGGGCTTCGCCGGGCTCACCGTGACGTTGGCCGCCCTCGAGGCCGGCCGACGGCTGGCGCTCGCCAACAAGGAGTCGATCATCGCCGGCGCGCCGGTCGTGGCCCGGGTGCGGCGCACCCCGGGCGCCGAGATCCTCCCGGTGGACTCGGAGCACTGCGCGGTCCACCAGTGCCTGCGGTCGGGCCGTGCCGAGGATGTCGCCCGTCTGCTGCTGACGGCGTCAGGAGGACCGTTCCGGGGGCGGAAGGCCGACGAGCTCGCCGCGATCGAGGTGGACGAGGCCCTGGCCCATCCGACCTGGTCGATGGGTCCGAAGATCACGGTGGACTCCTCCACGCTGATGAACAAGGGCCTCGAGGTCATCGAGGCCCACGAGCTGTTCGGCGTGGCCTACGACGCCATCGACGTGGTCGTCCACCCCCAGTCCATCGTCCACTCGATGGTGGAGTTCGTTGACGGTGCCGTCGTCGCCCAGCTGTCGCTGCCCGACATGCGCCTGCCCATCGGCTACGCCCTGGCCTACCCCGGCCGCCTCGGCACCCCCTTCGGCGCCATCGACTGGGCCGGCCTGTCGGTTCTCGAGTTCGAGGCCCCGGACCGTGCCACCTTCCCGTGCCTGGACCTCGCCTACCAGGCCGGACGCGCCGGCGATCTCGCCCCGGCGTGGCTGAACGCCGCCAACGAGGTGGCCGTCGCCGCCTTCCTCGACGGCCGGATCGCCTGGTCGGCCATCGCCGAGGTCGTCGCCGACACCCTCGACCGGTACGAGTCGGGCGGACCGGGGGAGCGCACCGTCGACGATGTCCTCGAAGCCGACGCCACGGCACGGCGCCTGGCCGACGGGGTCGTCCGTGGGCGGAGGGTGCCATGAGTGCCGTCGACCTGCGCCCCGCCGACGTGCCCGACGCGCAGCCAGCCGACGGAGGGACGGCGGACGGCAAGTCGGCACGCCGCTCGCTCACGGAGCTGGTCCTGGTGGTGGCGGCCATCGTGTGCCTCGCCGTCGTGACCGGGCAGGTCGCCCTGCTGATCGTCGTCGCCTGCCTGATCGTGATGATCATGGTCCATGAGCTCGGTCACTTCCTGGCCGCCAAGCGGGGACACATGAAGGTCACCGAGTACTTCCTCGGCTTCGGCCCCCGGCTGTGGTCGTTCCGGCGGGGGGAGACCGAGTACGGGGTGAAGGCGATCCCGCTCGGGGGCTACGTGAAGATCCCGGGGATGACCAACCTGGAGGAGGTGGACCCGGCCGATGAGGCCCGGACCTACCGCGAGCAGCCGTTCCACGCCCGGTTGCTGGTGGCCGTGGCCGGCTCGGCCATGCACTTCCTGATGGCCTTCGTGCTCCTGTGGGTGCTCGTCACCTTCGTCGGCCTGCCCAACGGCGACAAGGTGGCCGTTCAGCACCTGCACGCCATCGGCGGGCAGCCCGGGCCGGCACAGGTGGCCGGGCTCCGGCCGGGTGACGTGGTCGTATCCGCCGATGGCCGTGTCGTCCGGGGCAACGGCGACACGCTCATCGCCGAGCTCCACCACCACGCCGGTCACCCGGTCACCCTGGTGGTCGACCGGGCGGGGACGGAGCAGACGCTCGTCGTCACCCCGGTGAACGGGCGCACGGTGCACGACGCCGGGATCTCCCAGCTGCCCGGCAGCGCCCCGTTCGGGGTGATCGGCGTCAGCCTCGAGACGCCCGTCGAACGGGTCGGCCCCGTGGCCGGAGTGGCCAGGACCGGGACGGACATCGCCCGGTTCTCATGGGCCTCCGTGGTCGGGGTGGCCCACCTGTTCGAGCCGTCGGCCGTCGTGCACCGGTTCGACCAGGTGTCCAGCGCCAAAGCGGCCAGCCAGGCATCGGCCGACGGGACCCGGGTGCAGTCGGTGGTCGGCGTGGTCCAGACGGCCACCGACGCCGTCCACGCCGGCATCGGCGCCCTCCTGATCATCCTCGTATCGATCAACCTCTTCATCGGGATCTTCAACCTGTTCCCCATGCTCCCGCTCGACGGCGGGCACGTCGCCATCGCCGTCTACGAGAAGGTCCGGAGCACCCGGTCGCGGGTGCGCTACCACGCCGACGTGTCGAAGCTCCTCCCGTACACGTGGGCGTTGGTGGCGTTCCTCGGCGTGCTGTTCACGACGTCGCTGCTGTCCGACCTGCTCCACCCCCAGGCCAACCCGTTCGGCTGAGGCCGCCCCCCGGGGCGGAGCGGGAACCTCTGACGTCCCGTGCAACCGCGCCGACCCACGGGACGCCCCCGATGCCCTTCCTCCCGCGTCACCTCTGACGTGAGCGAGGAGCCGGACATGCGAGGGGACGAGCGGAGCACCGCGATCGTCGCGGGGCACTGCCGCTGAACCGGCCGGTGGTCGGGATGGCGACCTCCCCATAGCGCTGCCGGGGTCGTGCGGCCTGGGTCCGGGACCACCGGCCCCGGCGCTCGGGCGGGCACGGCCAGCCCTAGCATGGAGGCATGTCACCTCAGCGAGGCTCCCTCACCGATCGGCGGCTGACCCGGCAGATCCACGTCGGCGAGGTGGCGGTGGGCGGCGGTGCCCCGGTGACGGTCCAGTCCATGACCACGACCAAGACGGCCGATGTCGACGGGACCCTGAGCCAGATCTACGCACTGGCCGCCGCCGGAGCCGACCTGGTGCGGTGCACGTGCAACGAGGAGGCCGCCGCCGAGGGCCTCGCCCGGATCATCCCCCGGTCGCCGGTGCCGATCATCGCCGACATCCACTTCCACGTGGAGATGGCGCTCGCCGCGCTCGAGGCCGGTGTGCAGGGCCTCCGACTCAACCCGGGCAACCTGCGCAAGCCCCACGAGATCAAACTGGTGGCCGCCGAGGCCAAGGACCGGGGTGTGCCGATCCGCATCGGAGTCAACGCCGGCTCGCTGCACCCCGACCTCTACAAGAAGTACGGCGGCGCCACGCCCGAGGCCCTCGTCGAGTCGGCCCGCATGGAGCTCGCCTACTTCGCCGAGGTGGACTTCCAGGACGTGAAGATCTCGGTCAAGGCGTCGTCGGTCCCCCTCATGATCGAGTCGTACCGGCTGGCGTCGGAAGCCTTCGACCACCCGCTGCACCTCGGGGTGACCGAGGCGGGCCCCCCGCCCGGTGGCCTGCTGAAGGGCACCGCAGGCATCGCCACGCTGCTGGCGGAGGGGATCGGCGACACGATCCGGTACTCGCTCACCGCGGACCCGGTCGAGGAGGCCCGGGCGGGCCGCCAGCTCCTCGAAGCCCTCGGTCTGCGTGAGCGCAAGGGGCTCGACCTGATCGCCTGCCCGAGCTGCGGGCGCTCCGAGATCGACGTGATCGCCGTGGCCCAGGCGGCACAGGACGCACTGTCCGACCGGAACCTGCCCATCCAGGTGGCCGTCATGGGCTGCGTGGTCAACGGTCCGGGCGAGGCGCGCGAGGCCGACATCGGCATCGCCGCCGGGCGCAAGCGGGGCCACCTGTTCATCAAGGGCAAGATCGTGCGGGTCGTGCCGGAGGACGAAATGGTCGAGGCCCTGGTGGCCGAGGCCGAGCGACTCGTGGCCGAGGGCGTCGAGGCCCGCCTGGCCGCGGCCGACGTCGGGGCGGAGGCAGAGGCGGAGGCCGATCGTCGGGAGCTGCTCGACGCCAAGGGCGCCGACGCCAACGCCTCGGAGACGAAGGTCGAGCTCATCCGGAAGCGCTTCGGCGACGAAGGCGCCAGCGACGACTGACCCGGCTGGCATCCGGCCCACCCGGGGCCGCGATGGGCGGACAGTAGGCTCTCCGCCCATGCGCATGTCCCGGCTCCTGGTCCGAACCCTGCGAGAGGCCCCGGCCGACGCCGAGGTGGTCAGCCACCAGCTGCTCGTGCGGGGCGGCTTCATCCGCCGCCTGGCCTCGGGCGTCTACACCTTCCTTCCCCTCGGCCTGCGCGTGCTGCACCGGATCGAGACGGTGATCCGCGAGGAGCTCGACGCCGCCGGCTCCCAGGAGCTGCTGCTGCCGGCACTCCACCCACGGGAGCTGTGGGAGCAGAGCGGCCGGGCCGAGCTGTTCGGCAGCGACGCGTTGCCGGCCATGACGCTGGAGACCCGTGGCGGGTCGTTCGTGCTCGGGCCGACCCACGAGGAGGTCGTGACCGTCACCGTGGGTGCCGAGGTCGAGTCCTACCGCCAGCTGCCCCTCACCGTCTACCAGATCCAGGTCAAGTTCCGTGACGAGGCCCGGCCCCGGTTCGGCCTCCTGCGCACCCGCGAGCTCATCATGTGCGATGCGTACTCCTTCGACGTCGACAAGGAGTCCATGCAGGTCTCCTACCGGGTCGTCTACGACGCCTACCTGCGGATCTTCGCCAGAATGGGCCTCGACGTCTCCCCGGTCGAGGCCGAGTCGGGCGCCATCGGCGGCGACGTGAACCACGAGTTCATGGTCCCCTCGGCAGTGGGGGAGGACCACTTCGTCCGCTGTTCGGGCTGTGGCTACGCGGCCAACGTCGAGGCGGCGGCCCGCGGAGGCTTCGAGGACCCGATGGCGCACCCGGCGGAGGCCGGGCCGCTCGTCGAACACCACACGCCGGAACGCCCCGGCATCGAGCAGGTGGTGGCCTTCTTCGACGACCCAGCCGTCACTGCGGCCGACCTCCTCAAGAGCCTCGCCGTCGTCGACGGCGGCGGCCGTCCCGTGCTGGTGCTGCTGGCCGGCGACCGCGAGGCCCGGCTGCCGAGCGGTTGGCGCCTGTTCGAGGACGAGGACTTCGCCGCCCATCCGTCCCTGGTCAAGGGGTACATCGGGCCGATGGGCGCTCAGGCGGCCGGTGTCACCGTGGTGGCCGACCGCGGCGTGGCCCGCCCCGGGCCGTGGATCACGGGCGCCAACCGGGCCGACCACCACGTCGCCGGCGTGCAGTTGGGTCGTGACTTCACGGTCGACGAGTGGGGCTCCTACGCCCAGGTGGTCACCGGTGACGACTGCCCTCGGTGCGGCACCGCCGTCGACCTGGTCCGGTCGGTCGAGGCCGCTCACACCTTCCAGCTCGGGGAGAAGTACTCGAGCGTCATGCCGGGCGCCTCGTTCGTGGCCGAGGACGGGACCGAGGCCATCTTCTCCATGGGCTGCTACGGCATGGGCGTGTCGCGCCTCCTCGCGGTGCTGGCCGAGGAGCACCACGACGACCGGGGCCTCGTCTGGCCGGCCGAACTCGCTCCCTTCCAGGTCCATCTGGCCGCACTCGGCGCCGGTCGGGCACCCGAGGTGGGCAAGGCCGCCGACGCCCTCTACGACCGCCTCGTGGCCGCCGGGGTCGAGGTCCTCTACGACGACCGGGACGTGTCCCCGGGGGTCAAGTTTGCCGACGCCGACCTGCTGGGCGCACCCGTGCGGCTGGTCGTCGGCGCCAAGGGCGTGGCCCGCGGGATCGTGGAGTGGCGGTCCCGTGCGACCGGTGAGGAGCGGGAGGCGGACCTGTCCGGGCCGGTGGGAGCCCTGCTGGAGGCCTGACCGGACCCGCGGGACCCCGGCGACCGCAGGTCTGCCGAGGGGTGCGGAAGGGACGGACCGGGTGGACGGACCACCTGGTCAGGGGTCCCGCGCTCCCGTGCGCACTGCTATACTTTTCACTCTGCCGTTCGGTTGGGGTGTAGTGACGCTGAAGAGGCGTGGGCGGCCAGCCCACGCTTTTGTTTTGGTCGGAAACACCCCGCCGGGCACGCAGCGCAGGCCGGGACCGCGAGGTCGCCGGCCGTTCGGCCGCAGTACGCAGCACCCGCAGCACGGCACTCGACGACACCCACGGCACACGGAGAGGAGGCAGCACAGATGGTCCAGGATCTCTTCGCCGTCCTCCAGCCGGTGGTGACCGCAGCCGGCCTCGAGCTGGTCGACGTCGAGATGAAGTCGGGCGTACTCCAGGTGACGGTCGACCGTGAGGGCGGCGTGGACCTCGAGGCCCTCACCGACGCCAACCGGGCCGTCTCCACCCTGCTGGACGAGGTCGACCCCATCCCCGGCCGCTACTCGCTCGAGGTCTCGAGCCCCGGGATCGAGCGCCCTCTGCGCACCCCGGCCCACTTCGCCAAGGCGGTCGGCGCCATGGTGACGGTCAAGACCCGACCGCAGGTCCCCGGCGAGCGCCGCCTGCGCGGGATCCTGGTGGCCTCCGACGAGGAAGGGTTCGCGCTGGCCGTCGAGGGGTCCGACGGGGAGCCGCTGCGCCTGTCGTACGCCGACATCGACCGGGCCCGGACGGTGTTCGTGTGGGGTGGCCAGGACACCCCCGGCAAGCCGGCGCAGAAGCAGAAGCCCGGGAAGAAGAAGCAGCAGGCGGGTACGGCGGCCGCCACGGACCGTTCGGCGCAGCAGACGACGCAGAAGAGGAAGCAGGTCGCAACCCCATGAGCAAGACGAATTTCGAGTTCCTCGACGCACTCGGCCAGATCGCGCGGGACAAGGGAATCTCCGTCGAGACGCTGCTCGACGCCCTGGCAAACGCCCTGGTCGCCGCCTACAAGCGGCGGCCCGACGCCGCCGAGGAGGCCGTGGTCACCATCGACCCGGACTCGGGGGAGATCCGTGTCTACGGCCAGGAGCTCGACGAGGACGGCAACGTCGTGCGCGAGTGGGACGACACGCCGGACGACTTCGGTCGGATCGCCGCCCAGACGGCCAAGCAGGTCATCCTCCAGCGCATCCGCGAGGTCGAGCGCGACCTCAAGTACGAGGAGTACGCCGGCCGCGAGGGGGATATCGTCACCGGCATCGTCCAGCAGACCGACAACCGTTACACCCTGCTCGACCTGGGCAAGGTCGAGGCACTTCTGCCCCAGGCCGAGCAGGTCTCCTACGAGCGCTACGAGCACGGCGCCCGCCTGAAGGCCTACATCGTCGAGGTCCGCAAGACCACCAAGGGCCCCCAGATCGTTGTCAGCCGGAGCCACCCGGGACTGATCAAGCGGCTGTTCGAGCTCGAGGTCCCCGAGATCTCGTCCGGCGCGGTGGAGATCAAGGCCGCCGCCCGCGAGCCCGGCCACCGGACCAAGATCGCCGTGTGGTCGAACGACCCGAACGTCGACCCGGTGGGCGCCTGCGTGGGCGCCCGCGGCTCACGCGTGCGCATGGTGACCAACGAGCTCCGAGGCGAGCGTGTCGACGTCGTCCCCTACTCCGACGACCCGGTCGAGCTCATCCAGTCCGCCCTGGCCCCGGCCCGGGTCCGCGAGGTCCGGCTCGACGACGAGACGGGCACCGCCACGGTCATCGTGAGCGACTACCAGCTGTCCCTGGCCATCGGCAAGGAGGGCCAGAACGCGCGCCTCGCCGCTCGGCTCACCGGCTGGCGCATCGACATCAAGAGCGAGACCCAGCTCGCCGAGGAGGAGTCGGGCTACGCCGGCGAGGAATGGGCCGAGGGCGAGTGGATCCAGAACGACGCCGGTGAGATGGTCTGGCAGCCCGCCGAGGGCGGCTCGGCCGTCTCGGCCAGTGAGTGGGCCGAGGGCGCCGACGGGGCGGACGAGGTCGCCGTCGAGGTGGTGGGGTCCGCCGACGGCGCCACCGACGGCGCCACCGACGGCGCCGAAGAGGCCGAGGCGGCCATCGAGCCCGAGGCAGCGGACGCGACCGGAGACGGGGAGTCGGAGGCCGCCAGCGGCGCCGCGACCCCTGCCGAGGACGCGTCCACTGAGGACGCGTCCGCAGCGGACGCCCCGGCCGAGGAGGGTCCGGCATAGCGCCTCGGCGGACCTGCATCGGGTGTCGGCGCATGCAGCCGGCAGACGACATGGTGCGGGTGGTGCGGCTCGGCGACGGCTCACTGAGGGCGGGGCGGTCGCTCCCGGGCCGTGGCGCCTGGTTGTGCCGGGGATCGGCGGCGTGTGTCGAATCGGCACTGCGGCGTCGGGCGTTCGAGCGGGCCCTGCGTGGACCGGTGGGCGTCGGGGCGGTCGATGGCCTGAAGCAGGAGCTGGGATACCCCGCCGGGGACTCGGGCACGTCGGTGCCGGAAAGTCCGGTGGTGTGATGTGCGAGGATGGAGGGTCGTATGTGCGCTCTGGCACGTATGACATCGAAGGAAGGGCAGTAACAGCCGTTGCCGAAGAAAATCCGGGTCTACGAGCTCGCTCATGAGCTCGGCCTGACCAACAAGGAGGCGCTTGACCTCTGCCTGTCCCTCGGGATGGGAGTCAAGAGCCATTCGTCGTCCATCGAGGACGCCCAGGCCGACCGCGCCCGTCGCAAGGCCGACCGCGAGGGACTGCGCCGCCCGGTGCAGCCCGAGGAGCCGGCCGCGCCGGCCAAGAAGGCTGCGGCCAAGAAGGCGCCGGCCACGAAGGCTGCGCCCGCCGCCGAACCGGCGGCGCCCGCCGCCGAGGGCCCGACCGACGACGGTGCCGCCGCGCCCGCCACGGCCGCGCCCGTGAAGCGCACCGGCGCCCGCCTCGTCACCAGCCGACCGGCGTCCGAGCAACCCAGTGCCGCCCCGCCCGCCCCTCGTCCGGCAGCCGTGGCTCCTGCGGCCGCGGCGGCTCCCCCGGCACCTGCGCCCGCTCCGGCCGCTCCCACCCCGCCCCCGGCGGCCACCCCTGTCGCTCCGGCGGCGGCCGCTCCGGCACCTGTCCCGGCTCCCGCGGCCACGCCCACTCCGGCGCCCACCGCACCTGTGGCGCCCGTCGCCCCGGTTGCCGTGACGGCGACCCCGGCCGCACCCGCGGCAGCAGCGGCACCTCCTGCAGTGGCAGCAGCAGCGGCACCTCCTGCAGTGGCAGCAGCAGCGGCGCCCGCAGCGGCGCCAGCAGCGGCGCCCCCCGTACCCGGCTCGGCCCCGGCCAATCCGCCCATGAGCGCGACCGGCCGCCCGATCCCACCGCCCCCCGGGGGCCCGCCCCGGTCGGTCACCGGCAAGCCCATCCCGCCGCCCCCCGGGGCAGGCGGACGACGCCCCGTGCCCGGCGCGGCACGTCCGGGCGGCTTCACCGGCCGCCCCGGCGGCTCGACCGGAGCAGGACGTCCCGGGGCCCCTCGCACGGGCGGCCCTCCCGGTGCTACGGGCGGCGGCTACGGCGGCCGTCCCGGCGGATCGACCGGCGGCTACGGCGGCCGTCCCGGTGGCGGCCCAGGTGGCGGTCCCGGTGGACCTGGCGGCCCCGGTGGCCGTGGCGGCCCCGGCGTCGGCCGCGGCCGTCCCAACCAGCGTCGTCCTCGTCGTCGGCGCCGGAACCTCGAGGAGCTCGAGCCGACCACGCTGACCGCGTACGCGCCGTCGACGGCGCCGGTGCCCGACCACGAGGTCATCATCGAGCGCGGCTCCACGGCGCGCGACCTCGGTCCCAAGCTCAACCGGTCCGCCGGTGACGTCGTCCGCTTCCTGCTGCTGCAGGGGGAGATGGTGACGGCCACCCAGTCGCTGACCGACGACATGATCGAACTGTTCGCCGCCGAGCTCGGCGCCGAGGTCCGCCTCGTCGACCCGGGCGAGGAGCGCGAGGCCGAGCTGCTGGCCAAGTTCTTCGACGACGACGACGAGGAGGAGAACGAGGAGGAC
>JADGOH010000175.1 GCA_017883025.1 Acidimicrobiales bacterium
GAGTACACCAGGTGGGCGAAGGCCACGGAGTGGCTCTCGGGGAAGCCGAAGTTGGCGAAGGCGGCGAGCGCCGCGTAGACCTGCTCGGACACCTCGGCGGACACGCCCCGGGTGGCCATGCCGGTGAACAGGCGGTCGCGCAGTCGCTCCATGCGCTCGCCGGACCGCTTGGCGCTCATGGCCTGGCGCAGCTCGTCGGACTCGGCCGGGGTGAACCCGGCCACGTCGATGGCGATCTGCATCAGCTGCTCCTGGAACAGCGGCACGCCGAGGGTGCGCTCCAGGGCCGGCTGCATCAGCGGGTGGAGGTAGGCGACCGGCTCGGTCCCGTTGCGGCGCCGGATGTAGGGGTGGACGGCGTTACCTTGGATCGGCCCGGGCCGGATGAGTGCCACCTCGATGGCCAGGTCGTAGAAGCAGCGGGGCTGCACCCGCGGCAGCGTGTTCATCTGGGCGCGCGACTCCACCTGGAACACGCCCACCGTGTCGGCCCGGCACAGCAGGTCGTAGACCTCGTCCTCCTGCTCGAGCAGGGCCAGGTCGACCGTCACCCCGTGGGCCTCGGCCACCAGGTCGACCATGTGGTGGAGCGCGGTCAGCATGCCGAGGCCCAGGAGGTCGAACTTCACCAGCCCGGCCGCCGCACAGTCGTCCTTGTCCCACTGCAGCACGCTGCGTCCCGGCATCCGGCCCCACTCCACCGGGCACACCTCGACCACGGGGCGGTCGCAGATGACCATGCCCCCCGAGTGGATGCCGAGGTGGCGCGGGAACCCGAGCAGCTCGCCGGCGAGCTGCTGCACCATCGGCGGCAGGTCGTCGCGCTCGACCAGGGGCTGGCCGCGCTCGGTCGACCCCGACCAGGCGTCGGCCTCCTCGACGGAGTGCCCGAGGGCCTTGCCTACGTCGCGCAGGGCGGACCGCGACCGGTAGGTGATGACGTTGGCCACCTGGGCGGCGTGCAGCCGGCCGTAGCGCTCGTAGACGTACTGGATGACCTCCTCGCGGCGGCCGGACTCGATGTCGACGTCGATGTCGGGCGGGCCGTCGCGGGCGGGGGAGAGGAACCGCTCGAAGAGCAGGCCGAGCGAGACGGCGTCCACGTTGGTGATGCCGAGGGCGAAGCAGACCGCCGAGGTGGCGGCGGAGCCCCGTCCCTGGCAGAAGATGTCGTTGCGCCGACAGAACTCGACGATGTCCCACACCGTGAGGAAGTAGCCCGGGAACCCGAGGGCGTCGATGACCTCGAGCTCGTGCCGCAACTGGGCGTAGGCCCCCGGCACCCGTTCGGACCCCTCGGGCCCGTACCGCCCGGCCGCCCCCCGCCGGGTGAGCTCGACCAGCCAGCTCTGCTCGGTGTGGCCCTCGGGTACCGGGAAGTCGGGGAGCCGGGGTGCCACCAGCCGGAGGTCGAACGCGTAGGCGGCGGCCAGCTCGGCCGCCCGGTCGACCACCCCCGGCCACCGGGCGAACCGCCGGCGCTGCTCGGCCTCGACCCGCAGGCAGGCGGTGGCCGACGGGGGGAGCCACCCCTCGAGGTCCTCGAGGGTGGAGCGCGCCCGCACGGCGGACAGCGTGGTGGCCAGCGGGAACCGGGCCGGGGTGGCGTAGTGGACGTTGTTGGTGGCGACCAGGTCCACGTCGCGCTGGGCGGCCAGCACGGCCAGGGCGTCGTTGCGCGGCCCGTCGACCGGGGTGCCGTGGTCCCACAGCTCGACGGCCAGGTTGTCCCGGCCGAACCGGTCGACGAGCCGGTCGAGGGCCCGGCCGGCCGCCGCCGGGCCCGCCCCGGTCAGGGCCGTGGCCAGCGGCCCCTTCCGGCACCCGGTCAGGATCTGCCAGTGGCCGCCGTGGCGGTCGGCCAGGGCGTCGAGGGTGAGGACCGGGCGGCCCTTCTCCCCACCCTCGAGGTGGGCCTCGGCGATGGCCCGGCTGAGGCGGGCGTACCCGTCGGGGTCCCGGGCCAGCACCACCAGGTGGGTGCCGTCCGGGTCGGGCATGCCGGTGCGCAGGTGGGGCCCGTCGACGTCGGACAGGGTGAGCTCGGCGCCGAACACGGTGGGCAGTCCGAAGGCCCGGGCCGCCACGGCGAACCGCACCACCCCGTACAGGCCGTTGTGGTCGGTGAGCGCCACCGCCGACAGCCCGAGCCGGACCGCCTCCGCGGCGAGCTCCTCGGGGTGGCTGGCACCGTCGAGGAAGGAGAAGTTGGAGTGGGCGTGGAGCTCTGCGTAGGGCATGGTCGGTCCTGTCGTGCTCAGCCGTAGGTGGCCTCGACCCACCAGCGGCCGCGTTCGGCCAGCAGGAGGTGGGCCGAACGGGCCGTGACGGCCTGCAGCCGGGCCGCCCGCCGCCGCGACCGCGACCACCAGCGTTCGTCGGCCGGCCACGGGCCGGCCCATCCCGACAGCGGCTCCCACGGCCCGACCTCCACCGACAGCCGGTCGGGTGGCGCGGTCAGGAGGCCCCGGGACGACACCCGTACCGGCTCGCCCCGGGTGCCGGCCAGATCGGCCCGGACCGGGTCGGGGTGCACCACGGCCGGCGCCGGCGGGGGGATCCGGCCGGGCCACGGCGCACCGGCCCCCGGTGCCGCTCCCGTCGGCCGGCCCCCGGTGGTCC
>JADGOH010000176.1 GCA_017883025.1 Acidimicrobiales bacterium
AGCTGGGCATGGGGGGCCAGTGGCCCCGTCGCGGCGCCCCACTGCCGCTCGTCGACCTACCCCTGGTCGACGGGCTCCCCGCCCTCCCGATCCTGTTCGACGCAGTCCGCACCGGTGCCGTCGTCGCCTTCTCCTACCGGGGTGAGCCCCGTTCGGTCGACGTGGCCGGGATCCGCTTCCGCGGGGGTCACTGGTACGCCGTCGGCTGGGACCGCGACCGGGCAGAGCCCCGCACCTTCCGGGTCGATCGGATCGACGGCCTGCCGAAGCCGGGCGCCGCCGGGTCGGCCGAGCTGCCGGACGGGTTCGACACGGACGAGGCCTTTGCGCGGGAACCCTGGCACTTCGGCTCCGGGGACGCCGTTGAGGTGGACGTCGCGGTCGACGCGGCCGAGGCCTCCAGGGTGGTGACCGCGCTCGGACCCGATGCCGTGGTGGAGCGGTCCGACGACGGCGCAATCATCGTCCGGTTGGTGGTGACCGACGTGGAGGCGCTGATCTCGTGGACGCTCGACCTCCTCGACCACGCCGAGGTCCTGCGGCCGCCCGAGGTGCGTGACGCGGTCGTCGCCCGCCTCGAGTCGTTCGTCGCCGGGGGTCCAGCCCGATGAGCCCCGCACCCGACACCGCTGCCCGACTGCGCCGCCTGCTCGCCATCCTGACCTGGCTGGCCCAGGAGGGCGAGGCCCCCATCGACGAGGTGGCGGCGCGCTTCGACCTGACCCCGAGCGCACTGGTCGCCGAGCTCGAGATGGCGGCCTGCTACGGCGTGCCCCCGTACTCGCCCGACCAGCTCCTCGAGATCATCGTCACCGACGAGGCGGTGTCGACCCGGGTGGGTACGGCCCTGGCCCGGCCCCGACGGCTCAGCCCGCGGGAGGGCCTGGCCCTGGCCGCGTCGGCACGTGCGCTGCTGGCCGTGCCGGGGAGCGACGAGGGTGGGGCGCTGTCGCGGGCGCTGGCCAAGCTGGACCGGGCGCTCGGCGGGCCCTCGGTCGAGGTCGAGCTGGACACGCCCGAGCTGCTGGACATGGTGCGCGACGGGGTCGACCGGGGCGAGCGCCTGGCCATCACCTACTACTCGGCCTCGACCGACCAGACGGGGGAGCGCACCATCACGCCGCGGCACCTGTTCGCCTCCGAAGGGCACTGGTATGTCGACGCGTGGTGCGAGGTGGCGTCCGGCGTGCGCCGGTTCCGTGTGGACCGGATCGCGTCGGCGGCGCCGGCCGGCCCGGCGACGCCGCAGGCGCTGGCCGACGAACAGGCCTCCGGCGCCCGAGTCGCCGGCTCGGGGACGGCATCCACCGCCGGCGGCGGGAACGTCGCGCTGGCCGCCTTCGTCCCGGGCCCGGACAGCCGACGGGTCCGCATCGCCGCCGACCCGGCGATGACCTGGCTGCTCGAGACCATCACCTCGGCGGCGCCGGTCGACGAGGTGGGGGAGCGCCCGGTGTGGGAGGTATACGTGGGGGGCGACGCCTGGCTCGAGCGCCTCCTGCTGCGGCTCGGACCGGACGCCGTGGTCGTGGACCCGGTCGAGGACCGTGCGCTGGCCCCCGAGGCGGCGGCCCGGATCCTCAGCCGTTACGGGACGGGCGCCGGCTGACCCGGCTGCTCCTCGTTCCTGTGTGAGAACACATGGGATGACATGTGATAGCACCAACAGGTAGCCTGCTCCCGAGGGGCGTCGCAACGGCGCCCGCAGGGGGTGCGGTGCTCAGGATGCAGGTGGTGCGGTCCTCCGGTGTCGCCTACTACGTGCGTGACCTCGTGCCGGGACGGGCCGAGGGCACCGGCGTGGTCGGGGAGTCTCCGGGGGAGTGGACCGGCGGGGGGAGCTCCGTGCTCGGGGTCCGGGGCGTGGTCCGGACGGACGAATTCGTCGAGCTGATGGCCGGCCGGGATCCCCAGGCGGACCGTTCCCTGCGTTCGGCGCTCGGTCCGCGCCCGGTGGCCGGTGTCGACCTCCTGTTCTGTGCACCGAAGTCGGTGAGCCTCCTGCACCTGCTCGGGCCCCGGGAGCTGGCCGACGCCACCGGGGCCGCGCACCGGGCCGCCGTGACCGACGCCGTCGGCTACCTGGAGCGGGAGGGGCTGGGCGTGCGGCGGACGAGGGGCGGTGTGACCCGGCACCTGCCGGCCACCGGCGTGGTGGCGGCCGGATTCGTCCACCGCACCAGCCGCGCGCTCGATCCCCATGTCCACACGCACCTGGTGACGGCCAACGTCGCCCAGGGAGTCGACGGGGTGTGGTCCGCGGTCGACACCCGTCGCCTGTTCGTGCACCGTCGGGCCCTCGCTGCGGCCTACGACGCCTCGCTGCGACGTCAGCTCACCGACCGGCTCGGTGTGGCATGGGAGCGGGGCCCGACCGGGCGGTGGGACGTCGCCGGCGTGGACCCGGTGTTGGCACGGCTGTTCTCGCAGCGGACGGCCTCGATCGACGAGCAGGTGTCCCGTGGCGGCGGGCACCCGTCACCCGGCCGCCGGCGGGTCGCCTTCCACGCCGAGCGCCCGGACAAGGACTCCGGTCCTACGGTCGAGGGGCTCCGTGCCGAGTGGCGGCGGCGGGCATGCGACCACGACCTCGATCCTGCCGACCTGGTCCGGGTCGTCGGCCGTGCACGCGTCGCCTCGGCTCGGTCGACCGTCGACCGGGATGACCTGGCGGCAAAGCTCGACGAGCTGTCCGCACGCCGACGGACACTCGACGCCCGCGACCTCCTCGTGGCCGTGGCCGAATCGTCACCGTCGGGACTCGGCGTGGGCGACCTGGAGTCGGCGACCGCGGCAGTGGTCCGGAACGTGGCGCCACTGGTCGGCGGCACGTCGTCCCTCCACGGTCGGGACCCGGCCGACCGCGGCGGACGGCGGTGGGCGGCGACGGACCTGGTGCGAGCCCTCGACGCCTCGCCAGGACCGCTCGATGCCGTCGCCGGTCGTCCGGTGGTACTCCAGTGCCAACCCTCGCCATGGCGTGACCGGGCCTCGGGACCCGAGCGGCCGGACCACACGGCGGCACGCGCACCGGGGTTCGGGCCGCCGACGCCGGGTCACCACCGGTGACGGTCCCGACCCGACCCTGCTCGACCGGGCCCACCACGATCTTCCGCCGTGTGCGCCGATCCGCCGGGCGCGATCGGCGCGGGTCAGCGCTCGAGACCGGTCGGCCGCCGGCGTGTCATGTCGACGCCGCGCCCGAGTGTGCGGCCGGCGGCGGTGAGCGACCGCCAGGGCTCGGCGATGTGGGCCGGGGCCAGCGGGATCCACGACGGTTGGTTGCGACGGTCGAAGGACAGTGCCCCACCGGGCACGCCCCGGGTGATCTCGTCCGGGGACAATCGGCGGCGCCACTGTGTCGACAGCTGCTCGCCCCGCTGCGGACGACCGCCGGTGAGCAGGTCTCCCAGCGGCCGGTCCGACAAGGCCCGGCCATGGGAGACCGACCGGGTCACCAGCTCGTGGTCACCCGACAGGACCGACAGAGCCTCGAGCGTGCGTACGTCGCCGATGCCCGTGAGCACCACCGTCGTCCCGAAGAGCGACGGGAACCCGTCCGCCTGGGTGGGCCACCGGTGCCGAGCCTGGGACAGGTCCTGGAAGCAGGCGAGCGTGACCACACCCTGACCGCCGCCCTCGCTGATCATCGACGGCAGGTCGGGCAGCGGTGCGATGTTGGCGAGCTCGTCGAGCGCGAGCACGACCGGCGGCGCGTCCCGCTCGGCGCCGGTGGCGGCCCGGACATAGGCGGCGCGGCGGATGTCGTCCAGGAAACCCACCACCAGCGGGGCTACGAGTGCCTGGTGGTGGGCCGGCGCGGCGATGTAGACGGTGTCGGTCGACCCGACGAGTGCCGTCGGGTCGAGGTCGGGGTCGCAGGTGGCGGCCAGCGCCTCTTCGGAGCGGAATCCGCCGAGCGCGCCCGACGTGGTCGACCAGATGCCGCTCAACTCCCGCTGGTCGGTGGTCACGATTCCGTCGAGGAGGTCCCGGGCCATGCCGGCGTCGGTTCCCGACAGGATCTGCTGGGCCGGGAGGGCCCGGTGACGGTCCACCCATCCGAGGACCGTGCGCATGTCGGCGCCGTCGAGGGCTGCGGCGTGCAACAGCGGCGCCAGCAGGGACTGGGCCCGTTCGGTCCAGTGGGTGCCGGCCGACGTGGCGCCGCCTCCGCCGACGGACCCGACGACGACGAGCGAACGTGCGGTGGCGAGCGAGGTGCGCCACGACGTGCACGCGGGGAGGGGCGACCAGCGCAGCCGGTGGACCCCGGGGCGGTCGGCGACCGATCCCGTCGGGTCGAACAGATGGCAGTCGCCGACCCGGGACCGAGCGGTCGCCGTCGCGTCGAGGACGTCTGGTTTGGTCGACGTCGCGATGACCAGACCGTTGGCGCACAGGATGTTGGGGATGATGAGCGATGAGGTCTTTCCCGAGCGCGGCGGGCCGAGTACGAGTACCGAGTGCTGCGGTTCGGCCTGGCGCCATCCGCGCCCGTCGTGACCCAGATAGACGCCGTTTCCTCCTGACGCGTTTGCCGCGCGCGCGTCGCGGATCGCGTCGTCGATGTGCTGCACACGCGTTCGCGCCGAGAAATTGTTCATCGGGTCACACCTCGTCGTCATCGTCGTGTTGCAGTGCCTGCGTACGCGGCGGACGGCAGTGCCCGCGAAGGGAGTGCTTCCGAGCGTAGGCCGAAAAACCGTTGCAGTGGCACAGGTTTTCCGGTGACTGGGGAGCCGACCCGACGTACCGGTCGGATTCGAGCCACGCGCCGGCGTGACGATGTGACGCGCGCACGAAGCGCGGATGGGCGCCCGTGTGCGCGTTGGTGCTTGACCGGCGGACGAAAAGCCATTTGGCTGGTGGTTGGTTACGTATCGCTGAGGAGATGAACGTGAACAGGTCTCAGCTCGTCCAAGCGGTGACCGAGTCGACACAAGTGACTCGGCGCACCGTGGAGGACATGGTCGAGGTCCTGTTCGAAACGATCATCTCCGAGGTCCGATCCGGGCGGAGGGTGACGGTGGTCGGTTTCGGGACATTCTCCCCGACCGCACGTGCTCCCCGCATGGGGAGGAACCCTCGGACAGGTGCAGCGATACCGATCCCAGCGTCGAGAGGAGTCCGGTTCGCCACCGGTTCGACGTTCAAATCGGCGTTGACCCCTAAGGAGGGAGTTTCCATGGCAGTGAAGAAGGCAGCAGCCAAGAAAGCACCGGCTCGAAAGGCACCGGCCAAGAAGACCGTGGCCAAGCGGGCCGCGGCCGGACGCAAGGCGGTGAAGAAGGCGGTGAAGAAGGTTGTCGCCGAGGAGAAGGTCGTGAAGAAGGCAGTGAAGAAGTCGCTGGCCAAGAAGGCGCCGGCTCGCAAGACCGCGGCGAAGAAGACCACGGCTCGCAAGACGACCGCCAGGAAGGCACCGGCTCGCAAGACCGCGGCGAAGAAGACCACGGCTCGCAAGACGACCGCCAAGAAGGC
>JADGOH010000049.1 GCA_017883025.1 Acidimicrobiales bacterium
CTGGTGGTGGTACCGGCCAATACCGCCTACACCGAGCCCGAACTCGCCCACATCGTGCGCGACGTGCGCGCCGCCGGGGCGATCGTCGGGAGGCCCGACCAGGCCGTCTGGATCCGGGCGGCGGCCCCGGGGGCGGTGGTCACCGGGCCGGGAGTGGACCTGCCCGACGGCGACCCGGGCGAGCTCGACGGTGCCGGACCCGATGACCCGGCGCTGATCTGCTTCACCTCCGGCACCACCGGCGCGCCCAAGGGTGCCGTGCTCCGCCACCACAACCTGCTGGCCGCCACCGAATCGGTCACCCGGGCGTGGCGGATGACCCCCGAGGACCGGCTGGTCCACTGCCTCCCGGTGTTCCACGCCCACGGGCTGGCCGTCGGCGCCTACGGCACCCTGACCGCGGGGGGTTCGGCCGTCCTGCTCCCCGGCTTCGACCCGGCGGCGGTGGCCGACGCGGCTGTGGGGGAGCGGGCGACGCTCTTCTTCGGGGTCCCCACCATGTACCACCGCCTGGTGTCGTCGGGTCGGGCGTCCGACCTGTCCGAGCTGCGCCTCTGTGTGTCGGGGTCCGCCCCGCTGCCCGCCGAGCTCCACGCCGCCGCCACCGCCGCCATCGGGACCGTCGTGCTCGAGCGCTACGGCATGACCGAGACCCTGATGAACACGTCGAACCCGTACGAGGGCGACCGGCGGGCCGGCACGGTCGGGTTCCCGCTGCCGGGGGTGGAGGTGACGTTCGACACCGCCGGCGAGGTGCTGTTGCGAGGACCCAACGTGTTCGACGGCTACTTCGAGCGGGACGCGGCCGACGCGGAGGTGTTCCGCGATCTCGGTGACGGCGGGGGCCGCTGGTTCGCCACCGGCGACCTGGGCGAGGATGTCGACGGCTACCTGGTGATCCGGGGCCGGTCGAAGGAACTGGTCATCTCGGGCGGCTACAACGTGTACCCGACCGAGGTGGAAGACGTACTCGCCCGTTGCCCCGGCGTGGCCGAGGTGGCGGTCACGGGCACGCCGTCGGACGAGTGGGGGGAGGTGGTCACGGCGTGGCTCGTGGTCGACGGGACCCCACCCACCCTCGAGGGGCTTCGGGCATTCTGTGACGGCAGGCTCGCCCCCTACAAACAGCCCCGGCTCGTACGCGTGGTCGAGGCCCTGCCTCGGAACGCGCTCGGCAAGGTGGTCCGCAGCAGCCTCGGGTGATCCGCTCCGCATCGGGCCGCCGGCGGTAGGTTGCGCGCATGGCCCCGACCGCCCCAACCGCCCCCACCCGCCGGTCCGGTCGGGGGTGGCCCACCCTGCGCGTCGAGCGGCGGCTGCTCCGCGACGGTGCCACCCTGCTCGCCTCGATGGACGAGGTCGGACGCGGGTCGCCGGCCGGGCCGGTGCACGTGGGCGTGGTCGTCGTCGACGCCGCCATCCCGCCGGCGCCCGCCGGCGTGCGCGACTCCAAGCTGCTCACGGCGGCGGTGCGCCAGGCCCTGGTGCCGGCCGTCGAGGACTGGGCCGTGGACGTTGCCGTCGGGTCGGCCGGGGCCGACGAGGTCGACCGCCTCGGCGTGCTCGGCGCGTTGGGTCTCGCCGGCCGGCGGGCGCTGTCGACGTTACGGGACGGGCCCGACCTGGTGCTGCTCGACGGGTCGTACGACTGGCTTTCCGAGGCGGGCGGGACCGGCCCGCCCGTCGTGACCAGGGTGAAAGCCGACCTCACCTGCGCATCGGTGGCCGCGGCCAGCATCCTCGCCAAGGTGGCCCGCGACACCGTCATGGCCGGTCTCGCCCTCGAGTTCCCCGCCTACGGGTGGCAGGCCAACATGGGCTACGGCACTGCCGACCACCTCGAGGCGCTGGCCCGCCTGGGCCCGACGCCGCACCACCGTGTCAGCTGGCGCCTGCCCGGACGAGCCTGACGGATCGGTCGGCACGGAGCTCGAGCCGTCCGTCGCCAAGGGCCCGGCGGGACGGAATCCCCGCGGAGGCGTCGATCCTGACGATCGTTGTTCGTTACCAGGGTGACCGCACGACTCAAGGAGGCATGCCGTGAAGTACATGATGTTGATCCACCAGGGCACCAGTCCGACCCCCCAGCGGCCCGACGAGTGGGCCACGCTGCCCGCCGACGAGCAGCAACAGGTCTATGCGGACTACGGGGCCCTCAACGAGACACCGGGCGTGACGCCGGGACTGGGGCTGCAGCTCCCCGAGACCGCGACCACCGTCCGGGTGGCAGACGGGCGGACCTTGACAACCGACGGGCCGTTCGTGGAGACGAAGGAGGCACTCGGCGGGTACTTCTTCTTCGAGGCCGACGACCTCGACGCGGCGATCGCCCTGGCCGCACGGGTGCCGGCGGCGCGCTTGGGCGGCGCGATCGAGATCCGACCGATCATGGAGTGGTGACCGGAGACGAACAGCAGTTCCGCGAGCAGTGGGGGCGGGTGGTGGCGGTCCTGGTCGGCCGGTTCGGCGACGTCGACCTGGCCGAGGAGGCCGCCCAGGAGGCGTTCGCCATCGCCGTCGAGCGGTGGCCGGCCGAACGGGGCCCCGTCCCGACGGGATGGCTGGTCACCACGGCCCGCAACCGCGCCATCGACCGGATCCGGCGGGACCGGACGCTGGCGTCAAAGGCGCACCTGCTGGGCGCCGTTGCGGAGGCGGAGGTCCCCATGGGGACCCCGGTCATCCGGGACGAGCGCCTCGAGCTGATCTTCCTGTGCTGCCACCCCGCGCTCGCCGTCGAGGCGCAGGTGGCGCTCACCCTGCGCACACTGGGAGGACTGACGACGAAGGAGATCGCCCGATCGTTCCTCGTGCCGGAGGCCACCATGGCCCAGCGGCTGGTCCGGGCCAAGCACAAGATCCGGGCCGCGGCCATCCCGTTCCGGGTGCCCCCGCCCGAGTTCCTGCCCGAGCGCCTCGCAGCGGTGCTGGCCGTGGTCTACCTCGTCTTCAACGAGGGGTTCGGGGGACGGGACGAGCTGGCGGACGAGGCGATCTGGCTCGGTGGGGCGCTGGCCGGACTGCTCCCCGACGAACCGGAGGTCCACGGCCTGCTGGCCATGATGCTCCTGCACGACTCGCGCCGTGCCGCCCGCCACCGCGGCGGCGACCTCGTCGTCCTGGCCGATCAGGACCGCTCGCTGTGGGACGCCGGGCGGATCGACGCCGGCCGGCAGGAGCTCGGGCAGGCCCTGGCCCTCGGCGGTCGCGGCCCGTACGTGCTGCAGGCGCAGATCGCCGCGTCCCACGCCGTCGACGGCAGCGACTGGGCGCGGATCGCCGACCTCTACGCGGATCTGGCGGTGCGGACCGGGTCGCCGGTGGTCGAGCTCAACCGGGCAGTGGCCGTCGCCGAGTCCGCCGGGCCCGGGGCCGGGCTGGCCGTGCTCGAGGGGCTCCCGCTCGAGGAGTACCGGTACCTCCACTCGACCCGTGCCGAGTTGCTGGCGCGGCTCGGGAGGACGGAGGAGGCGGCCGAGGCGTACCGCCGTGCACTGGAGCTGACCGACGACCCCGCCGAGGAGCGCCTGCTCCGGGGCCGGGTTGCATCGCTGGGTCAGGCCTGAGCTGGGCCGCAGGCCCGACCGGCGGGACGGCCCGGCGATGCGCTGACCCGGTCGGCAGGGCGCCGCACCCCCCGGTTCCCGCTACTTCGGGGCCGGCTCCTTCGGTAGGCCGAGCACCCGCTCGCCGATGATGTTGCGCATGACCTCGTCGGAGCCGCCGGCGATGCGCATGCCGGGAACGCCGAGGAGGAATTGGGTCCAGGCGTAGGTACCCCACTCGCCGGTGTCGACCACCAGCTTCGGGCCGAGCATCGACGACAGCGCCTCGTACGTCCGCACCATGTTGGCGGTCAGCGACAGCTTGGCCAGGGACATCTCCGGCCCGGGCAGCTGGCCCTGGGCGATCTTGGCCATGGCCCGGCGGTTGGTGTAGCCGGCCACCCGGTCGTTGATGACGATCTCGGCGAGCTGTTGGCGCACCAGTGGGTCGGTGTTCGTGCCCGTGGCCTTGGCCACCTCGATGAGCCGGGTGGAGGTGGGTAGGCCGACACCCCCGCCCCCGCCGCCGATGGCGGCCCGCTCGTTCATCAGCGTGGTGAGGGCCACCGTCCAGCCGCCGTTGACGTCGCCCAGGAGATGCGAGTCGGGCACCCGCACGTCGGTGAAGAAGACCTCGTTGAACGACGCCCCTCCGGTCATCTGGCGGAGCGGTCGCACCTCGACGCCGGGGGCGTGCATGTCGACGACGAACCCGGTGAGCCCGCGGTGCTTGGGCAGGTCGGGGTCGGTGCGGCAGATGATCTCGCCGATGTCGGACACCTGGGCGCCCGACGTCCACACCTTCTGGCCATTGAGGATCCACTCGCCGCCGTCCTTGACGGCCCTGGTCTGGAGGGAGGCGAGGTCGGAGCCCGACGACGGCTCGCTGAACAGCTGGCAGGCCACGATGTCGCCACGCCACATCTTGCGCAGGTAGGCCGCCTTCACCTCGTCGGTGGCGTGGGCCAGGATCGTCGGGGCGACCATGCCGAGCCCGATGCCGTAGATCGACAGCGACGGCGTCTGGTACTCGGCGGCCACGCGGCCCCAGATCCGCTGGAAGTCGGTCGTCAGGCCCCGGCCGCCGTACTCGACGGGCCCGGTGATCCACCCGAAGCCGGCGTCGAACACCTGCTGCGACCAGGCGCGGGAGGCGGCCAGGTCGGCCGCTTGCTGCTCGGGCGAGCGCTCCGGGAAGAGGCTGACGTTCTCGGACCCCTGGCCCCACACGAAGGTCTCCTCGGGGCGCCGCTCGGCGTGGGCTTCCAGAAACGCGCGGGCCTCCACCTCGAACTGCTCGGGCGTGATCGCCCCGTCGGCGGTGGTCGACTCGGTCTGTGTGGCGGTCATGGCCAGGTCCCCTTCGTGTCCGTGCCCCGGTCTCCCTCGGGCTGGCACAGCGTAACCGGGGGTCGGGGAGCGGATCGGCGGGCCGACCGCGCCCGGAGCCGCGGATCACCGGGGGCCGGGGGCGCCGTGGGGTAGACACTGGGCGTGGCTTACGTCCTCGCCGTGCTGGCCGCCCTGGCCAACGCCCTGAGCGCCATCTTCCAGCGCATCGGGGTCCAGAGCGCCCCGGACGACACGGTGATGAGCATCCGGCTGATCCGCCACGCGTTCTCCAACGCCATCTGGTTCGCCGGACTCGCGATGATCGCCGTGGGCTTCCTGCTCCAGGCCGGAGCGCTCAGCGTCGGCCAGCTCAGCTCGGTCCAGCCCATCGTCACGACCGAGCTGCTCTTCCTCGTCCTCGTCCTGGGCGCCTGGTTCCGCTACCACCTGACCTGGCGGGAGTGGGGCGGCTCGGCCGCAGCCGCCGGCGGGCTCGCCACGTTCCTGGTGGTGTCGGCGCCGGGCGGGGGCAACGTCATCCCGACGCAGCACACCTGGATCATCGTGTTCGTGGTGATCGGCCTGGTGTCGGCGGGCTTCGCCGGGCTCGGGTTCACCGGTCCCCGTTGGTTCCGGGCGGCCATGTTCGGGGCGTCGGGAGCCGTCTTCTTCGCCCTGTCGGCGGCACTGACCAAGCAGTTGACCACGCTCATCTCGCACGGATGGGGCCACGTCTTCACCGATTGGGACCCCTACGCGCTCGTCGCGACGGGCGTGGTGGGGCTGTTCCTCATCCAGAGTTCGTTCCACGCCGGCCCGGTGACGGCGTCGCAGGCGGCGTTGACCATCGTCGACCCCGTGGTGAGCGTGCTGATCGGCATCTACCTCTTCCACGACCGGTTGCAGACGGCGGGCTGGCGCCTGCCGGTCGAGATCGTGGCCATCGCCGTGGTCGTGGCCGGTGTCTTCCTGCTGTCGACGTCACCTCTGGTGGCCGGGGCCAAGGACGAGTCGGGCGGGGGCGACAAGCTCCAGCGCCAGGTCCGTCCCCGACGGGCCCCAGCGACATCGGACGGGACGGACGTGGGATCCACCTGATCCGGCCGCATTGCCGGTGCGCTGTGCGCCCAGGGAGCGGGCTCGGACAGGCCCGATGCTGTCCAGGCTGCGACGACCACGGGACAAAGGCCCGCAGTCGGCGCTGCGCAGCAGGAGGACTTCGCCGTGCGGCCGAGCCGTCCGTTGCCGTTCGGGAATGCCTGGATCCGCGCGGGCCGGTGGTGGGACCGGGCCCCGATCCCCGTCCCACGGGCGTCGACTGCGGACCTGTGCGCCCGCTCCGCGAGTTGGTCGTCGGCCTCGTCGACGTCGACACACTGCCCCTCGAGGGGCTCGGTCTGGTCGATCGGCCCGCGTCCGACGTCGGCGGCCCGCCTGGCCTGGTGCTGGACGGTCGCCTCCCGCCGTCGAGCTCCGAGCGCTCGAGTGCGAGGACGGCCTGGCGCGTAGTGCCGAGTCCCCGTCCCAGCTGAGCGGGGGACATCCCCATCGACCGCGTGCGCCCACCAACTGGCGCGTGCCCGTGGGTGCTCGTGGTAGTAGTGGACCCGAACCGAGGAGGTAGCGCCGGTGGGAACGATCCGAGTGCACGAGTTCATGACGCTCGACGGCGTCATCGACACCCCGATGTGGACGATGGAGTACGGCTTCGACCCGAGGATGGGTGAGGCCATCGGGGGCGCGATGGCGGGCTGTCAGGGCATCCTGCTCGGGCGGACCACCTACGAGATGTTCGAGCCGGCGTGGTCGACCCGGACGGAGGCCGACGACCCGGGCGCCCCGTTCATGAACGACACGACCAAGTACGTGGTGTCGTCGACGCTGCAGAACGCAACCTGGCGGAACTCGGAGATCATCGGCCCCTACGACCCCGAGGCCATCCGACGCCTCGCGGACGACGTCGACGGGGGGATCTACGTCAGCGGAAGCGGCACCCTGGTGCGGGCACTCCTGGCCGACGGGCTGGTCGACGAGCTCCACCTCTGTGTCTATCCGCTGACGAGAGGGGAGGGCCCCCGGCTCTTCGAGCCCGGCATGCCATCCGGCACCTGGACGCTCGAGACCTGCGAGCACTATGACAACGGCGTCCTCTACCTGCACTACCGCTCGTAGTCGCTGGCGGCGTCGGCCAGCGCCCGGATCTCGTCGGCGATCCCGCCGATCGGATGACCGTCGGTGCGGGCCGGGAGAGCGGATCCGCGTGACGCCCGATCTGACGTGTCGGTGCAGGTCGCCGCGAAGCAGGTCCTCCTCCAGCGCGTGCCCCGGACGATCGCCCCCGGACGCGTCGCACATCGACGAGTCCCGGGACGAGCCATCCTTCGCCGACCAACTCGGCGGTGGCGACCGGATCGATAGTCCAGCCTCACCGTCGGCGTAGAGCACGCCGACCACTGCGTCGGGCATCGCGTACCCTCTGGTCTCGAGGACGGCTATCGGCACGAGGCCCAGCGAGCCGGACCTGCCTAGTGCCCGAGCACCGACCGCACCGCCTCGTCGAGGTCGGTATGGGCGAACGTGAATCCCGACGCCGTCAGCTTCTCGGGAAGTGCCCGCTGGCTGGAGAGCACCATGTCGGTCGCCATCTCCGACCCGAGAACGAGCTTCAGCGCAGGCGCCGGAACGGCCAGGAACGACGGCCGGTGGAGGGCGGCACCCAGCGCCGTGGCGAGGTCGGCGTCCGTGGCTGGATCGGGCCCGGTGGCATTGACCGGCCCGGCGAGCGAGTCGTCGACGAGGCAATGCACGATGGCGGCGACCTGGTCGTCGAGCGTGATCCAGCTGCGGTACTGGCGACCGGAGCCGATCTTCCCACCGAGCCCGAGGCGGAACAGCGGGAGTTGCTTGCCGAGCGCACCACCCGACGCGCTCAGCACGATGCCGGTCCGGAGCAGGACCGTCCGGATCCCGGCGTCCGCCGCCGGTGCGGCCGCCGCCTCCCACGCCACGCACACGTCGGCCAGGAAGCCGCTGCCGGCCCGGGACTCCTCGGTCAGGACGTCGGCGCCGCGGTCGCCGTAGTAGCCGACGGCCGACGAGCTCACGAGCACTGACGGGGGGGAGGGGAGCCCGGCGAGCGTCGCGGCGAGCAGGCCGGTGCCGTCGGTCCGGCTCCCGAGGATGAGCTGCTTCCTCTCCGGGCTCCACCGCTTGTCGCCGACGCCGGCGCCGGCCAGATGGACGACGCCGTGGAACGGTCCTGCCGCCTCGAGCGCAGCGGTGTCGACCGTGTGCGCAGCAGGGTCCCAGGCCACGTCCGTCACCCCGGTCGGCCGTGTGGCCGACGCCGAGCGCACCAGCCGGGTCACGCCGTGTCCGTCCGACACGAGGCGTTCGACGAGCGCGGTGCCGATCAACCCCGAGGCACCGGTGAGGAGTACGTGCATGGGTCCCGGTCTACCCGCCTTCGGGCCCGCCACGTGCGGCCGTCGACCGGATCCCGTCGCCGGGGGCACGGGCGACGGCTGCCCGGACGAAGTTGGCAAAGGCATCCGGGTGGGTCAGGTGGGCGCCGTGACCAGCCCCCTCGAACTCGACCAGTTCCGACCCGGGGACGTGGCCGACCAGCCACGAGACGGCCTTGCGGTGGTGGGGGAGCGAGGCGGTCCCGCGTCCGAACACCGCGGGAACGGCAAGTGCGGGAATGTCGAACGGCGCCCGGTCGATGCGGATGGCGGCCAGCTCGGCGGCCAGCGCGGCACCGTCGGCCCGCCGCGCCTCCTTGGTCGGCTCGGGCAGCCGCTCCCAGGCGGTGTCGCCCACCATGCGCCGGAAGAAGCGCTCGGCCACCTCGGCCGGGTCCTCGTCGACAGGTCGGGGCGAGCGCCCCGCCCGCGTGCCCCCCCGTGTGGCCCAGTCGCCGAGCCACGGCAGGGGTGGCTCGTAGGCGGCCAGGGCGAGGATCGGCCCCGGACCGCCGGGGCGGAGCGCTGCGCCCAGGGCGAGGGTGCCTCCGTAGCTGTGGCCGACGACGACCGAGGGCCGGCCGTCGATCACGTCGAGGAGGTCGTCGATGTGGCCGGTGAGGGAGTCGTGGACGGGGAGGTCCGTGCGCGACCGGTGGTAGCCGCGGCGGTCGTAGGCCACCGTGTGGAGGTCGGTCAGCCGCCGGGTGACCCGGGCGAAGCTGCCGGCCCGGTCGAGGGAGCCATGGACGAGCACGACGAGCGGCCCGGTGCCCCCGGGGTGGTCGGGCAGGTGCTCGGTCAGCGCGAGCCGGTGGTCCGGAGGCATGCCGACCCAGCCTGTCAGGGCGGCCGGGTGGCCGGCCAGTTGCGGTGGACGCCCGGCCGGCCGACCCGGCACGGGGAGCGGTCCGGGGAAGCGGGAACCGCCCAGTTCAGGGGTCCGGCCCGCCAAATGCACACATCGGCCCGCCAGATCGTGCATTGTTAGGGCTTCCATTTGACCAAGGAGAAACAGTGCCCCTTACCAAGACCGATCTGATCGCCGCCGTCGCCGCACACACCGGAGCGACCTCCAAGGACGTCGCCACCGTGCTCAGCGGGCTCGAGGATGTCATTACCGCCAACGTGGCGAAGGGCGAGAAGGTCGTCATCACCGGCTTCCTGACCTTCGACCGGGCCCAGCGCGCCGCTCGCACCGGACGCAACCCGCAGACGGGTGAGACCATCAAGATCAAGGCCTCGAAGAGCCCCAAGGTGTCCGCCGGCGCCTCGTTCAAGAAGGTCGTGAACGGTCAGGCCCCGGCCCCGAAGATCACCAAGGCCAAGTAGTCCCGATGAGAGGGGCGGTCCGGGGTTCGCCCCGGGCCGCCCCATCGTCGCGTCCGGGCACGGGCAGGCCGCTCGTGTGCTGGCCGGCCAGCGGGGTCAGAGCTGGCCGATGGCTTTGTGGGTCTGGGGGACGACCCGCACCCGAGGGTGGAGCCGCAGCGCACGGTCGTGCAGCGCAAGCACCTGCTCGGGCGACGGCGCCGCGGTGGCCGCCCCGAAGGGTGTGAGCGGTTGCAGGAAGACCTCGACCGGCGCCGACGTGTCCGGCGAGGCTGCTGCGACCATGGCGATGCCGGCATCGAACTCGTCGAGGTCGGTGGTTGGCCCGATGACGATCTTCACCCAGGTGGTCGCGCCGGAGGCGAGTGCGGCGGCCAGGAACGTCGACTGCGTCGCCGCCGCCACCGTCTCCCCGTCGACGCTGCGCAGCTTGAGGTCCATGCTGACGTAGGCCACGACCCCGGCCAGCTTCCGCATGGGTGGCACCAGGGTGCCGTTCGTCTCGAGCATGACCGGCCAGCCCCGCCCGGCGAACGCGCCGGCGAGCCTCTCCACCCGCGTGCCCTGCAGCAGTGGCTCGCCGCCGGTGAGGCTGATCGAGTGGTGCGGTACCTGGTCCCACAGCTGCCCTACGGCATCGACGACGCGTCCGATAGCCAGCGGACTGGACTCGGTGGACCAGTCGCGGCGCCCCGCCGTCAGCTCGACCCGGCACGGACCTGGCCGCCGCTCGAGGGCCTCGGGCTGGTCGCAGTAGGTGCAGCGGATGTTGCAACCGGTCAGGCGGACGAACACCTGGCGCTCACCGACGAGCGCCGCCTCGCCCTGGATGGCGGAGAAGACCTCCGACACCAGGATGTCCTTCGGGCCAGCGCCAGGAGCGGCGACCGGGCCAGCGCCGGGAGCGGCGACCGATGCGGGCACGCCATCGCCGACCGTCATGCCAGGGCCGGATCGTCGACGCCTGCAGCCGCGAACCCACGGGCGCGCAGGTCGCACGCGTCGCAGGTCCCGCACGGACGGTCGCCACCGCGATAGCAGGACCAGGTCAGCTGCAACGGGGCGCCCTGCTCGACGCCGAGCCGGACGATCTGCTCCTTGGTGCATCCGATCAAGGGTGTGCGGATGGCGATCGGGTCCCCGTCGACCCCGCGCTTCTGGCCGGTGGCGGCCACGCCGCGGAAGGCCTCGATGAACTCGGGCCGGCAGTCGGGGTAGCCCGAGTAGTCGATGGCGTTGACCCCGATCCATACGGCGTCGAGTTTCCGGGCCTCGGCCACACCGAGGGCCACGGCGAGGAAGATGCTGTTGCGGGCCGGCACGTACGTGGCCGGTATCCCGTCGGTCGACCCGGCGACAGGTACGTCGATGGACGCGTCGGTCAGCGCCGATCCGCCCCAGGCGGAGGTGTCGAGCTGCACGACGAGGTGCTCGGACCGGAAGTGGCCGGCGACCCCGGCGGCCCGGTCGAGCTCGGTCCGGTGGCGCTGTCCGTAGTCGAAGGTGAGGGCGAGCGGCGCCTCGCCCGTCTCCTCGGCGGCGAGGGCCATGCACACGGTCGAGTCGAGGCCGCCCGACAGGACCACGAGGGGGCGGGTCACGGTCAGCCGCCGGCGCGGCGGGACGGGCCGTCCTCCGGCGTCAGGTCCACCCACGAGTCGGCCGTCTCCCACAGGCGCAGGGCGGCCGGGGTGAGCCCGGCGTCGGACAGGAGCTCCCACGCCCGCAACGCCAGCAGCTCGGCCGTCGGATTGTCCAGGACGTCGTTCAGGTCCCGGTGGTCCCACTGGTCGATCACCTGCGTGTGGACCACCTCCTGCAGGGTGTCGAAGTCGAGGACGACGCCGTTGGCGTCGAGCGGGCCCTCGACGGACACGTCGAGCCGGTAGGAGTGGCCGTGGAGGTTCCGGCACTTGCCGGGGTGCCAGGCCAGCCGGTGGGCGGCCTCGAAGGTGAACCTGCACGTGACACGGGTGCGCGGCGCAGTCATGGGGTCGACGCTAATCGACCGGTCGCGGGCCCCGGCCCGGGCGGGGAGGCCAGTGGCCTCCCGGTAGGCTGGAGGCCAATGGACAGCCCTGAAGGTGGAGACGCGACGGTGCAGGGACAGAACGGCACGGGGCGGGTGGCCGCCGGGACGGGGGCCTTCGGCCCCAATGCATGGCTGGTCGAGGACATGTACGCGCAGTATCTGGCCGACCCGGCCTCGGTGTCGGCATCCTGGCAGGAGTTCTTCGCCGACTACCGTCCTGCAGGGGCCCCGGCGCCCGCAGCTGCCGGGATCGCCGCCCCTGTCGCATCCGTCGTCGAGGCGCCGATCCCGGCAGCTGCGCCGACCGCGGCAGCTGCACCTGCACCCGCCGCCGCACCAGTGGGCGTCGAGGGCGCCACACCGCTGCGGGGCGCGGCCGGGCGCATCGTCGTCAACATGGAGGCGTCCCTCGGGGTGCCGACCGCCACCAGCGTGCGGGTGGTGCCGGCCAAGCTGCTCGAGGTCAACCGCACCATCATCAACAACCAGCTGAAGCGCACCATGGGCGGCAAAGTGAGCTTCACCCACCTCATCGGGTACGCCGTGGTGCAGGCGCTCGCCGCCGTCCCGGCCATGAACGCCGCATTTGTGGCCGACGCCGACGGCAAGGGCACGCCCGGGGTGCTCAAGCACGCCCACGTCGGCCTCGGCCTGGCCGTCGACGTCGAGAAGTCGGGCGGCCGCACCCTGCTCGTCCCGTGCATCGCCGACGCGGACACCAAGGACTTCAAGGGCTTCGTGGCCTCCTACGAGGATCTGGTGCGCAAGATCCACACCAGCAAGATCGCTCCGGACGACTTCGCCGGCACGACGGTGACCCTCACCAACCCCGGGACCATCGGCACGGTCCAGTCGGTGCCCCGCCTCATGCCCGGCCAGGGGCTCATCGTCGGCGTGGGCGCGCTCGGCGTGCCCGCGGGGTTCGAGGCGGCCGACCCCCGCAAGCTGGCAGAGATCGGCGTCGGCAAGACGGTGACCATCACCTCGACCTACGACCACCGGATCATCCAGGGCGCAGAGTCCGGCCTGTTCCTGGCCCACGTGTCCGAGTGCCTGATGGGCGGCCACGCTTTCTACCAGCAGGTCTTCGAGTCCCTCGAGATCCCCTACGAGCCCGTCACCTGGCAGCGGGACGACAACTCGTCGGTGGATGAGGCCGACGGCGGCCACGAGCGACTCATCAAGCAGAACCACGTCCAGACCCTCATCAACATGTACCGGGTCCGCGGCCACCTCATCGCCCATCTCGACCCGCTCGACGCCGAGGACGTCGACCTCCACCCCGAGCTCGACCCGCTCCACTACGGGCTCACCATCTGGGACCTGCCCCGACTGTTCGTGGCCGACGGGCTCGCCGGCAAGGAGCTGGCCACGCTCGACGAGATCCTCTCGGTGCTGCGCGACGCCTACTGCCGCACCCTCGGCGTCGAGTACATGCACATCCAGGACCCGGACCAGAAGCGGTGGATCCAGCAGCACGTGGAGGGGGTGTCGGCGTCCCCGAGTGCCGACGAGCAGCGCCACATCCTCGAGCGGCTGAACGCGGCCGAGGTGTTCGAGCGCTTCCTCCACACCCGCTACGTGGGTCAGAAGCGGTTCGGCCTCGAGGGTGCCGAATCCGCCATCGTCATCCTCGACGCCCTCCTCGACGAGGCGGCCCGTGAGGGCCTGCACGAGTCGGTCATGGGCATGTCCCACCGAGGTCGGCTCAACGTGCTGGCCAACATCGTGGGCAAGTCCTATGGCGAGATCTTCGAGGAGTTCGAGGGCAACCTGGACCCCGACTCGGTTCAGGGCTCGGGCGACGTCAAGTACCACAAGGGGGCGAAGGGCCTCTTCGTGTCCCGCAACGGCGGGACCATCCCGCTCACCATGGCGTCGAACCCGTCCCACCTCGAAGCGGTCGACCCGGTGGTGGTCGGCATGGCCCGGGCCCGCCAGGACGCCCTCGGCGGCGAGCGGGGGAGCGGCACCCGGCTGGTCGACGGCATAGGGGACCCGTTCCCGATCCTCCCGATCCTGCTCCACGGCGATGCAGCGTTCGCCGGGCAGGGCGTGGTGGCCGAGACCCTCAACCTCTCGGGCCTCGCCGGTTACCGCACGGGCGGCACCGTCCACGTCGTGATCAACAACCAGCTCGGGTTCACCACCGCCCCCGAGGCGGCCCGGTCCACGGTGTACCCGACCGACGTGGCCAAGATGGTCCAGGCACCGATCTTCCACGTGAACGGCGACGACCCCGAAGCATGCGCCCGTGCCGCCCGTCTGGCCTTCGGCTTCCGCCAGGCGTTCCACAAGGACGTCGTGATCGACATGGTCTGCTACCGGCGCCACGGCCACAACGAGGGCGACGACCCGAGCTACACGCAGCCGCTCATGTACGCCCTCATCGACGCCAAGCGCTCCGTGCGCAAGCTCTACACCGAGGCGCTCGTCCGCCGGGGGGACATCTCGCTGGAGGAGGCCGAGCAGGCCCTCGACGACTTTTCCGCGCGGCTGCAGGCCGCCCTCGACGAGACCCGGGCCGAGGCCGAGGACGCGCCGCCGCCCCCGGTCAGCCTGCCCGAGTACGTCCAGCCGGACCTCTACATCCCCCGCATCGAGACCGGCATCGACGCCGAGATGGTCTCCCGGCTCGCCACCGTCGTGCGGTCCGTGCCCGAGGGCTTCGTGATGCACCCGAAGTTGGCCCGCCAGTTCGAGCAGCGGGACAAGGTCGTGGCCGACGGAGAGATCGACTGGGCGCTCGGCGAGGCGCTGGCCTTCGGCTCGCTCCTGCTCGAGGGAACCAACGTCCGGGTCACCGGCCAGGACACCCGGCGGGGCACGTTCTCGCATCGCCATGCCGTGCTGGTCGACCACCAGACCGGGACGGAGCACGTCCCCCTCGAGGGGCTCGGCACCGGGGGACGGTTCACCATCCGCGACTCGCTCCTGTCGGAGTACGCGTGCGTCGGGTTCGAGTACGGCTACTCGGTCGAGGCGCCGAACGACCTGGTGGCCTGGGAGGCCCAGTTCGGCGACTTCTGGAACGGCGCGGAAATCATCGTCGACAACTTCCTGGTGGCCGCCGAGGACAAGTGGGGCCAGAAGTCCGGCCTCGCCCTGCTGCTGCCACACGGCTACGAGGGCCAGGGCCCCGAGCACTCCTCGGCCCGCATCGAGCGGTTCCTGACGTTGTGCGCCCGCGGCAACCTGCGGGTCACCCAGCCCACGACGTCGTCTCAGTACTTCCACCTCCTGCGCGCCCAGGTCCGGGTGCCGGACCGCAAGCCGCTGATCGTCTTCACGCCGAAGTCGCTGCTGCGGGCCCGGCAGGCCCGGTCACCGGTCGCTGCGTTCACGACGGGCTCGTTCGACGAGGTACTCGACGACCCGGCGGCTGCCGAGGGCCTCGACCGGGTCGGGGTGAGCCGGGTCGTGCTCTGCTCGGGCAAGGTCGCCTTCGACGCCATCGGCCGCCGCGACGAGCTGGGGGCCGACGGCTCCCATGTGGCTGTCGTGCGGGTCGAGCAGCTCTACCCGTGGCCGAAGGACGGGCTGGCCGACGTGCTCAGCCGCTACCCGCAGGCCGAAGAGGTCGTCTGGCTCCAGGAGGAGCCCGAGAACATGGGCGCCTGGAACTTCGTGCACAGCCGGCTCCACCGGTTGCTGCGCAGCTCCCACACGTTGCGCCACGTCAGCCGGGCCGAGTCGGCCAGCCCCGCGTCGGGCAGTGCCGCACTCCACCGCCTGGAGCTCGAGGACCTGCTGGTCCGATCTGTGGGCTGAGTCCGCTCCGGTCCTCGACCGTCCCGTCGACGGACGGTCGACGGGACGGTCGAGGACCCAGGGTGAGCGTCAGCCCAGGAAGTCCCGGGCCAGGGCCATCCACATCTCCGTCGACAGCCGGAGCGACTCCACGTCGACCCGCTCGTCGATGCCGTGGAACATCGCCCCGTACTGCTCGAAGCCGATGGCGGTGCTGTGCAGGCCGAACCCGTACGACACGGAACCGAGCGTGCGCGTGTAGCGGGCGTCGGTGGCTCCCACGGTCAGGAACGGAACCATGGTGGCGCCCGGGTAGAAGACCGTGCTGACCCGCTCGATGGCGTCCCACAGGGGCGTGTCGATGGGGGAGGTCGAAGCCGGCTCCTCGGCCTGGAAGGCGATCTCCACGTCGTCGGCCAGGTCGCCGAGGAGGTCGACCAGCATGGCCCGCACGTCGCCCGTCTCCCACCCGGGTAGGGCGCGGATGTCGACCTCGAGCTCGACCCGGTCGGGGATCACGTTGGTCTTCGTGCCCGCCCGCATGATCGTCGGGGCCAGGGTGGTGTGGGTGCAGGCGTGGGCCTGCCGGGCGAGTCCGAGCAGGGGCAGCTCCTCGCAGAAGGCGTCGATGCGGTCGGGATCCAGCAGGGGTTCGGTGAACTCCGGCGGGAACCCGAGCCCGGTGATGAACCGGGTCCACGCCTCGTGCAGCTCCGCCCGGGGCCGGTACTCGTCGATGCGGCGGACGACCTGGGCCGCCTTGACCAGGGCATTGTCGGTGCGCAGCGGCTGTGACGCATGGCCCGGAGTGCCCTTCACGGTGAGCACGCACCAGTAGACGCCCTTCTCGCCGACGATGACCGGGAGCCGGGGGAGCCCGTCAGCCCCGTTCATGGGGAACCCTCCGGACTCGGTGATGACGTAATCGGTGCGGATGTCGTCGGCGGCGTTGGCGCACAGCCACTTCGCGCCGTAGGTGGACAGCGCCTCCTCGTCGGCCACGGCGATGTAGGTCAGGTCGCCCTTCGGCCGGAATCCGCCGAGTGCCAGGTGGCGCAAGCCGGTCGCCATGGTGGTGGTGAGGTTGAGCATGTCGATGGCGCCGCGGCCCCAGACGGCGCCGTCGATGAGTTCGCCGCCGAAGGGGTCGTGGGTCCAGTCGTCGGGGTTGGCCGGCACGACATCGGTGTGGCCGAGCAGGGTGAGCGACGGCGCCGACGGGTCGGTGCCCGCCAGTTTGGCCACCAGCGAGGTGCGCCCGGGGGCGGGCTCGTAGGTCTCGAGGTCGACGCCCGAGCCCTCGAGGTAGGTGGACAGGATGTCGGCGCTGCGCTGCTCCTGGCCGGATCCCGGGGTGCCGTCGTTCACGCAGGCGTTCCGGATCAGGTGCTGCAGCAGGTCGGTCGCCTCGTGGGCCCGGTCGGTGTCGGTGGTCACGGCTCGATCCTACGGTCACCGGGTGCGGCAGGGCAGAGGCGACCCAGGGGGGCACGGCGTCCCGGGCGGGTCCCCGCAGCGACGCGAAACGGACCATATGCAGGAAGGGTGTCCCACAGGTGGTTGACTGGTTGTACTTATGGATTCCCCTTCCCCCGCCCGACGGCGCATCGTCGTCGACGGCTCCAATCTCGCAACTGAGGGTCGCACCCTACCGAGCCTGGCCCAGTTGAACGAGGCGATCGAGACCTTCATCGAGGAGTACCGAGGGTTTGCCGCCGAGGACGTCACCGTCGTCGTCGACGCGTCGTTCGGCCACCGGATCGACCCGTCCGAGGTCCAGGCGTTCGAGGACGCCATCGAACACGGCGAGATGGTCACGCCGCCTGCCGGTGCCGTCGGCCGGGGTGACGGCTTCATCCTTCGGATCGCCGAGAAGTCGGGCGCACTGGTGCTGTCCAACGACTCGTTCCAGGAGTTCCACGCCGAGCGTCCGTGGCTGTTCGAGCCCGGACGGCTCATCGGCGGCAAGCCGGTCCCCGGGGTGGGCTGGGTGTTCACCCCTCGCACGCCGGTGCGCGGCCCCCGCAGCAGATCGGTCACCGCCCAGTCCAAACGTGACGCCAAGGCAGCCGAGAATGGCGCCGAGCTGACCGATGAGTTCGTGGTGGCAGACGAGAATGGCAACGACGAGTCGGTGGCGCCCCCGAAACCGAAGCGCTCCCGTCGGCGCCGGGGCGGGCGGGGCTCCGGGTCCGGTGGTGGCTCCCAGGTGGCCGTCGACGAGGTCAGCGTCGACGAGGTAACCGACGACGAGATCGCCGACGCCGAGGTCGAGGTCGAGATCGGGGAACCGACCGCACTGCCGGTGTCGGACACGGTGGACGTCGACGACACCTACGAGGACGTGGGTAGGCGGCCGACGAAGGCGGCCAAGGCGACAAAGGCCACCAAGGCCACCAAGGCCACCAAGGCCACCAAGGCGACAAAGGCCACGAAGGCCGCCAAGGCCACGAAGGACGCCGCTGACGTCGAGACGGCTCCTGCCAAGGCCAAGGCCAAGAGCGGCAAGGCCACGAAGGCGGCCAAGGCGACAAGTACCACGAAGACCACGAAGGCCACGAAGGCCACGAAGGCAGCCGAGCCGGCGACGAAGGTGGCCAGGGCCACGAAGGCCGCGAAGACCGCCCAGGTGGTGAAGGCAGATACAACCGCTGCGTCCGCGACCAATGCGACCAAGGCCGGCAAGGCGACGAAGGTGGCCGCCAAGGCGGCCCCTGCCGAGTCGGCGCCGGCTGCACACGGCCGCGACGTGCCCGTGGGCGAGGCGCTCAACGACGCCATGACGTTCATCACGTTCGTGGCCGAGCATCCCGTCGGCAGCACGTTCGAGGGCGAAGTGGTGTCGTTCACGTCGCACGGCGCCCACGTCGACGTGGCCGGCATGCTGTGCCACGTACCCCTTCGCAACCTCGGCGACCCGGCTCCCCAGAAGGCACGGTCGGTGCTCACCAAAGGGGAGATGCTGACGTTCGAACTGGTCTCGCTCGACGCCCCTCGCCGGCGCGCCGAAATCGCCCTTCCCGGATTTGCCGACTGAGTACCGGCACCGGCACCCCGTCGTGCCGGTAACCTCGCCCTTCGTGCGAGCCGACGACTACCTGCCCCACCGGGACCCCTTCTTGTTCGTGACCGAACTGCGTTCGGTCGAGCCCGGGCAGTCGGCCACCGGCGCCTGGCAGCTCACCGGCGACGAGGCGTTCTTCGCCGGGCACTTTCCGGGACGTCCGACCCTGCCGGGCGTGCTCATGGTCGAGGCGCTGGCCCAACTGGGCGGTGTCGCCGTCCTGGCAGACCCGGCCTTTGCCGGGAAGCTCCCGTTGTTCGGCGGCATCGAAAGGGCACGGTTCCGCCGCCAGGTCGTCCCCGGCGACCTCCTCGAGCTCGAGGTGACGCTCGGTCGGATGTCAGCCAGGGCCGGCAAGGGATCGGGCCGGGGGACGGTCGACGGGCAGCTCGCCTGCGAGGCCGACCTGCTCTTCGTGCTCGTCGATGCGGCACCGCCGACCGAGGATTGAGGGAGCAGGGTGCGCATCGCGACCTGGAACGTCAACTCGCTGACCGCC
>JADGOH010000050.1 GCA_017883025.1 Acidimicrobiales bacterium
CGGCGTCACCTGCGGCTACGCCCTGCGGAACTTCACCGAGCTGGCCGCCGTGTTCCACGAGTTCGGCCGGATCGTGCGCCCCGGTGGGCGCATCAGCCTCCTCGAGGTGTCCGAGCCCGACTCGGGCATGCTGCGCACCGGACACCGGATCTGGTTCCGCCGGGTGGTGCCGCTCATCGGCGGACTGCTGTCGGACCGCTCCGCCTACCGGTATCTCCCGAAGTCGACGGCCTACCTCCCCTCGACGGAGGAGCTCCGCGCCATGCTCACCGAGGCCGGGTTCTCGTCCGTCAACCGGCGGGCACTGTCCGGGGGGCTGAGCCAGCTCATCACGGCCACGCGGAGCGGGCGCCCGTGACCACCCGGGCGCCGTCGGCCGCCGTCGGCCCCGGCCGGGACGCCGGGCTTCCTGCAGGGCAGGCGGTCGCCGTGCGCTTCGCCCTGCGCCCCGGGGCACCGATCGACCCCTTCGCACTCGCCGGCGGGACCGGCATCGTGTTGTCCGACGGTGGCCGCGTCGTCGTCGGCCTCGGCCGGGCCATGACACTCGACCTGCCCGGGGGCCTGGACGACGGACACGCGGTCGACGCCGTCACCGCGGCCCTGGCCGCCGTCACCTGCGACGACCGGCTCGGTGTCCCTTCCGCCGACGCGGGCCATGGCGTGATGGCCTTCGGCGCCCTGCCGTTCGATCGGACCGCACCGACGTCGCTCGTCGTGCCCGAGTTGACCTACGCCCGCGAACGGGACGGCACCGAATGGGTCACCCTCGTGGACGCCGTCGGGGCGGGCCTGCCCGACGCCGACGATCTCGCGACGGCCGACGACCTGCGCGACCGACTGGTCGACCGGGCCGGCTCCCGCACCGGCGAGGGGGCCGCGACCGGCACCCCCGTGGTCGTGCCGTTCGCCGACGACGACGCGTTCGAGGGCTCCGTGGCGGCGGCCGTCGACGCCATCGGGCAGCACGACCTGGTCAAGGTGGTCCTCGCCCGGGCGGTGGACGTCCGACTCGACAGTGAGGTCGACGTCGCCGACCTGCTGCGGCGGTGGGTGCGCCTCGAGCCGAGCTGCACGGTCTTCAGCGTGCCGACGCCGGACGGCCAGTTCGTCGGGGCCAGCCCCGAGCTGCTGGTGGAGCGGGAGTCCACACGAGTCCGAAGCCGTCCGTTGGCGGGAACGACGGACCGGTTCCACGACGCCGGGAGCGGACTGCCCACCGCCCTCCTCGAATCGGTCAAGGACGGCGAGGAACACCGGCTGGTGGTCGATGCCATCCGCGACGGACTGGCCCCGGTCACCTCGGACCTGCACGTGCCCGAACGGCCCGAGCTGGTGCACCTCCATACGATCACCCACCTGGGCACAGCCGTCGACGGCACCCTGCGGGCCGGGCCCGACGGCACGGTGCCGACGGCGTTGCACCTCGTCGCCCGCCTCCACCCGACCCCGGCCGTCGGCGGCGTCCCCCGTGCAGCGGCCACCGAGCTCATCGGGCGCCTCGAACCCACACCGCGGGGTACCTATGCCGGGCCGGTGGGCTGGGTCGACGGCGCCGGTGACGGGCGCTGGATGGTCGGGATCCGGGCCCTCACCGTCGACGGGGCCACGGCGCGGATGACGGCAGGCGTCGGGATCGTCGCCGGGTCCGACCCGCACACCGAGCTCGAGGAGACCCGGCTCAAGTTCCGCGCCGTGTTCGAGGCGCTGGCACCCGGCGCCGACTTCGAGCCGTCCGCTAATGCCTGACGGCGGCCACCCGGGACACCACCTCGGCGAGCGCCTCGGGCGCATCCCGTGCCACGAAGTGCCCGGCGCCGGGCAACTCGACGAGCTCCGCCCCGGGGATCGCCCGGGCCAGTGTGCGGGCGGCCGATGGGCGCACCACCACGTCCCACTCCCCCGCCACCACGGCGCAGGGGACGGTGACCCGTCCGAGGGCGTCGGTCACGTCCCCGAGCTCGTCGAGCAGCGCATGCTGCTCGACCACGAACGTGCGGCGGTGGCGTCCGATCGCGCCGCGTTCGCCGCCGAGCACTCCCTGGTCGGGCAGTGCGGAGCGGAACCGCTCACGGTACGGCTCGGGCACACGGGGCGCGAGCCTGCGCACCTTCGGGAGCACCTCGCCGAGCGCCAACAGCCCGGCGACGGTCAGGGCGTCGCCCAACACGGGCAGTGCCAGCAGTCGGTCGGTGACGTCCAGGCTGTCCGGCGTGCAGGCCGCCCCGACCAGCACCAGTCCCTGGACGAGGTCGGGCCGCCGATCGGCGAGCAGCACGGCGGCGCCGCCCGACCAGCTGTGGGCCACGACCGTCGCCGGGCCCGCCCCGAGCACGTCCAGCAGACGGGCCGCCAGGTCGGCATTGTCCGCGAGCCCCCGGGCCTCGCCGGCCGAGGCGCCGTACCCGACGCGGTCCGGGGCGAGCACGCGGAACGCCCCGTGGAGCAGCTCGGTGACGGGGTCCCACGAGGAGCCCGTGCCGGGTTGGCCGTGCAGGAGAAGCACCGTCGGCCCGCTGCCACGGTCGATCGTCGCCAGGACCGGGAGCGTCATCGGCGGCCCGCCCCGGCCGAGGGCAGGACCGGTGGCGAGGCGTCGGAATCGGCGCCCGCCTCGCCGGCCTGGACCGCCGTCGCGCCGTCGGGGGTCCCGCCGCCGCCCGACGTCGGGGCCGGGTCGAGCGGCAGCACCACGGTGAAGGCGGCGCCCTCGCCCGGCTCGGTCACCACCGACGCACCGCCGCCGAACGTGCGGGCGAGGCTGGCCACGATGAAGAGCCCGAGGCCCGACCCACCGCTGCGGTTCACGGGCCCACCCCGGTAGAAGCGGTCGAACACCCGGTCGGCCTGGTCCGGGTCGAGTCCGGGGCCGTGGTCGCGGACCTGGAGTACGGCCCGCCCGTCCTCGGCCGCCACCCGCACCTCGACCGGGGTGCCCGACGGGGTGTGGGCCAGCGCATTCCCGACCAGGTTGTGGACCAGCTGCTCGAGACGTGCCGGGTCGCCGAGGACCGGGACCGGTCCGGGCGCCTCCAGCTCGAGGGGCCTCGAGCGGTCGATCATGCGGGCGTCGTCGACGACCGCTGCCACCAGGGCCGCGAGGTCGACGGGCACGAGTTCGGGCGCAGGCCCTTCGCCTTCACGGGCCAGGACGGCCAGGTCCCCGACGAGGACGCCCATGCGGGCCGCCTCCTGCTCGATACGCGTGAGTGCCCGGCCCCGTGCCTCCTCGTCGGGCAGGGCGTCCTTACGCAGCAGCTCGGCGTAGCCCTGGATCGAGGTCAGCGGCGTGCGCAGCTCGTGGGAAGCGTCGGCCAGGAAGCTGCGCAGCCGCTCCTCGGACCCCGCCCGTTGGGCGAAGGCGGTCTCGATCTGGGTGAGCATCCCGTTCAGTGCACGTCCGAGACGCGAGATCTCGGTGGTCCCGTCACTCGGCTGCACCCGACGGGTCAGGTCCCCGGCGGCAATGGCGTCGGCTTCGCGGGACATGTCCTCGAGCGGGCGGAGACCGCGTCGGACGACGACGGCGATGACCACGACCAGCAGGGCCAGGAGGGCCACGGTCAGTCCGACCAGCACGGCCCGGAGCGACGCGAGCGTGGCCGACACCGAGTCGAGTCGGGTGGCCACCACCAGCGTCCGCCCCGGGATCGACACGGCAAGCAGCCGGTACTGCGGGCCGGGCGAGGGGCGGTGCCGGCGCCCTGCCCGGATCGTGGAGCCCACGGTGACGGCGCTCGCCGCCGGCCGGTAGGCCTGCGACGGCTGGTCGACGTCATAGCCGCCGGTCAACGGGCGCACGGGCAGCGGGTCAGGCAGGTGGGGCGAGGGGTCGGCCTGGAGCCGCGACCCAGACGGGGCGGACAGCACCGGCGATCCGGTGGGGTCGAGGAGCAGCACGTAGACGTCGGGGCTCACCCGCTCGCGGACCTGGGCGGCGGTCACCGGCTGCCCGGTCACCTCGGCCCGACGGGCCACCGCCGCTACCTCGTGGGCGGCCGTGGTGAGCTGGCTGTCCACCCGCCCGTAGAGGAACGAGTGCAGCGACGTCAGCGCGATGAGGTCGACCGCCACCAGGCCGACCGCCACCACGGCGACGATCGTCACCACCAGGCGCTGGCGCAGCGTCACGGTCGCGGCTCCCGCAGCGTGTACCCCACTCCGCGCACGGTGTGGATGAGGGGCGGCCCGTCCCGGTCAACCTTCTTGCGCAGGTAGGAGATGTAGATCTCGACGATGTTGGAGTCGCCTTCGAACCCCTCGTCCCACACCTCGTCCAGGATCTGGGACTTGGACAGCACCCGACGGGGGTTGGCGGCCAGGAAGGCCAGCAACCGGAACTCGGTCGCCGTCAGCTCGACGGGGCGCCCGGCCCGCCACACCTCGCGGGTCTCGAGTTCGACCACCAGGTCGGCGTAGCGGAGCCGCGGCCCGTCGCCCACGTAGACCGCCGACCGGCGCAGCACGGCCCGGATCCGGGCGACCAGCTCGTCGATGCTGAACGGCTTCGTCACGTAGTCGTCGCCCAGGGCCAGTCCCTCGAGCTTGTCGGGACCGGCGTCGCGGGCGGTCAGGAAGAGCACGGGGGTGGCGATGTCCGCGTCCCGCAGGGCCCGGCAGACAGAGAACCCGTCCCCGTCGGGAAGCATGACGTCGAGCACGATGCAGTCGAAGTCGCCCCGGCGGGCCTTGGCCAGCGCCTCAGCCCCGGTGGCGGCCTCCTCGGTGGCGAACCCCTCGAACACGAGGGCCGACGAGAGCACATCGGTGATGTAGGGCTCGTCGTCGACGACGAGGACACGTAGCGGCTCGGTCACGGGGAGCGCCTCAGGCGCGGACGACCTCGGGCAGGCCGCGCCGGGAGCCCACGAGGCGCTGGAGCGCCCACAGGGTCACCAGGCCGAGCGCCTCGAACACGATGAAGGCCGACATCTTGGACTCCCCCTGGACCCGGTCGACGAAGCTGATGGGCACCTCGAGTATCGCCGCCCCGGCCCGCTTCGCGGCATAGGTCATCTCGATCTGGAATCCGTACCCCTCGGCCCGGACCTGGTCGAGGTCGATCCGCTCCAACAGCGACGCGGCGTAGCAGCGGAAGCCGGCGGTGGCGTCGGCCACACCCAGGCCGAGCAGGGTCGAGGCGTAGATGTTGCCGCCCCGCGACAGCAGCCGTCGGTGCCAGGCCCAGTTCGGGATGACGCCGCCGGGGACGTAGCGCGAGCCGATGACCAGCCCGATGCCGTCCGCCAGAGGGGCGACCAGCGACGGCAGCGCCTCGGGCTCGTGGGAGAGGTCGGCGTCCATTTCGATACACGCGTCGAAGCCGCGATCGAGTCCCCAGCGGAACCCGGCCCGGTACGCACTGCCGAGGCCCGACTTGGCCTCGCGCCGCATCACCTCGATGCTGCCGAGCTCCTTGCCCAGCACCTCCGCCAGGTCCGCCGTCCCGTCGGGGCTGCCGTCGTCGACGACCAGGACGGTGGCGTCCGGCAGGGCGGCGCGGATCCGGCGCAGCACGTGGTCGATGTTCTCCGACTCGTTGTAGGTAGGCAGCACCACCAGGACGTCCATCGGCACAGCTTACGGGACCGCGGCCGCCCGGACGTGGGCAGCCTCAGCCCGACGAGGTGGCGCCCTCGGTGGCGGCACCGTTGGACACCGACCGGTGTCCTCCCTGGTCAGGGCCCATGTCGGAAGGCAGAACGGCCGGCCCGGTCCCGGCGGGCACCGCCCGGGTCCGCTCCCACACCTCCCGGAAGACCACCTGGATGGCACCGCCCACCGGGATGGCCACGAGCGCCCCGGTCAGGGCGCCCAGGGTGGACCCGAAGACCCCGCCGAGGTTGGCCCCCACGAGCACGGCCAGCAGCACCCACAGCGGGTTCATCCGCACCGTGCGGCTCATCACCACCGGATAGATGAAGTGGTTCTCGACCAACTGGAACCCGACGAAGACGATCAGCGTGACCACGCCGGCCGTGGGCGAATGGAGTGCGGCCAGCACCACCGCGGGCACGCCGGCGATCAGGCCGCCGACGAGCGGGATCATGGCGACGAGCGCCACCCACAGACTGATCAGGAGGGCGAACGGGACGCCCAGCACGAGCATGGCGACCAGGATCACCAGGCCGAACAGGAGGCCCATGGCCACCGTGCCGAGCACGTAGGCGGTTACCGACCGGGACACGGTCGCCGACACGTCGGACACCGTCGTGCGCAGCTTCGGGTTGAGCGCGCCGAGCAGGCCCTGACGGAGCAGCGGCGCCTCCAGGAGCATGAAGAGCGACAGGAAGGCGATCGTGGTCAGGGCCACGATCGTCGAGATCACCGCCTTCGAGAGGTTGGCGCCAACCGACAGGGCGGGCTTGCCCAGGTTGTGGGCATACTGCTTCAGCTTCGGGGCGTTGTTCTGCACCCAGGTCAGCAGGTGGAATCGCTGGAGGGTGTGGGCCAGCCAGCCGTGGCCCCGCTGGACCTGGTCCACCATGGTCGGCAGGCGCTCGGCCACCCGTGTCAGCGAGTTCACCAGCGGGTAGCCGAACAGGGCCAGGAGCCCGGCGAACACCAGGACGGCCACGGCGAACACGAGGCCCACCGCCGCCCCCCGTCGGAACCGATGGCGCTGGAGGGCGGCGACGGCCGGGTTCAGGACGAGAGCGATGAACGCAGCGATCAGCACCCACAGGATGACGTCGCGTAGACGACCGAGGAGCCGGTAGAGGACCCAGGTGGCGATGACGACCGCGTCGACGGTGAGGATGGTGCGCAGCGGCACGCCGCGGGACGACGCCGCGGCGAACAGTCGCTCGCGCCGGGGCGCGTCCGGTCCGACGTCGCCGTCCAGCACCCCGTCCTGCGCCGCGCCGACGTCCGACCCGCGGCTCCCCACTGTGTCGTCGCGCTGGTCGTCCGGGTCTGCCACGCCCTCAGCATTACAGGTCCGACGGGTCGCGCCGTGTCAACATAGGTGCGATGGAGGTCGCCACAGCAGACGTGCCGCAAGCGGATCCGGCGCACGGCACCCGACCGGCGCGGTGGTGGCACCGCGGGCCGTTCGTGCGCCGAGAGGTGCGCGTCAGCGTCGGTACCCTGCTCGTCTTCCTGTTCGTCTTCTACGTCGTCCTGCCCCTGGCGGTCAGCCACCGCAGCCAGGTCCGGGCGCTCGCCCACATCAACGTGGCCTACCTGGCCCTCGGCGTGCTGCTGGAGATCGCGGCGCTGGCCGCCTACGCACAGCTCACCCACTCGGTGCTGCCGCGCGGCGGTCCCGGGAGGTTCCGACTCTTCCGCATCAACCTGTCGACGCTCGCCCTCAGCCATGTGTCACCCGGTGGGACCGCTCCCGGAGCGGCCCTCGGCTACCGGCTGCTCACCCAGTCCGGCGTGACCGGAGCCGACACCGGCTTCGCCCTCGGCACCCAGGGCATCGGGTCGGCTGTGGTGCTCAACGTGCTCTTCTGGTTCTCGCTCGTGTCCTTCCTGGTGCTCCACGGGTTCCGCGTTCCGGCCGGGCTGAGTGCCCACGGGTCCACGTCCGCCTCCATCCTCGTGCTCGTGGCCGCCGGCGTCGGCGTGGTCCTCCTCGGCGCGTTCGGCGGGCTCTTCTACCTGCTCACCCGGGGCCAGGAGCGGGCCAGCCGTGTGATCCACGCCGTGTCGGCGCGCATCCGCTTCCTCGACGCCGACCGGTTCACCTCGCTGATGGAGCGGCTCGCCAAGCGGTTCGCCGTGCTGGTCGACGACCGTCCGCTGCTGTGGCGGGCCGGAGGGTGGGCCACCGCCAACTGGCTCCTCGACGCCGCCTCGCTCTGGGTGTTCGTGGCTGCGTTCAGCCACTTCATCTCGCCGGTGGACCTGCTGACCGTCTACGGGCTGGCCATGATCCTGGCCGCCATCCCGATCACGCCGGGCGGCCTGGGCGTCGTCGAGTTCGTGCTCGTCACCATGCTGGCCGGCTTCGGCCTGACCGACGGCCAGGCACTGTCCGGGGTATTGGCCTACCGGGCGGTCAACTTCTGGCTACCCATCCCGTTCGGAGGCCTCGCCTACGCCTCGCTCGAGCTGGAGCAGCGCTCGGTCCACCTACGTCTGCGCAAGCGCCTGGCCTCGGCCCAGGAGCGGGCGACCCGGGGGCTCGCTGGCGCGTTCAACCGGCGCGGCCGAACAGCCGCCTCCACCAGCGGGCCCGAGCCGGCGGAGGGACCGTCGACGGCACCCCCGGCCCCGCCGGCGTCGCGTGCGGCACCCCCGGTGTCACGAGCGACTCCACCGGCGTCGCGTGCGGCACCCCCGGTGTCACGAGCGACGCACTCGGCCCGTCCGACGGATCCGGTGCTCGCAGCGACGGCACGGACTGGTCCGCATCGCGGCGACGCCGCAGTGCGGCAAGCGCCCGCGCTCGGCCCTGATCCTGCAGGCTGAACCCGGGGTCGGCCGGCGCCGGTGCGGCCACACGGGTCCACGTCCCGTCGGCGGCGAGGGTCCATGAGTTGGCCCGGTCGGC
>JADGOH010000051.1 GCA_017883025.1 Acidimicrobiales bacterium
ACCCCCGCCAGGTGGCCATGGTCACGATCGACATCGGGGCCAACAACGTCGACGGGTGCCTGTCCGGGTCGACGATCAGCATGCCCTGCGTCCAGAGCGGCCTCGCCCACATCACGTCCGAGCTGCCGCAGATCCTCGCCGGCCTGCAGGCCGCCTACCCGGGAGTGGCCGTCTACGGCATGGATTACTACGACCCCTTCCTGGGCGTCTGGCTCACCGGGCCCGCCGGCCAGGCGGTGGCCACCCAGTCGGTGACCCTCGCGGGGACGCTCAACGCGCTGCTGGTGCAGCTCTACGGGGCCGGTGGCGCGTCCGCGGCCGACCCGGCGTCGGTGTTCCAGACCACGGACTTCGACCTCACGGGGACCTACCTGGGCATGACCGAGCCCCAGAACGTGGCCGACGTCTGCAACTGGACCCTGTTCTGCAGCGGAGGCGGCAACATCCACGCCAACGACACCGGGCACGCGCTGGTCGCCGGCGCGTTCGCCACGGTCGTCGACGGCGTCACCGTGGCGACCACGGCCCTGCCGGTCGCCGCCGTCGGGCAGCACTACACCGGACGCCTGTCCGCCGTCGGCGGGCATCCCCGCTACCGGTGGTCACTGGCGTCGGGGTCCGCCCCCCTGCCGACCGGGCTGCGACTGCACGCGGACGGGACGGTCACCGGCACGCCCACCACGGCCGGCACCGTGTCCGTCACCGTCCAGGTGACCGACACCCGGCTCGCCGTCACCCGACATCCCGCTGCGCACCGCGCCACCGGCTCCGTGTCGGTCACGGTCGGGCCCTGACCACCGGGACACACCATGGTCGTCGGGACGGGGCGAGGGCTGCCGTCGATCCGTCCGCCCTGCCGCTGGCCGTAGTGTGTGGGTCGCAGCACGAGGGAGCTGGTCACCCGGACCGCACGGGGGCCGTCGGAGGAGACGCACGATGGGGACCGACGGGGCACGGGACGGAGACGGGGCGGCCGCCGCTGGCGCACCGGAGGTGACCGTCCGGACCGGCACCGCCACCGACGCCCCGGCGGCGGCCCGCCTGCACGCCACCCGCATCGCCGACGGCTTCCTCTCGTTCCTCGGCCCGTCCTTCCTGACCCGTCTCTACCGCCGGGTCGCCCGGACACCGGACTCGTTCCTGGTGGTTGCCGAGATCGACGGGGGCGTCGTCGGCTTCATCGCCGGCTCGGCCGACGTGGGCGACCTGTATCGCACGTTCCTCGTCCGCGACGGGGTCGTCGCCGGGCTGTCGGCCGCACCCCGCCTGATCCGGGAGTGGCGCAGGGTCCTCGAGACCCTCCGCCACGGCGGCGGCGGCGGCTCCGGCGCCGGCCGGGGCACCGAGTTGCTGGCCGTGGCCGTCGACCCCGGGCACGCCGGCCGGGGCGTGGGCGCGGCCCTCGTCGCCGCCTTCCTCGAGCGGATGGTCACGTCGGGCGGGCACGAGGCCTACGTGGTCGTGGGGGCGGCCAACACCGGCGCCATCGGGCTCTACGACCGGGCCGGGTTCGCGTCGGCCGGCGAGTTCGAGCTGCATGCCGGCACGACGTCACTGGTGATGCAGTGGCACTCGGAGCCGGCGTGAGCGTGGTCGGGTTGGCCGTCGTCGCCTTCCTGGTGGCACTGGCGCTGACGCCGCTGGCCATCGTGGTGGCCACCCGCACCGGCGTCATGGATCGCCCCGGCGACCTGAAGGAACAGGCCCGGCCGGTCCCCTACCTCGGCGGGGTCGCCGTGCTGGCGGGGGTGCTGGTGGCCGTCCTGTCCGACCGGCCGTCGCTGGCCCTGCCGCTGGTCGCGGCCACGGCGCTGGGTGTGGCCGACGACCGGCTCGACCTGCCGCCGCCGGCCCGGGTCGTCGGCGAGCTGGCCATCGGGGTCGGCGTGGTCATCACCAGCCCGGTCCACCTACCCGGGGCCGTGGCCGCCGTGGCGGTCGTGGCCGTCACCCTCCTGCTGGTGAACGGGGTCAACCTCATGGACGGGCTCGACATGCTGGCCGGGGGGACGGTGGCCGTGGCCGCCGTCGGGTTCGCCGTCGTGCTCGCCGGGACCGGCCGCCAGATGGGGGTCGCCCTGGCGGCCGCGCTGCTCGGCTTCCTCGTCTTCAACCGGCCGCCGGCCCGCATCTACCTGGGCGACGGGGGCTCCTACCTGCTGGGAGCGGCGCTGACCGTGCTCCTGGCCCTGGCATGGGCACCGCACACGCCGACGTCCACCGGCGTCGCCGCCTTCGCCCTCGTGGCCCTGCCCGCCGCCGAGGTGGCCTTCGCCGTGGTGCGCCGGGTGCGGGGCCGCCGGTCGGTCCTGGCCGGTGACCGGGGCCACCCCTACGACCGCCTGGTGGCCCGCGGCTGGGCCCGCCCCTCGGCCAGCGCGGCCTACATCGCCGCCCAGGGCATCCTGACCGTGTGCGCCGTCCTCGCCTACCGTCGGTCCTCGCTGGCGCTGGCCGTCACCGTCGACGTGGTGGGCGGAGTGGCGCTCGCCGTCGCCGCCGGCCTGGTCGGCGCCCTGTCGCCCGAGGAGGTCGCCCCGTGACCCGAGTCTTCCTGTCCCCGCCCGAGGTCGGCGACGAGGAGCGGCGCATGCTGCTCGACGCGTTCGACTCCAACTGGATCGCCCCGCTCGGCCCCGACGTCGACGCCTTCGAGGCGGAGTTCGCCACCCGGGTCGGCGTCGCCCACGCCGTGGCGCTGTCCAGCGGGACCGCCGCGCTCCATCTCGCCCTGCTGCTGGTCGGCGTCGGCCCGGGTGACGAGGTGCTGGTGCCGTCGTTCACCTTCGTGGCCACGGCGAACGCCGTGGTCTACCTCGGCGCCACCCCGGTGTTCGTCGACTGCGCCGCCGACACGTGGACGATGGACCCGGGCCTGGTGGCCGGTGAGCTCGACCGCCGGGCGGCGGCGGGCCGCCTGCCGGCGGCCGTCGTCACCGTCGACCTGTACGGGCAGTCGTGCGACTACGACGCGATCCTGGCCTCCTGCGACCGCCACGGGGTGCCGGTGGTCGAGGACGCCGCGGAAGCGCTCGGCGCCACGTACCGGGGCCGTCCCGCCGGATCCTTCGGCCGGATGGGCGTGTTCTCGTTCAACGGCAACAAGATCATCACCACCAGTGGCGGAGGGATGCTGGTGACCGCGTCGGCCGCGGAGGCGGAGCGTGCGCGCTACCTCGCCACCCAGGCCCGCGAGCCGTTCCCCCACTACGAGCACACCACCATCGGCTACAACTACCGGCTGTCCAACCTGCTCGCCGCCCTGGGTCGGGCGCAGCTGGCCGGCCTGGACAGCCGGATCACGCGGCGCCGGGCCATCGACACCCGTTACCGGACCGGCCTGGCCGACGTCGACGGGATCGGGTTCTTCCCCATCGCGGACTACGGCGAGCCGAACCACTGGCTGACGTGCGTCACGGTCGATCCGGAGCGCTTCGGCGCCGACCGCGAGGCAGTCCGCCTGGCACTCGAGGCCGAAGACATCGAGTCGCGCCCCACATGGAAGCCCCTCCACCTCCAGCCGGTGTTCGGCGCCAACGAGGTGGTCGGCGGACACGTGTGTGCCGGGATCTTCGCCCACGGGCTGTGCCTGCCCACGGGCTCGGCGCTGTCCGAGGAGGACCAGGCCCGGGTCGTCGCGGTGGTCCGGGGCCTGACCCGCGGCTGACGCCGGGGGGTCAGCCGGACACGGTCAGCTCGTGCGCTCCTGCATCGACTCGATCGGGAACTGGGTGCCGAGGCGGCCCCGGGCCCCATCGACCAGGCCCCGGCCCATCGCCTTGAGCCGCGCCATGCGGCCCCCCGGCTCACGCAGGATGGCCCGCCCGAGCAGCTTGGTGATGTTGCGCGGGTAGTAGCCCACGCGCTTCTTCACGTGCAGGTGCACGTAGAGCATGTTGCGGGCCTCGTAGTAGTACTTCCACACCGGGACGGCATCACTCTGGCGGATGGCGTCGTGGCGCACGTAGGCGTCGCCGACCACCCGCATCGGGTACCCGGCCTGCGGGATGCGCCACTGCAGGTACTCGGTGTCCTCGGCCCACCAGAACAGCTCGGCCATCGGCACCCCGACCTCCTCCACGATCTCCCGTGCCATCAGGAAGCCGCACCACGACGGCCACGCGCCGAACGTCCCGTCGAGTTGGTAGCTGATCGGGAAGACGAACGCACGGGCCGGGTCCTTTGCCGCCACCACCCACAGGCGCTCGAGGCAGTCCGGGTCGGGGCGCATGTCGTCGTCGATGACCCACGCGTGGCGGTAGGGCGCGGCCAGGAAGTGCTCGAGAGCCAGGGCGTAGCCCCCGGCCGGGCCGCCGTTGTGGTCGGAGTGCACCAGGGTGACCGGCGGGCAGCCCGGGGGGAAGGTCGCCGGGTCGACCGGTGGCGTGCTGGCGTTGTCCACCACCAGGATCGCCTGGGGCGGTGTGGTCTGGGCGGCGATCGCCTGGAGGCAGCGCTCGAGCGATGCCGGGGCGTTGTAGGTGAGCACCACGGCCATGGTCGACAACTCGGGGTCGGTGACGGCGCTCATCGGTCGCTGTTCGTCACGGTCGGTGGGCCAGGACGAACCAGCCCGTCTCGTCCCGGGCGGCGTCGACCACCAGGCCGGTCCGGTCGAACCAGGGCTGGAGGTCACTCCACGTGTAGCGGTACTCGACGGGCGCGCTCAGCCGGTCGAAGGTGTCGAGGACGAGGCTGCGGAACGGCATGCTCCGGTAGGCGTCCATCGGCAGGCCGGCGAGCGACGGAATGCCGTGCCGCTCCCCGAAGCGCCCCGGCACCACGAAGCCCCACCACAGGACGCCGGCGATGGGGGTCGACAACGCCTTGAGCACCGGGTGGGACAGGCGTGTGGTCACCCTGCGGAGCGCGGTGGCGGCCGTGAGCGACAGCGAGCGGAGGCCCATGGTCTCCGGACGGCTGTAGAGGTAGAGCAGCACCTGGCCCTCGGGGGCGAGGAGGGCCAGGAGGCGTTGGAAGCCGGCGAACGGGTCGTCGAGGTGGTGGAGCACGCCGAGGCTCGAGATGAAGTCGAAGCTCTCCGGGGCGAACGGGGCGTCGCGGAGGTCCGAGCGGACGACCGTGGCCCCGGGGACGTCGGCCAGGTTGCGGGCGGCGGCCTCGGCGGCCGACGACCCGTCGAGCGCCACCTCGGCCTTGAGGTACTGGGCGAGGAACCGGGTGTAGCGGCCCTTGCCGCACCCGGCGTCGAGTCCGACCTTGCCGCGCAGGCCCTCGAGGTCCACGTCGCGGAAGTAGACGTCGGCGAACGACTGGTCCTCGTCCCGCACCCCGTCGAAGGTGTTCCACTCGTAGCCGAAGCTGGCGAAGGTGGCCTCCGTCGACCCCTGCGGCCGCCCGGCCGTCGAGCAGTCGAGCACACCGTGGCGTCGGTCGAAGCGGTGACCGGAGCCGCACGTCACGCCGGCGCCGTCGGGCAGGGCGGTGACGTCCTTTCCGCAGGTCGGGCACCGCAGGCGTTCCAGTACGGGCGCGGGAATCACGTCCCAACCCACTCCGTTTCGCTCCCCTCGGCTCACCACCGCGCAACCCTAGCGCCACACGGGTTGCCACGGGCCGCGCCCCGGCGGACGTCGCGTGTCGACACGGAGCGAGCGCCACGGACGCCACGGGGACCCCGTCAGCCGGGTCATGGTCGGCCTACGGCGCTCGTCCAGAGGTCCAGATCGAGTTCGGGCGCCAGGAGCGCGAGCGCCCGGACGTCGTCGCGGTACAGGCCACGGAGCCGATCGAGCGTGGCGGGGTCGAGCCGCTCCGCCGCCTGCGGGGCGGCCGGCGGCGGTTCCAGCGGGCGGGCCCGGTACGCGGGGTCCACCCCCAGGAACTCGTAGGTCGCGGCCAGCGACCCGATCGGGTCGGCCACGCACTGCTCGAACTGCAGGACCCGGACCTG
>JADGOH010000003.1 GCA_017883025.1 Acidimicrobiales bacterium
CATGCCGATGCCCAGGAAGACCAGGACCGCACCCAGGCCGACGAGCTGGATGGCCGGCGCTGTCAGGCCGACGACGAGCACCACGACCCCCAGCAGCCCGATCACGGAGCCGACGACGACCCGTCGCCGCGACGACTCCCCCTGGTCGCCGCGTTGGTCGGTCAGCGCGGCCACCGGGGGGATCCGCACCGCCCGACGGGCGGGGCTGATGGCCGACACCACGGTGACCCCGACGCCCACGACGAGCGCGGCGACCACCGTGCGGGTCTGGAAGACCAGGGCGCCGGTGGGGAGTGTGATGCCGAATGCACGCAGCAGGGCCTCCAGGCCGACAGCGGCGAGCACGCCCAGGCCCAGGCCGATGAGGGACGCCACCACGCCGACGATCCCGGCCTCGAGCAGCACCGAGCGGAAGACCTGTCGGCGGCTGGCGCCCACGATCCGCAGGAGGGCGAGCTCCCTGGTCCGCTGGCCGACGATGATCGAAAAGGTGTTGAAGATGGTGAAGCCGCCGACGAACAACGAGATGAACGCGAACACCAGCAGCGCCGTCGAGAAGAACCCGAGCGCCTGGTTGATGGCGCTGGACTGCTCGTCGGCCACGGTCTGACCGGTGACCACCTCCACCCCCGGCGGCAGCACCCCGGCGATGGCGTGCCGGACGGCGGCCTGGTCCGCCCCCGGCGCCGTGACCACGTCGATGGCGTTGAACTGGCCCGGGAGATTGAACAGCTGCTGGGCCGTCGGTAGCCAGAAGGCGGCCAGCGTCGCGCCGGCCAGGTTGTCGGCGGTGCCGAACCGGACGATGCCGGTGAGCGTGAACGTCTGCGACGGCCCCGCCAGCAGGACCTTGACCTGGGCGCCGACGACGAAGTGGTACTTCGTGGCCGTCCCCCGGTCCATGACCACGTCGTGAGGGGTCGTCGGCGCCGTCCCCTGGACGAGGGTGAGCGCCGACAGCTTCGGGTTCGGGTCGAAGGACAGCCCGATGGTCGGCGCGCCGCCGGTGGTCACCGCCTTGCCGGTGGGTGCGACGAACTGGGCGTAGCCGCCCACCGTCCCCTGGGCGGCCGCCACGCCGGGCACGGCGCGCACCGGCCCGAGGATCGACTCGGGGATCGCCTTGCGCTGCGTGCCGTTGCCCGAGGTGCCGGTGAAGGCTGCCTTGCCCCGCACCTCGAAGTCGATGTTCTGGTAGATGTGCCCGAACAGGGTGGTGAACGTGCTGTGCAGCGTGTCGGTCAGGACCAGGGTGCCGGAGATGAAGGTGACACCGAGCACGATGGCCATGGCCGTCAGCGCCAGGCGCAGCTTGTGGGCGAGGAGCCCCGAGACGGTCACCTTCCACATATCAGCCGCCCAGGCGCTTCATCTGCTCCAGCACGGAGTCGGCCGTCGGCTCGAGGAGCTCCCCCACCACTCGGCCGTCGGCCAGGAACACCACCCGGTCGGCGAAGGCCGCGCCCCGGGCGTCGTGGGTCACCATCACGATCGACTGGTGGAATTCGGTGACCGACCGGCGCAGGAAGGCCAGCATCTCGCCCGAGGCGTTGGAGTCGAGGTTGCCCGTCGGCTCGTCGGCGAAGATCAGGTCGGGGCGTCCGATGAGGGCCCGGGCGCAGGCGGCGCGCTGCTGCTGGCCGCCGGAGAGCTCACTCGGCCGGTGGTCGAGCCGGTCGGCGATCCCGAGCTGCTCGACCAGGTAGTCGAACCAGGCCTCGTCCACCTGCCGGCCGGCCAGGTCGGCGGGCAGGGTGATGTTCTCCCGGGCGGTCAGGGTGGGCACCAGGTTGAACGACTGGAACACGAAGCCGATCCGGTCGCGCCGCAGCTGGGTCAGTCCGGCGTCGTCGAGTCGGCCGATCTCCTGGTCGCCGATGAAGGTCTGCCCCGAGGTCGGGGTGTCCAACCCGGCCATGCAGTGCATCAGTGTGGACTTGCCCGACCCCGACGGCCCCATGACGGCGGTGAACCGACCCTGCTCGAACTCGACGTCCACTCCGGCGAGCGCATGGACGATGGCGTCGCCGGTGCCGTAGGTCTTGACCAGTCCCACGGCCCGGGCGGCCGCCGGCGGGGCCGACGGCTCGGCCGGCTGGGCCGGCAGTTGATCAGTGGACGTCATGGCATCAGCCTCCTCGACGGGTGCGGCACGACCCGTGGCGATGCTAACGGCCGTCGTCGGTGCCCGTGGCATGCCGTGGCGTGGCCCGTCGGGCCACCTCGTCGGCGAACCGACCGGCGGCCGCCGGGTCCGTCCCCAGGAAGAAGGCCGGCTCGGCCAGCTCCACCTCCAGGACGGCGTCCGTCCCGTCGTCGAGGGTTACCACGTCGATGCGGGCGTACAGCAGGGGGTCGAACACGCCGAGGCGTGTGGCCACCAGCCGGGCCACGGCGTCCGAGGCTGCCTCCACCACCGCCCGACGTGCCGGGGTCAGGGGCTCGGGCGCCAGGCGTTCGGTGTAGTTGCCGCCGACGAGGCCCCCGCCGAGCGCCAGGAGCGGTCCCTTCCGCACCGCGTGGGAGACGGAGCCGGCGAACAGCAGCGTGCTCACCTCCCCGTCGGTGGCCACCGAGGTGACGGCCGGCTGGACCAGTGCCGCCCTGCCGTCGGCCAGGATGTCGGCGGCCAGGTCGGCGGCGGCCGGGTCCCCGGGTGCGAACCGCCCGGTGCAGCGGCTGCCAGCCGAGACGACCGGCTTCACCACGACCTCGCCGTCGACGCCCGCGAGGGCGGCGGCCACCGCCGAGGCGTCGTCGCACACGGCTGTCGGGATCACCGGTACACCGGCCGCCGCCAGGTCCACCAGGTACCGCTTGTCGAGGTTCCACCCGATGACGGCGGCCGGGTTGTGCAACGTCCCGAGCCGGTCGACCCGGCCGAGCCAGGCGCGGAAGTCGTCGAAGTGGTCGAGGTAGTCCCACGTGGAGCGCACCACCACCAGGTCGTAGTCGGCCCACGGCACGGCCGGGTCGGACCACACGGCGTGGTCGAGTGCGATGCCAGCGGCGGCGCACGCCGCCTCGTGGAACGGCCGGTCGGTGTCGTCGTGGCCCAGCACGTCGGTCGGGGCGGTGGCGAAGGCCACGCGGGTCGTCACCGGCCGGCCCGGTCCGTGGCGGTGCCGGGGCGGGCCGGCCGGGGGCGCCCTCCGTACGAGCTCAATTGTGGTGGGGCGGGCGCTCGTGACGCTGGCGCTCGGCCCAGCACCGGTCGCAGTCCTCGCAGGAGCGGCCGTCGCCCCCGCTGCGGTGCACGCCGGGGTGTCCGCAGTAGGGGCAGGGCTGGACTGTTCCCATCAGGTTCCTCCTGCGTCCGGCGTCCCGGTGGCCGCTCCGGCCGGGGGACCGGAAACGGTCTCCGACCACAGCAGGCTCGGGCGGCCGTCCCGACGATGGCTCCGGGGGTGAGACTCGAACTCACAACCCTCTGATTAACAGTCAGATGCTCTGCCGATTGAGCTACCCCGGAATCGGTGCCGCCACGGCCGGTGCCGCTCCATCGGAGGGCCGGCGTGCCAGTGGAGATTAGCCGTTCGGCGCGGCCTGCAGGATCGCAGGTGCACGCCGGCGCGAACCGGGGCACAATGGCGGCCGTGAAGCTACGTGTCGCCACCGCAGCCGCCTTTGCCGCCGGGTTCGCCCTCGGCACCCGGTCGCGCCGCACCCGCCTGCTCGTCGTCGCCGACGACGGCTCGACCATCCGTGCCCGGTCGGGCTCGGTCCGAGCCGTGCCGGCCAAGGCCCGAGCCGTGGCCGTGCTCGGCGTCGTCCGGGTGCGCGACGCCGTCGGTGTGCGCCTGGGCTGGCGCGACGGTGAGGATGCCGCCGACGCCCTGGTGATCGAGATGGCCGGCGACCTGGCCAACGCCATCAACGGCCGCAGCACCCTCGCCGGCTGACGGCCGCGACCCCTCCCACTGGCGATCGCGGGGCAGTAGCCGCTGTCCTGGCGGCCGCCGGGTGCGTGGCCGCCGACGACGAGGCCGCCGAGCTCCTGACCGCCGCCCCCGATCCCGGCGTCCTGGCTGCGATGGTGACCCGCCGGGTGGCGGGCGAGCCCCTGGCCTGGATCACCGGCACGACCGAGTTCTGCGGGCTGACGGTCGGCGTGCATCCTGGTGTCTACGTACCCCGCTGGCAGTCCGAGGCTCTCGCCCGGACGGCAGCGGACCTTCTGCCCGCACGGGGCACGGCGATCGACCTGTGCACCGGTGCGGGCGCGGTGGCGCTGGTTCTCCAGACGACGCGGCCAGGCGCCCGGGTGGTCGCCACCGAGTCCGACCCGGTGGCCGCGGCGTGCGCCCGGTCAAACGGCGTCGTCGTGTACGAGGGGGATCTGGACGGTCCGCTGCCCGGCGACCTGGCCGGAAAGGTGGACGTCCTGTGCGCAGTGGCGCCCTACGTGCCCGCTGACGCCCTGCACCTGCTCCCGCGGGACGTCGTCGCCCATGAGCCCCGGGCGGCCCTGGACGGCGGCGTGCACGGCATGGAGGTGCTCATCCGGGCGATCGGGTGCAGCACCCGATGGGTCGCCCCGGGCGGCTGGCTCCTGCTCGAGGCCGGGGGCGGCCAGTTCCCCGAGGTGGTGACGCTGTTCTCCCGGGCCGGGTACGGGTCGGTCCGGGTCCTGGAGGACGGGGACGGCGACCCGAGGGCCGTGTGCGGCAGGCTCGGACCCGGTGGCGGCCCGGTGGCCGCTCCGGCCTAGGCTTCCTCGAGGTAGTCACGCAGCAGCTGGGCCGACTCGGGACGGCGCAGCTTGGCCAGCGTCTTGGCCTCGATCTGGCGGATCCGCTCGCGGGTGACGCCGAAGGCCTTGCCGACCTCCTCGAGGGTGCGGATCTTGCCGTCCTCGAGCCCGAACCGGAGCCGGACCACGTCCTGCTCACGCGGCGTCAGGTGGTTGAGGGCATCGCGCAGGGCGGCGTCGAGCATGAGCCGGGTGGCGGCGTCGCCGGGCACGACCGCCTCGCGGTCCTCGATGATGTCGCTGAGGCTGAAGTCCTCCTCGTCGCCGATGGGCTGCTCGAGGGAGATGGTGTCCTGGTTGATGCGGAGGATCTCGCGCACCCGCTCGACCGACAGGTCGACCAGGGCGGCCAGCTCCTCGTTGGTCGGCTCCCGGCCGACCTCCTGGTGGAACTGGCGCTGGGCCCACACCACCTTGTGGATGGTCTCCACCATGTGGACCGGGATGCGGATGGTGCGGGCCTGGTCGGCGATGGCCCGTGTGATGGCCTGACGGATCCACCACGTGGCATAGGTCGAGAACTTGAAGCCCTTGGTGTGGTCGAACTTCTCGACCGCCCGCATCAGGCCGAGGTTGCCCTCCTGGATCAGGTCGAGGAAGGCGAGGCCCCGGTTGCGGTAGCGCTTGGCGATCGAGACCACCAGGCGGAGGTTGGCCTCGATCAGCTGGTCCTTGGCCTCGTGGCCCGTCCGCACGAGGCGCTGGTCGGCCTTGCGCTCGGCCCGTGAGGTGGTGCCGGTGATGTCGTCCTCGGCCAGGCGCATGGCGGCCTCGGTGCCGGCCAGGATCCGCTCGGCCAATTCGACCTCGAGCGCGGCGTCGAGGAGCTTCACCTTCCCGATCTCCTTGAGGTACATGTGCACCGGGTCGGCGGCCGAGCCGCGGAAGCTGTCCCCCTCGGAGAACCCGCCCGAGGTCGACGCCGCCGACGCCCGGGGTTTGCGGGTGGCCGGCTTCTTCGGGGCCGGCGCCGGCGCGTCCGGGGCCACCGCCACCAGGCGGACCTTCGGCTCCGGCCGTGATCCCGGGACGGCCGGGGCCGCCATCGGCACGATCGTCGTCTCGCCCGTGTCGTAGGTGAACTCGATGCCGGCCTCGCGGATCCGCTCGACCACCCCCACGATCAGGTCGGCGCTCAGCTCCACCGACTCCAGCACCGACACCACGTCGTCCTGGGTGAGGCCGCCCTGGTCGCGGCCGAGCCGCAGCAGCGCCTCGAACTCGGCGGCGGCCAGCGCGTCCTCGGCGGCCAGGATCTCGGGAGCGCTCAGCCCGTCGTCGGCGCCGGACGGTGCGTCGGGTGCCGTGACCGGACCGGTGGGGGGGCCGGCGGTCGAGTCGTCGGCGCCGTCGGCGCCGGGGTACAACGAGACGACCTTCTTCGCCCTCATGCCTTCTGCCCGGATCCGTTCGTTCGTGCCCTCACCAGAAGCCACGCTACCAACGAGCGCGAGGCCTGCGCTGCCGAGGTGGGATCGTCCAGTTCCTGGAGCCGGACGGCCAGCTCGGCGGCGTCCCCCATGGCCCGGGTCGAGGTCCGCGCCTCGACCGTGAGCTGCGGCAGCTCCCGGCGGACCACGTCACGGACGAGCTGGTCCACCACCTCGTCGGGCTCCGATCGGGGCTCCTCGACGGTGAGGCGGACCAGGAGCTTCTGGACCCGGGCTGGCGCGGCGTCGATGGCGTCGCCCAGATCGTCGGCCTCGACCAGGGCGCAGAACGCGGCGCGCTGGACCGGGTCGCTGAACAGCTCCGGCTCGAGCCGCTCCCCCATGTCCTCGGGCCGGTGGATGGCCAGCCGGAGGGCCTCGAGACCCGGACGGAACTCGGGGCTCGTCGACCCGCCGACCGAGCCGCCGCCGTCCCGGCCGTCGTCGTCCCACGGCTCCCACTCCGGCTCCGCTCCGTCGGGGGAGTCGTCGTAGCCGCGGGGGTCCCTGTCCTCGGGCGGGACCGATGGACGCGACGGGCTGCGCTCCGCCCGGGACGGCGGCGTGCGGGGGCCCGCTCGTCGGATTCGCTCGAGCCGGTCGCGCAGCGCGGCGGGCTCGAGGCGGCACCGCTCGGCCACCTGCATGACGTACTGGTCGCGGACCAGGTCGTCCGGGTGCTCGGCCACGGCGGCCAGGGCGTGGTCGGCGGCCCGGGCCCGACCTTCGGGCGTCGACAGGTCGGCGGCGTCGAGGATCCGCCCGAGCCGGAACTGGAGGAAGGGCTTCGCCCCTTCGACCGCCGCTCGCAGGGCTGCCGGGTCGCTGCGGGCCAGGTCGGCCGGGTCGGAGCCGGGCGGCAGGGCGGCCACGGCGACGTCGATCTCGAGCGAGCGCTCCCACTCGTAGAAGCGGCCGGCCGCGGACTGGCCGGCGCCGTCGGCGTCGAAGGCCAGGACCACCCGCGTGGCAAAGTTCTTCAGCAGCCGCACGTGCTCCTCGGCCAGGGCGGTGCCGCAGGTGGCGACCGCCCTGGGCACACCCGCCTCGAAGAAGCCGATCACGTCGGTGTACCCCTCGCACACCACGACCTCGCCCGAGGCGATCACGTCCTGCTTGGCCCAGTTGAGGGCGTAGAGGGTGCGCCGCTTGGAGTAGATGGGGGTCTCGGTGGAATTCTTGTACTTCGCCGGGTCGGTGCTGCCCGGCAGGATGCGGCCACCGAGCGCCACGGGGTTGTCGGACGGGTCGCAGATCGGGAACAGCACCCGGGCCCGGAAGGCGTCCTGGAGCCGGCCCCGCTTGTTGACGAAGCCGAGCCCGGCGCCGGTGGCCACGTCCTCGCCCAGTCGGAGCGCCGTGCACAGGGTGTCCCATCCGTCGGGGGCCCACCCGAGGCGGAACCGCCGCACCACCTCGCCGTCGTACCCGCGGCTGCGCAGGTAGTCGCGGGCCTGGCCGGCGTCGGCGCCGGTCAGCAGGCGCTGGTGGTACCACTCGGTGGCCCGTTCCATGGCATCGAGGAACACCTTGCGCTTCTGGTTGTCCCGCCCCCCGGCACCGTCCTCGCGGATCGTGATCCCGGACTTGTCGGCCAGGCGGCGCACGGCGTCCACGAAGTCGAGGTGCTCCATCTCCCGCACGAAGGTGATGGCGTCGCCGCTCTTCTGGCAGCCGAAGCAGTAGTAGAAGCCCTCCTCGGCGTTGACGCTGAAGGAGGGGGACTTCTCGGTGTGGAAGGGGCAGAGGCCGACCCATCGCTGGCCCTGGCGCTTCAGCGCGGCATGCTCGCCGATCAGGGCGACGATGTCGGTGGCCGCCCGTACCCGGGCCACGTCCTCGTCCGGGATGCCCATGGGGACGACGGTACCGCGTCCACGCGACGCCTGGTCCGGACGGCACCGCCCGGGGGTCCCGGGACGGTCCGTCGATGGGGCTCAGCGCTTGGCGGTCGCCTTCTTGGCCGGGGTCTTCTTGGCGGCGGCCTTCTTGGCCGGGGTCTTCTTGGCCAGGGCCTTCTTGGCGGTGGTCTTCTTGGCCAGGGCCTTCTTGGCGGTGGTCTTCCTTCCCAGGGCCTTGGCCGCCTGCGTGGCACGCGCCTTGTCCCGCGGGCCCGTCAGGCCGGCCAGGACGGCCTGCGCCGCCGCCAGCCGGGCAATCGGCACCCGGAACGGCGAGCAGCTCACGTAGTCGAGGCCGGCCGCCGCGAAGGTCTGGATGGACTCGGGGTCGCCGCCGTGCTCGCCGCACACGCCGACCTTGAGGCCCGGGCGGGTGGCCCGGCCGCGCTCGGTGCCGAGGCGGACCAGCTCGCCCACGCCGTCGGCGTCCACCACGTCGAACGGGTTGGCCTTCAGCAGGCCCTCCTCGAGGTAGGCCGACATCATCCGGCCCTCGACGTCGTCGCGGCTGAAGCCGAAGGTCATCTGGGTGAGGTCGTTCGTGCCGAAGGAGAAGAATTCGGCTTCTTCCGCGATCTCCCCGGCCCGCAGGGCGGCCCGTGGCGTCTCGATCATGGTCCCGATCAGGACCTCGAGGTTGCCGGTCGCCGACTTGGCGCCCTTCCTGGGCGAAGCGACCTCGGCCTGCGCCGCCTCGATGGCCGACACGGCCCACGAGCGGGCCAGCGCCAGCTCTTCGCGCGACACGGTCAGGGGGATCATGATCTCGATGATCGGATGGCCGCCGGTGCGCACACGGTCGAGTGCGGCCTCCATGAGGGCCCGGACCTGCATGGCGTAGAGCCCGGGCTTGAGCACACCGAGGCGCACGCCTCGGGTACCGAGCATCGGGTTGAACTCGTGCCACAGCTTGGCCGCCTCGAACAGCGCCGTCTCCTCGTCGGTCAGGCCGACAGTGGCCTCCTTGATGGCCAGTTCCGTGGTGCTGGGCAGGAACTCGTGCAGCGGCGGGTCGAGCAGCCGGATGGTGACCGGCAGTCCGTCCATGGCCTCCAGGATCTCGAGGAAGTCGGCCCGCTGGGCGGCGCGGAGCGCCTCGAGCGCCCGTTCCTCCTCGGCCGGGGTGTCAGCCAGGATCATCCGGCGCACGACCGGCAGGCGGTCCTCGGCGAGGAACATGTGCTCGGTGCGGCACAGCCCGATGCCCTCGGCCCCGAGGTTGCGGGCGTTGGTGGCGTCGGCGCCGTTGTCGGCGTTGGCGCGCACGCCAAGGTGGCCGACCCGCACCTCGTCGGCCCAGCTCAGGATCAGGTCGAACTCAGGGGGCGTCTCGCCCTGGATGACCTCGACCTGGCCGAGCACGACGGTCCCGTTGGTGCCGTCGACCGAGATCCAGTCGCCTTCGGCGACCACGATGTCGCCCACGGTGAACGAGTGTGCACCGATGCGCAGGGCCTCGGCGCCGACCACGGCCGGCTTGCCCCAGCCGCGGGCCACGACGGCGGCATGGCTGACCAGGCCGCCGCGTGCGGTCAGGATGCCCTGGGAGGCCAACATGCCGTGCACGTCCTCGGGGGACGTCTCACTGCGCACGAGCACGACGGCCTCACCCCGCTCGGCGGCCGCCTGGGCCTCGTCGGCGGTCAGGTAGACCCTGCCCACCGCTGCGCCCGGCGAGGCGCCCAGACCCTTGACCAGGACCCTGTGTCCGGTCGAGGCGAACTGCGGGTGGAGGACCTGCTCGAGGTGCTCACCCGTGATCCGGCCGATGGCCTCGTCCTTGGTGAGCTTGATGGCCCGCTCGGACACCATGTCGACGGCCATGCGCAGGGCTGCCCGGCCGGTGCGCTTGCCGACGCGGGTCTGGAGCATCCAGAGCTTGCCCTGGTCGATGGTGAACTCGGTGTCGCACATGTCCCGGTAGTGGTGCTCGAGCCGGGCGAAGATGGCCAGGAGCTCCTTGTGGATCTTCGGGAACGCGTCCGCCAGGGCCGACAGGGGCTCGGTGTTGCGGATGCCGGCCACGACGTCCTCGCCCTGGGCGTTGATCAGGAAGTCCCCGTACTCGCCCTTGGCGCCCGTCGCCGGGTCACGGGTGAAGCCCACGCCGGTGCCCGACGTGTCGTCGCGGTTGCCGAACACCATGGCCTGGACGTTGACGGCGGTGCCGAGGTCGTGGGCGATGCGTTCGCGCACGCGGTAGGCGATGGCGCGGGGGCCGTTCCACGAGGCGAAGACGGCCTCGATGGCGCCGCGCAGCTGCTCGTCGGGGTCCTGGGGGAACGGCTTGCCGGTGTGACGCTCCACGATCTGCTGATACGCCTCGACCAGGTAGCGGAGCAGCTCGATCGGGACCCCGGCGTCGGAGTCGGTGCCGGCCAGCTCTTTGGCGGCGTCGAGCAGCGAGTCGAACTCCTCGCCCGGCACGCCGAGGACGATGCGGCCGTACATGGCGACGAACCGGCGGTAGGAGTCGTAGGCGAAGCGCTCGTCGTCGGTCTGGCGGGCCAGACCCTCCACCGACTTGTCATTGAGGCCCAGGTTGAGGACGGTGTCCATCATCCCCGGCATCGAGAACTTGGCGCCCGACCGCACGGACACGAGCAGTGGGTCCTCGGCGTCGCCCACGCGCTTGCCCATCGTCCTCTCCAGGCGGGTGCGGGCCTTGGCGATCTCGGCGGTCAGCCCCTCGGGCCAGCCCCCCTCCATGTACGCCCGGCAGGCGGTGGTGGCGATGGTGAAGCCCGGGGGCACCGGCAGGCGCAGCACCGACATCATCTCGGCCAGGTTGGCACCCTTGCCGCCGAGGAGGTCCTTCATCTCCATCGGGGGCTTGCGGTGGGAGTGGTCGAAGTCGAAGACGAACGGCATGAGGAAGGGTCTCCTAGGTGGATCCGGGGCAGGGTCGGTCCGCGCACGGGCTGTGCGCCGACCTGCAATCCTACCCCCGGACCACTTGGACGCCGGACCCCGGGGCGTCCGCCACCCAGTCGTTCAGAAGCTGGGCGGCAGCAGGGTGTCCGGCGCGCCGAAGGCGACGAGGACGAGGCCGACGCCGACCGGCACGGCCACCCACGGCGCCATCCGGGCCGGCCACCGCCCCGCGGTCCGTCGCCGGACGAGCCGGACGACGACGAGGAGCGCCACCAGTCCGGCGACCGCGCCCCCGAGCTCGAGCCAGGTGGCCGGCGCGTGCACCGGGTCGCGCCGCTGTGCTGCCTCGGCACCGCCCGGGTTCCGGACCGTCGGCGCCGGCGGCGTCACCAGGTCGGCCACCACGACCAATCGCTGGGCCGCGCTGTACTTCGGGTTGCACGTGGTGAGCGTCAGCTCGGGCGTGGGGGACGGATCGAGGACCGCCCCGTCGGATGGCGCCACGACGGCCGACCGGGCCACGCGATAGGTGAACCGGCCCTGGAGCGTGGTGACCTGGATCGGGTCGCCGGGATGCAGCCGGTCCAGCCCGTAGAACGGGGCGCCGTGGGTCGTCCGGTGCCCGGCGGCGGCGGCGTTGCCGGCCTGGCCCGGCAGGGCGGTCGCCGGGTAGTGGCCGGGGCCCGCCGCCAGCTGCGACGCGTCCACTCCCTCGACCATCACCTGATCCAGCCCGAGCTTGGGGATCACCAGGACCCCGACCGGGTCACCCACCGCCGGGTACGGCACGGCCACGGCCTCACCACGGGCCCGTGCCGTGTGTGCCGCGGACTCGGCCTGGTCGAACTGGGACCGCAACGCCGACTGGGCCCGCCAGTGGCCGACCGCGGTCCCCCACTGCTGGTAGGCGACGAAGGCGACCAGGAGTCCGGCAGCGACCAGCAGCCACCGGCCGGCGGTGCCCAGCGCCGACGGCCCGGGCCCCGTCGGCCCCGTGTCGCTCACCCGGTCAGGTCGACGGACTGTCGTCCCGGCGGTCCACCAGGACGGGCCGCGGACCCCGGCGTGCCCGGTCGACGACCAGCAGCATCGCACCCGCCAGCGCGAGGACGACGGCGATCCCGAGGGGCAGTCGGACGTCCTCACCGGTCATGGCCAGTCCGCCACCCGACGCCCCGGTGTCGGTGGCGGCCACGCCGCCGCCCAGGGTCGTGGTCGTGGTCGCCGGAGCGGCCGTGGTCGTGGTGGTGGTCGGGGGCGTGGCCGTCAGGGCATTGGTGAACGCACACGTGACGTGCGGGTCGGCGGGCGTCAGGGTGACCAGCACGTCCGTCGACGTCGGGTCGGTGCTGGCGCCGTTGCAGGTGATCGGCTGTGGGGTCCAGGTGCCACCGGGCGTGTCGGCGGGACCCGTCTCCACGATCGAGTACTGCCCGAGGTCGAGCGCGTCGAGCGAGTAGTCACCGGAGACCTGCGTGGCGGTGGTCGCCACCCCTGCCTGGATGGTGGTGGCCGAGTAGACGGGGTCGGCGGTGTCCCCCTCGCCGGTGGGAACGGTCGGGACGATGGCGAACTCGGTTGTACCGGTTCCGCCCGTGGTCGTCTTGGTGAGGGTGATCGAGCCGGTCGGGGTGAACGTGTTGGTGAGGAGGCAGTCGAACGGCGTGTTGCCGGGGGGCGGCACCGACTGGGGGATCAACACATGGAAGAGCAGTGGGTCGTTCGGGTCGGGCGCCTCCGTGGTGCCGTTGCACTCGAGTGCCGACAGCGTCCAGGAACCGGCCGGCGTCGTGGCGGGGAGTTGCTCGCTCACGTCGTACGTGGCTCCTCCCACCGGGATGGCGTCGGCCGTGGTCCCCACCAGGACCGGCACGCTGTCCACCAGGGTGGTCGCGCTCAGGTCGAGTGCGGGTACGCTCGGCGGCTTCACCGTGATCGGGAACGGCCCGCCCACACCACCGACGGTCTGCTTGAACAGGCTGAGTTGGGTGACGTTGGGGTCGTCCACGTACGTGCAGGTGACGGCATCCCCGGCGCCGGCCACCAAGTTCGCGACCTCGGGATCCGTGGTGGAGGTGTACGGCGAGCCGGAGCTGAACGCGTTCCCGTTGATCGTGCTGGTGCCGAGGGTGCTCGTGCAGGTCACCGAGGCGAAGTTGAAGTCCGGGCTGAACAGGTCTGTCGGGTCGCTCGGATGGTTCGGGTTGGGGACCAGCTCGCGGAAGTTCCACGGGGTCGCCGAGGCGCGGACGAAGGTGATCGACTGTGCCGTCGACGCCGTGAAGTCACCATTGGCGTTGTAGGAGATGTCGCCCCGGAAGTGGAAGATCTCCGGGCTCTCCGCTCCCTGCCCCAGCTGCTTGACGACCGTCACCGTGGCGGCGGGCTTGGGCGGCGTGACGGCGTAGTAGTAGCAGAACACGTGGGTCTGGCCCGAGGGGAAGCCGACCCACTCCACGTTGTCCCCGTTGAGGTTGTCGACGGCGCAGCGCAACGCGCCGAACCCGTACTTGCCGGCGCCGAACGCGCCGCTGCCCAAGGGGTCGGTCGTGGTGCCGCCCTGGAGCCAGAGCTGGTGGTTGGACGCCTGGGTCACCTGCGCTTGCGTGAGGGTGGTGGTGACGGCGCCGGCGATCGTGGATCCCGTGGGGTTCCCTTTCGTGTCGAGGAGGGGGACCGAAGCCTGTGAGGTGAACGGCGGCGACACCGGGTTCGACACCCTGGACAGGTTGGTGCCCGGCGTCTTGCCGTTGATTCCGTTTCCGAACTGGAACTGCCAACCGGACAGCGGGGTGCAGTTGGGCTGGTTCGGAGTCTCGACCGACGGGGCGATCGGCTGTCCGGAGACGTAGGCGGTGTTCGCCCCCAGGTTCTGCAGGCTCTCCTGGATGTTGTTCCGGGCCAGGTTGGCCGTGATGTCCTGATAGGTGCCGCATTGTCGGGCCACGAACGTGACGAGGTAGGTCCCGGGCGACGCCGCCTGGGCCGACGGCCCGACCGCCTGGGTGAGCACGGCCGCCACCGGAGCGAGGGCAAGGAGGGCGACCCCGGCGGTGCGGATCCGATGACTGCTCCGACGGTGACGGTCCACCGTCCAAGTTTCCCACAGCCGGCTGTCGGCGGGCCGTGATGGTCGAACGGTGCGCCCGTTCCCGATCGTCCGATCGTCCCCGCCGGCCCGAGCGTCCCCCTGTCCGAGACGAAGGCCGGGCTCTTCAAGGCGCTGGGCCATCCGGCCCGGATCCGCTGCCTCGAGATCCTCGCCTCCGGCGAGCGGTCGGTCGACGAGCTCCAGTCCCTGGTCGGATCGAGCTGTCCCACCTGTCCCACCTGTCCCAGCAGCTCGGCGTCCTGCGCTGTGCCGGACCGGTGTCGTCCGGCAAGGCCGGATCGTCGGTCCTCTATTCCACCAAGGACCCGGAGCTGATCGAGCTGATGGCCGTCGCCCGCCGGCTCCTGGTGGGCTCGTTGCTCGAGACCCACACGTCGCTCGCGGGCCTCGAGGAGCCGGTGACCGGATCGTGACGTCCCGTCCGGCCGACACGACCGCACGGGCCGTGTGGAGCCCACCCGATTCCTGCCCCGTCGGGCCGGCTACCGCGGGATGGCGCGTCCGTGGCGGCACGACGTGGTCGTCGGGGGTCTTCGGCGGCTCCGACCTGCAGGTGTCCGGCCCGACCGGGGCCATGGTGGTGGTGCTCCTGCCGGTGGTGGCGCACTTCGGCGCCGGGGCGGTGCACCCCGGCTGAGCGCCGGGTGCCGACCGGTACCGGTCGGTCGGGTCCGCTCAGGCGGCGTCCATGCGACGACGCAGCTCGGCCAGCAGCCCGTCCACGGGGACTCGCACCTGCTCGGTCGTGTCGCGGTCGCGCACGGTCACGGCGTGGTCCTCGAGCGAGTCGAAGTCGACGGTCACGCACCACGGCGTCCCGACCTCGTCCTGACGGCGGTAGCGCTTGCCGATCGACTGGGTGGTGTCGTAGTCGCACATGAACTGGGGCTGGAGCATGCCGAGCACGGAGCGGGCCAGCGGCTCGAGGGTCTCCTTCTTCGACAGCGGGAGCACCCCCACCTGGTAGGGGGCCAGCCTCGGGTGGAGCCTCAGGAGGGTGCGGGGCTCGCCTCCGACCTCGTCCTCCGTGTAGGCGGCCAGCAGGAAGGCCATCATGGTGCGGGTGGCGCCGGCGGCCGGCTCGATCACATGGGGCACGTAGCGCTCGTTGGCCGCCTGGTCGTAGTACTCGAGCTTCTCCCCCGATGCCGCGGCGTGGGCCCTGAGGTCGAAGTCGGACCGGTTGGCGATCCCCTCGAGCTCGTCCCATCCCCACGGGAAGCGGAACTCCACGTCGGCGGTGCCCGACGAGTAATGGGACAGCTCGCTCGCCTCGTGGTGTCGCAAGCGCAGCTGGTCCTCGGTGATGCCGAGGTCCAGGTACCACCGGTAGCGCTGGTCGAGCCAGTACTCGAACCACTGCTGGGCCTCGGCCGGCGGCACGAAGTACTCCATCTCCATCTGCTCGAACTCCCGGGTCCGGAAGACGAAGTTCTGGGGGGTGATCTCGTTGCGGAACGACTTGCCGACCTGGGCGATGCCGAACGGCGGCTTCATACGCGTGGTCTGGAGCACGTTGAGGAAGTTGATGAACATGCCCTGCGCCGTCTCGGGGCGGAGGTAGGCGACGGCACCCTCGTCCTCGAGTGGGCCGGCGTGGGTCTTGAACATCAGGTTGAAGGCCCTCGCCTCGGTGAACTCGGTCGAGCCGCAGGCGGGGCACACCCCGTCGATCTTGTCCTCGCGCCAGCGCTGGTGGCACTTCATGCAGTCGACGAGCGGGTCGGTGAAGGTGGCCAGGTGGCCGGAGGCGGCCCACACCGCGGGTGGCGACAGGATGGCCGCGTCCAGGCCGACGACGTCGTCGCGGCGCTGGACCATCGACTCCCACCAGGCGTTCTTGACGTTGCGCAGGAGGTTGACCCCGAGCGGGCCGTAGTCGTAGGTGGAGCGGAAGCCGCCGTAGATCTCGGCCGACTGGAAGATGAAGCCGCGCCGCTTGCAGAGGCCGACCACCTTCTCCATGAGGTCGGCGCGGTCGGGCTGCATCTCGGGGTTGGCTTCCGGCTCGGGCATAGGCGGCAAGCGTACCGGGTGCTCCTGGTCGCCCGACCCCGGGCCCGGTACCGGCGGCCAGGACCCCTTGCGTCGTTTCCGGGCCGATCGCACGCCGGGCCGCCACCCGGATTCGGATCGTCGGGTCCCCTCCTGCGGTCAGCCGGGGTCCGGGTCCGCGAGGTAGCCCGTGACGGCGTTGGCCAGCAGTCGGCCCCGGACGGTCAGGACGGCCCGGTCGCCCACCCGCTCCACCAGCCCCTCGAGGTCGGGGTCTTCGGGCAGCGCCCCGGACGGCACGCCCCTCGAGGTCCGCAGCGCCAGCGCCAGCGCCTCGAATCGGCGTCGGCCGGCGTCGAGCACCTCCTCGCCGGCCACCGTCGACCCGTCGGCCCCGATCAGCGCCACGTAGCGGTCGGGCGTGCGCACGTTCCACCAGCGTCGGCCGGCCCGATGGGAGTGGGCGGCAGAGCCGATGCCCCGGTAGTCGCCCTGGTCCCAGTACAGCTGGTTGTGGCGACACTCGTGACCCGGGAGGGCCCAGTTCGAGATCTCCTCCCACCGGTACCCGGCGGCGGACAGGACGCGGTCGGCCGTCTCGTACCGGCCCGCCTGCACGTCGTCGTCCGGGTGGCGGTCCGGCACCCGGTCGAGCGGGGTGCCCGGCTCGACGGTCAGGGCGTAGGCGCTGATGTGCGGCGGGGGCGCCGGCAACCCCAGCACGTCGGCCAGGCTGCGCTCCCAGTCCTCGTCGCGCTCCCCCGCCCCGCCCAGGATCAGGTCCATGTTCCACGATGCGAAGCCGGCCTCGGCGACCAGTGCGGCGGCGTCGGTCACGTGGGCCGGACCGTGGCGGCGGCCCAGGCCCTCCAGCACGTGACCCACGGTCGACTGCACCCCGAGCGACACCCGGGTGACGCCGGCCGCCCGGTAGGTGGCGAGCAGTTCGGGTGTCACGTCCTCGGGGTTGCACTCGACGGTCACCTCGGCGTCGGACGCCACCGGCACGGCGGCGAGCACCGACACCAGCAGATCGGCCGGGAGCCGCGACGGGGTGCCGCCGCCCACGAAGACCGAGGCCGCCGCGGGCATGCCCTCGCGCTCGACGGCACGCCGCAGCTCGGTCACGCAGGCCGCCGCGTACGCCTCCATCAGGTGGTCGCGGTCGGTGTAGGTGGCGAAGGCGCAGTAGTCGCACCGGTGCCGGCAGAACGGCACGTGCACGTACACGCCGAACGACGTGGCGGCGTCAGGCTCCGGGGTCGGCGGGTCGGCGGTCAAGACGGCCCGGCCGCACCGGCCGCGGCCGCTCTGGCCTCGTCCCACCGGGCCAGTGCCTCGACACGTTCGGTGGCGTGGTCGACGATCGGGGCCGGGTACCCGGACGATCCGTGCTCCGGCACGTACCGGGCCACGTAGGCACCGTCCGGGTCGAACCGCTCGGCCTGCCGGTCGGGACTGAACACCCGGTGGAACGGCGCGGCGTCGGTCCCGGTGCCGGCCACCCACTGCCACCCGTGGTTGTTGGAGGCCAGGTCACCGTCGATCAGCTGGTCCATGAAGTGGGCGGCACCCCGGCGCCAGTCGAGGTGGAGGTCCTTGACCAGGAACGAGGCGGTCAGCATGCGCACGCGGTTGTGCATCCACCCCTCGGCGCGCAGTTGGCGCATCCCGGCGTCCACCAACGGGTAGCCGGTGCGTCCTTGGGCCCACGCGGCGAACCGTGCATCGGCCTCGGGCCCGGAGTCCCACCGCAGGAACCGGCCGGCCGGGGCCAGCGGCTCCCAGGCAGAGTCCGGGCGGTGCCAGAGCACGTCGGCGTAGAACTCGCGCCAGGCCAGTTCGGACCGGAACACGTCGCCGGAGGGGCCGGCCGGGACCCGGGCCAGCACCTGGCGGGGGTGGATCGTGCCGAACCGGAGGTGGGGTGACAACCGCGACGTGCCGGCCAGGTCGGGACGGTCCCGGTCGGCGGCGTACGTGGCGACAGGCCCGCCGAGGAACGCGTCGAGCAGCCCGGCGGCCGCGGACTCGCCCGTGGCCGTCCGGACCGGCGCGACCGCCGACGGGTCGCGCACGAGGTCGCCCCAGGCGATGTCGCTCGCCACGGTGGCCCAGGTGGCGCCGGTCGGACGCCCGGTCGGCCTCGGCCAACCGTGGGCCTCCCACGCCCGGCGGAACGGGGTGAAGACCCGGTACGGGTCGCCGGACCCCGTCGTCACCCGTCCGGGCGACACCGCGTAGGGAGACCCGACGAGACGCAGCGACCTCCCCGCCGCCGACAGGGCGGCCGCCACCCGGGCGTCACGCCGGCGGCCGTACGGGGCACAGTCCCCGGTGGCCACGACCACCTCGGCGCCGGCTTCGGCCGCCACCTGCGGGACCACGTCCTCCGGCCGGCCGCGCCGGAGTGTCAGCCTCCCGTCGAGCGCGAGTTCGAGCCCGCCCAGGGTCCGCACCAGGTAGTCCTGGCGGTTGGGCCCACCCGAGGCCAGCAGCCCGTCGTCGGCCACGAAGAGCGGCACCACCGGCCGCCCCGTGGCACGTGCCTCGTCGACGGCGGCCAGCAGGGCCGGGTGGTCGGCGAGTCGCAGATCGCGGCGGAACCAGAACACGACGGAGGAGTTCGGCGTGGACGTGGTCACCGGTGTGCGCCCGTGGTCAGGAGACCTGGCCGGCCCGGACCGCCCGGAGCCGGCGGTCGAGATGGGCCTCCATGGCCACGGTGGCGAGCGCCGTCACCTCGTCGGTGCTGGCCGAGTGGGGCTCGGCCAGCACTCCGGACAGCCCGCCGCCCAGGGTCCGGCGCAGCAGGGCGAGCCCGTCGGGCGACAGCGGCCGGCCCCGGCGGCACGACCGGCACAGGACGCCGCCCTCCACGATGTCGAAGGCGACCAGCTGCTCGTCGTCGTCCTCGCCGCACGAGACGCAGCCGTCGAGCACGGGGGCCGATCCCTCGAGGGCCAGGACCTTGAGGAAGAAGGCAGGTGCCACCATGGGCGAGTTGCGCTCGGCGAGCGCGGCGAGGGCCCCGACCGCCATCTGGTAGAGCCGGGGGTTGGCGTGGCGCTCCTGACCCACCTGGTCGACCACCTCCAGCATCGACAACGCGGCGGACACCCGGTCGAGGTCCTCGCGCACCGGCCGGAACGTGTCGATGACCTCGACCTGGTTGATCGTGTCGAGGTCGCCCCGGCCCTGCCACCCGAGCAGTGCGACATGGCTGAGCGGCTCGAGGCGGGACCCGAACTTGGACGTCGTCCGGCGCACGCCCTTGGCCACGGCGCGGACCTTGCCGTGGTGCTCGGTCATCAGGGTCACGATCCGGTCCGCCTCGCCCAGGCGGATGGTGCGCAGCACCACCCCCCGGTCGCGGAACTGGGTCATCGTGCGGCGCCGGGCCCCCCGGCCGGGGTGCCGTCGGCGTCGTCGTCCGCGGGCGCACGGCGTCCCTCGCCGTAGAGCGTCGACACCGGCACGGGATCGAGGTCGGGGCGGTTGAACCGCGGTGCCGGGCGGCCCGCCCGTCGGCCGCTCACCAGGTTCCCCATGCCGATCATGACGACCAGGACGGCCGGGATCACGACGAACGGGGCCGCGGCGGTGAACCCGGCGTGCCACGCCAGCACGACACCGGCGTAGACGATGAGGCCGACCACCCAGCCGGTGATGATCCACACGCCCCCGGCGTCGTCGCGCACCCGCTCGGGCACACCGCCGGCCCGCGCCGGGACTCGCCTCACGTGACACCCCCGTACCGACGCTGGCGGCGTTGGAAGTCCCGCACGGCGGCGAAGAGGTGCGTGCGCCGGAAGTCGGGCCACAGCACTTCGTCGAAGACGAGCTCGCTGTAGGCCAGCTGCCACAGCAGGAAGTTGGACACCCGGTGCTCGCCCGAGGTCCGGATGACCAGGTCGGGGTCGGGTTGGTCGGGGAAGTACAGATGGGACCGGATCGCCTTCTCTGTGACCTTGTCGGGCTTCACGCCCTCGGACACGAGGGCCTGCACGGCGTCGACGATCTCGGCCCGGCCGCCGTAATTGAACGCCATGGTGAGCGTGCAGCGGCGGTTGCCCTCGGTGAGCTCGATGGACTCGTCCATCCGCTTCAGCACCCGCTTCGGGACCCGCCAGTCGCGCCGGCCGGCGAACCGGATGCGGACGCCCTTGTCGTTGAGCTCGTCACGCCTGCGCATCAGGAGGCTCTCGTTGAAGCCCATCAGATAGCGGACCTCGTCGGGTGGCCTGCGCCAGTTTTCGGTGGAGAAGGCGTACATGGTGATCCACGGGATCCCGAGTTCGAGCGCCCCCTCGACGGCGTCGAGCAGTGCCGCCTCCCCGGCGGCGTGACCTTCGGTGCGGGGCAGGCCTCGCCGTGCCGCCCACCGGCCGTTCCCGTCCATCACGCACGCGACGTGCGCCGGGATCGGCCCGTCAGCGACGTCGGCGGCGGTCAGGATCTCGTCCCGCCCGCCCGTGTCCCCGGCGCTCCCCTGATCGTTGTCCACCCTTCGAACCTATCCCGTCGGCCGACCCGACCGTACCGTCCCGGCACCCTCCGGGCCCCGTCGCCGGGACTCGGGAGCGCCGCACCCGTGGCCCGGTGGTTGAGTCACCGCCCGGTGGCGACTAGACCCTCCCCATGACCCCGTGGGCCGCCCTGGCCATCTTTGCCGCAGGGCTGGGCGCCGGGACCGTCAACGTGATCGTCGGTTCGGGGTCGCTCATCACCTTCCCGACGCTGCTGGCGCTCGGCTACCCGCCGGTGCTCGCCAACGTCTCGAACAACGTGGGCCTGGTGCCCGGCAGCGCCAGTGCCGTCCACGCCTACCGGCGAGAGCTGGTCGGCCAGCGGTCACGACTCCTGACGCTCGGGCCGGCATCGCTGGCCGGCGGCCTGACCGGCGCCGTCATCCTGCTGGCGCTCCCCCACGGCGTGTTCAAGGCGGCGGTCCCGGGCCTCGTCCTGCTGGCCGCAATCCTGATGGCACTCCAGCCCCGGGTCACCTCGTGGCTGGCCGAACGCGGCGACCGCCACGTCCACGGTGGTGCCCCACTGGTGATCGGCGTCTTCCTCACCGGGATCTACGGCGGCTACTTCGGTGCCGCCCAGGGGGTCATCCTGATGTCCCTCCTGGCGATCTTCATCGACGACGACCTCCAGCGGCTGAACGGCGCCAAGAACGCGCTGGCCCTCATCGTCAACGGGGTGGCCGGCATCGTGTTCGTCCTCGTCGCCCACATCAATTGGTCGGTGGCCGGCCTGATCGCCGCCGGGTCGATCATGGGCGGGCAGCTCGGCGGCCACTACGGCCGGCGCCTGCCCACCGCCGTCCTGCGGGCCTGCGTCGTGTTCGTGGGCGTGTCCGTGTCGATCGTCCTGTTCGTGGTCTGGCACTGATGGGGCCGGACCGGGGGACCCAGGAGCCCGCCGACGCCCACCGACCCCTGACCGAGATCGTTGACGGCGACACCACCTGGCGCTTCGACGACGCATTCCTCACCTCGCGCTGGACGTGCATCTGGGGCCGGGGCTGCCTCGGCATCCTCGACGAGCCGGCGCCCGTGCTGGGCCAGGGGTGCTGCTCGGTGGGCGCCGAGCTCGACGGTGTCGACGAGGCCATGCGGATCTCGGCCCTTGCCGACACCCTCGAGCCCGGACGGTTCCAGTTCCACGCCGAGGCGGCGGCCGGCGGTGTCTTCGCCGACGACTCCCGGACCGCCACCCGGGTGGTCGACCACGCGTGCATCTTCCTCAACCGTCCGGGGTTCGCCGGCGGGGCCGGCTGTGCCCTGCACCTGGCCGCCCTGGACGCCGACGAGTCGACCCTCGACTTCAAGCCGTCGGTGTGCTGGCAGCTGCCGGTCAAGGTCGACTGGGCCGACGACGGCGCCGGGGGCGAGGTGGCCACCGTGCGGGCGTGGCGGCGGACGGACTGGGGGCCCGAGGGCGAGACGATGGCCTGGTGCTGCACCGAGGGCGACCTCGCCTACGTCGGCGACCGGCCGGTGGTCGAGTCGTTGGGCGAGGAACTCGAGACCCTCGTCGGCACCCCGGTCTACCTGGAGCTGCGGCGGCGCCTGACGGACTGACTGGGGATGCGGCCCGGGCCGCCGACGCCACCGGGCCCCCCGGGACCGCCCGGTAGTGTCGGCGGATGCCCGACGAGGTGACAGACACGCTGCGGGCCGTCGCCGCCGGGCTGCCCGGCGGGGGCGAGTCGCGGCCGGGCCAGGAGGAGATGGCCACCGCCGTCGCCGCCTCGATGGCCGGTGGTCGCAACCTCGTGGTGCAGGCCGGCACCGGCACGGGCAAGTCCCTCGCCTACCTGGTGCCCGCCGCCCTGTCCGGCGAGCGGGTCGTCGTCGCCACCGCCACCAAGGCCCTCCAGGACCAGCTGGCCGACAAGGACCTCCCGCTGGTGGCGAGCGCCACGGGCGACGAACTGACCTTCGCCGTGCTCAAGGGGCGAAGCAACTACGTCTGCCGCCAACGCGTGTCCGAGATCGGCGGCCGCGGCAGTCAACTCACCCTCGAGCCCGGGTCGGCCGACCCGCCCGACGCCGACGACACCCTGACCCCGGCTGCCGAGGTCGAAACGTCGGACCCCGCCACCATCGCCGACCAGGTCCGGAGCCTGGTGCGCTGGTCCGAGGGCACCACGACCGGTGACCGGGCCGAGCTTCCCTTCGAGCCGCACTTCCGGGCGTGGGCCATGGTGTCCACCACGGCGCGCGAGTGCCCGGGCGCCTTCAAGTGCCCGTCGGGTCGGGACTGCTTCGCCGAGCACGCGCGGGGCCGGGCCGCCGACGCCGACGTCGTCGTGGTCAACACCCACCTCTACGGCGCCCACCTGGCCAGCGGCGGGGCGGTGCTGCCCGAGCACTCGGTGGTGGTGTTCGACGAGGCCCACGAAGTCGAGGACGTCATGACCGACTGCCTCGGGCTCGAGGTCGGACCCGGCCGGTTCCGGGCGCTCGCCACCGCCGCCCGGCCGGTGATGGACGAGGCTGACGCCGGTGCGGCCCGGGCGATCGAGGCCGTGGCCGGCGTGGCCGACGTGTTCCACCGGGTGCTGCGGCCGTGGTCGGGCAAGCGCGTCCCTCACGCGGACCTGACCGATGGCATCGACCCGGCCGCCGGCCTCCCGGGTGCCGGCGACGACGAACCCGAGACCGACGACGGGGAGCCGCAGGGCCTCGAGCTCGGACTGGCTCCGGTGGCGAAACCGGTGAAGCGGACGGCCGCGTCCACCGGGACGACGAGGGCGACGACGGTCGGCGCCGTCGGGTCGGACCCGGCCATCGGCACCTTGCTGGCACTGGCCACCGGTCGGGTCGGGCGCCTGGTCGACCACCTGCGACGGGCCGAGCGGGAGGCAGGCGACACCGAGCCGAGTGCCGAGCGAGCGCGGCGCGACCGGGTGCTGCTGGCCGCCGGCCACCTGGCCTCGGACCTGGCCCGCATCGCCCTGCTGGGCGACGGCGAGGTCGCCTGGGTCGAGGACAGCGCCCGGGCACCGTCGCTCCGGGTCTCCCCCATCGACGTCGGGCCCGTCCTGGCCGAGCAGCTGTGGGGGAACGTGACCGGCATCCTCACGTCGGCCACCGTGCCGATCGGCCTGGCCGACCGCCTGGGCATGCCCCCGCGGGCCACCGACTCCCTCGACGTGGGCAGCCCGTTCGACTACCGCACCCACTCGTTGCTCTACGTCGCCCGGTCGCTGCCCGACCGCCGGTCGCCGGCGGCCGAGCCGGCCATGCACGACGAGCTCGAGGTCCTGATCAACGCCGCCGGGGGCCGCACCCTGGCGCTGTTCACCAGCTGGCGGGCCATGCGGGCCGCCGTCGAGGCCCTCGCCGACCGCCTCGCGGTGCCGATCCTCAGCCAGTCCGACCTACCCAAGCCGGCCCTCGTCGAGTCCTTCCGCTCCGACGAGGCGGCCTGCCTGTTCGCCACCCTCGGGTTCTGGCAGGGCGTCGACGTGCCCGGCCGGACCCTCAGTCTGGTCACCATCGACCGCATCCCGTTCCCCCGACCCGACGACCCCGTCCTCGAGGCCCGACGGGAGCTGGCCGGCGGCGGCGCGTTCGGGGTGGTCGACCTTCCCCGTGCCGGCACCCTGCTGGCCCAGGGGGCTGGCCGGCTCATCCGGTCGTCCGCCGACCGGGGCGTGGTTGCCGTGCTGGACAGTCGGCTGGCGACGGCCCGCTACCGGGCGGCGCTGCTCGAACGGGTCCCGCCGATGAAGCGCACATTGGACCGCGACGAGGTGGAGGCGTTCCTCGCCGACATCGCGGCGTCGGCCGCGGGCTGAGCGCCCGCACCGGCCTCATACGATGGGGCCCATGCCCGGCCGCACGGGAAGGCGATGGTTCACGCCCCCGCGGTGGACCGGCGCGTTCACGGACTTCTTCGACCGTCGCGTGGACCGGGTGGCCGGCTCCCCCGAGAGGGCCGTCGCCATCACGGACGGTTGGGTCGCCAAGGCACAGCAGCGCTACGGGCCGGACTCGTGGAAGACGGTCAACACGATGGAGGCTGCGGCCAAGCGCCGCGACGCCGTCGGTGACCACCAGGGGGCCCTCGGGCTCCGCCGCCAGGTCCTGGCCAAGCGCCGGGAGCACCTCGGCCCCGGGCACCGCCAGTCCCTGAGCGCCGAGTACGCACTGGCCGGCACCCTGCTCGGCCTCGACCGGCCCGACGAGGCCCGCCCCTACGCCGACCACGCGCTCGAGTGCTACGTGGCCGAGCTCGGCCCGGACGACCCGACGTCGCTGGCCGCGCTCGAGCGCAGCGCACGGATCCAGCTCCAACTGGGCGAGACGGCCGAGGGGGTCTTCAAGTACCGACGGGCCATCACCGGCTTCCGCGACCTGGGCGACGACGAGCGGGCCGAGCGGGTGACCATCAACCTCGGGCGGCTCCTGCTGGCACGGGGCGACCAGGAGGACGCACTCGAGGTCTTTCGCGAACTGGTCGACGTCCAGGGCCGCCGGCTCGGACCCGACGACCCCGCCACCCTGGCGTCGCTCCGGGACATGGCCCTGACGCTGGCCCGGCTGGGGCGGCTGCGGGAGGCGAAGGTGGTGGCGCAGAACCTGGTCGACGGGACGTCCCGGGTCCAGGGGGCCGACCACGAGTCGACGGCCGACGCCCGCCGGCTGCTCGACCGGATCGACGCGTCGCTGCAGGCCGACTGAGGCGAGCCAACCGCCTCAGAACCCGAGGCGGTCCAGGGAGTCCTCGCGCTGCTGCCAGCGCTTCTCCACCCGGACGAAAAGCTCGAGGTAGGCGCCGGGCTCCATCTGCTTGCGCACCGCCATCCCGACCTCCTTCAAGGTGGCGCCCCCCTTGCCGATGACGATGCCCTTCTGCGAGTCGCGCTCGACCAGGATCTCGCACCGGACGCGGGGCCACTCCCACTCGGTCACGCGGCAGGCGATGGAGTGCGGGAGCTCGTCGGCCACCCGGTGGAGCAGCTCCTCGCGGACGAGGTCGGCCACCCAGAACGCCTCGGCCACGTCGGTGACCATACCGTCGGGGTAGTACTGCGGGCCGACGGGCAGGCAGGCGATCAGGGCGTCCACCAGCCCAGGCACGCCCTCGCCGGTGACCGCCGACAAGGGGAAGTACTCGACCGGCACCGGGTCGCCACCCGACTCGGCGTCGAGCTCCTCGACCACCGCCGACACACCGGTGAGATGGCCCAGTACCCCGTCGCCCCCGACCTTGTCGATCTTGTTGACCACGACCATCAGGGTCGGGCGGCCCACCGTGTCCGGGTCACCCCCGCCGAGCTCGACGGTCAGGGCGGCCGAGCGGGCCATGGCCCGCACCCGCTTCACCGAGTTGGCCAGTACCATCCGGTCGCCCGGGCCCACGGCTCCGGTGGCCTCGACCAGGGCCACCACGGCGTCGACGTCGTCGAGCGAGGAGGTGGCCGACTCGTTCATCCGCTGCCCCAGCGCCGTCTTCGGCTTGTGGAGGCCGGGGGTGTCGACGAAGACCACCTGGGCGTCGGGCCGGTTGAGCACCCCGCGCACCTGGGAACGGGTGGTGTTGGGCCGGGGCGACACGATGGAGACCTTGGTGCCGACCATCGAGTTCACCAGCGTGGACTTGCCCACATTGGGGCGCCCCACCACGGCCACGAATCCGGACCGGAACCTGGTCATGCGTCCTCGGACGCCGTGGCGTCCGCCATGGGCCGGATCGTGACCCGCTCGATGCGCCGGCCGTTCACGCGGGCGACCTCGAGCCGGAGCCCGTCCGAGGTGACCGCCTCGCCGGCGACGGGGACGTGGCCGAGCAGGTCGAACACCAGGCCGCCCACGGTGTCCCAGGCGCCGGTCGGCAGGTGGGCGTCGAGCAGGTCGTTGACCTCGTCGACCGGCAGACGGGCGCTCACCCGGAGCCCGCCACCGGCCAACTGCTCCACCGGGATCTCCTCGACGTCGAACTCGTCGACGATCTCGCCCACCAGTTCCTCGATCAGGTCCTCGAGGGTGACCAGGCCGGCCGTGCCCCCGTACTCGTCGACCACGACGGCGAGGTGGAACTTGTCCGACTGCATCTCGCGCATCAGGTCCGCGACCCGCTTGGTCTCGGGGACGAAGTGGGCCTCGCGCAGGTGGGACCCGACCGGCTCGCCGCCCCGTCCGGCCCGGATCTCCCGGATCAGGTCCTTGGTGTAGGCGATGCCCGCCACGTCGTCGATCTGCTGCTCGACGGCCGGCATCCGGCTGCGCCCGGCCTCGAGCGCCACGTCCAGCGCGGCCTCGACCGCCTCGTCGGCGCCGATGGTCACCATGTCGGTCCGGGGCACCATGACCTCGCGGACGACGGTGTCACCGAACTCGATGATGGAGTGGATGAGCGCCCGCTCCTCCCGCTCGATCACGTCGCCCTCGACGGCCACGTCGGCCATGGCCAGCAACTCGGACTCGGTGACCAGGGCGCCCGCGTAGCCGCCCTTCTGGCCGATGAAGAGGTTGGCCAGGCCGTTCAGGCCGCCCGAGACCAGGCGGACCGGGGGGAAACGGATCACGGCGGACACGATCGGGGCGCTGAACAGCGCGGCCCGCTCGGGGTGGTGGACGGCCCAGTTCTTGGGCACCGCCTCGGCGAACACGAAGATGACCACGATCTCGAAGACGGTCGCGGCGGCCACGCCCCAGGCGCCGAACCACCGGACGGCCAGGATCCCGACCAGGGTGGCCACGACCAGCTGGCAGATGAGCACCAGCAGCAGCACCGGGTTGAGGAAGCCCTGGGGGTCCTCGGTGAGGCGGACCAGCACCTTGGCCCCCCGTTTGCCGTCGTCGGCCAGGCTCTTGGCCTTGGCCCGTCCCGTCCGCACGAGCGCCGTCTCGGCCAGGGCGAGGAGCGCCGAGGCGGCCAGGAGCAGGAGCACCACGACGGACAGGGCCACGTCCTCGGGGCCGAAGGTGACGGCGGTCATCCGGTCGCCGGGTCGAGCAGCGGGGGAACCCGGTAGTAGCGGTCGAGGAGCTGTTGCTCGCGCCGCTCCATCCGCTCGGCCTCCTCGTCGACGACATGGTCCATGCCGAGCAGGTGCAGGATGCCGTGCACGACCAGCAAGGCGATCTCGTCGTCGAAGGTGACCCCGTGGTCCACCGCGTTCAGGGCGGCCACGGCCGGGCAGATCACCACGTCGCCGAGGAGCAGGTGGCGGCCGGTCGGGGCCTCGATGGACGCCGGGCCGGTCCCGCCCTCGTCCGGGGAGCGTCCGCTGCGGTCGATCTCGTCCTCGATCGGGAACGAAAGGACGTCGGTCGGCCCCTCCTTGTCGAGGAAGCGCAGGTTGAGGGCGGCGATCGACTCCTCGTCGATGAAGAGCAGCGACACCTCGGTGTCCTCGGTGATCCCCTCGGCCTCGAGCGCGGACCGGGCCAGGGCGGCCCAGCGGTCGACGGCCACCGGGTGGTCCGACTGCTCGTCGGCCGCGTAGATGTCGAGGCTCACGACCGCCCCGGTCCGTTCGACGATCCGTTGCCCGAGCCGTGTGCGACACCGTTCGTCGGGGACGACGACCCGTTGGACGGGGTGCCGGACGACGGACCGGCCTCCCCGCGGTCGTAGGCGGTGACGATGTCGGCCACGATCTTGTGGCGGACGACGTCCTGGGCCTTCAGGTGGACGAATCCGAGGTCGGGCACGCCGCCCAGGACCGCCTCGAGGCCGACCAGGCCGGACCGGCCGCCGGGGATGTCGACCTGGGTCATGTCGCCGGTGACGACCGCCTTCGAGCCGAATCCGATGCGGGTCAGGAACATCTTCATCTGCTCGGGGCTGGTGTTCTGGGCTTCGTCCAGGATGATGAACGAGTTGTTGAGGGTCCGGCCCCGCATGAACGCCAGCGGCGCCACCTCGACGGCCCCCTTGTCGATCAGGCGCTGCGCTCCCTCGGCCTCGAGCAGGTCGTGCAGCGCGTCGTACAGGGGGCGGAGGTAGGGGTCGACCTTGGCCAGCATGTCCCCCGGCAGGAAGCCCAGCCGCTCGCCAGCCTCGACGGCGGGACGGGTGAGGATGATGCGGCTCACCTGGCGGGCCTGCAGTGCCTGGACGGCCAAGGCGACGGCCAGGTAGGACTTGCCGGTACCGGCGGGCCCGATGCCGAAGGTCACGATGTTGCTCCTGATGGCGTCGGCGTAGGCCTTCTGCCCTCCGGTCTTCGGCCGCACCGCCCGACCCCGGGACGAGCGCACCAGCTCGCTGGTCAGGACCTCGGAGGGGCGGACGTCGTCGTGGAGCATGTCGATCGTGCGGCCGAGCTGTACGGGGTCGAGGCCCTGCCCGGACTCGAGCAGGATGATCAGCTCGTGGAAGAGCGAGGCGACGTGCTCGGCCGAGGCGGCCCCGTCGGGTCCGGTCCCCTCGAGGGAGACCTCATTGCCCCGGACGGCGATCCGGACGTTCGGGAAGGCACGCTCGATCTGGCGGAGCAGCTCATCGCGCTGGCCGAGGAGACCGGCCATGAGGTGGTTGCCGGGGACGAGGATCTTTACCGGGGTGCCTGCCACGTGCGTTCTGCCTGCGACCCTACCAGCGGCCCGGGGCCGCCCGGACGCACCGCCGGGCCAGGATCGGTCGGGGACACGGTCGGCAGGGACACGGTCGACCGGGTCCGTTCAGCCGGGGGGCCAGTCGAACGAGCGCCCGCCGAGCACGTGGAGGTGGAGGTGGGGCACGGTGTTCGAGGCGTCGTGCCCGACGTTGAACGCCAGGCGGTAGCCGCGGTCCTCGCCGCCGAGGCCTTCGGCGTCGGCCACGGCCCTGGCCGCCACCAGCAGGGCCAGGACGTCCTCGGCATCGTCGGGTCCCACCGTCGAGGCGTTCACGATGTGGTGACGGGGCACGATCAGGACATGGAGCGGGGCCTGGGGCGCGATGTCCCGGAACGCCACGGTGCGCTCGTCGCGGCGGACGACGTCGGCCGGGATGTCGCCGGCCACGATGCCGCAGAACAGGCAGTCGGGGTCGGTCGTCACCTGCCGGCGGTCATCCCTCGGCCGCCAGGCGCTCCTGGTGTACATGGTTCCCGTTGCCGTTGCCACCGCCGTGGACGACGCGTGTCGGACCCTTGACCTCGGGGTAGAGGTGCTCGAGGCTGCCGGGCACGATGCGGCTCGACTCGATGAAGTCGTCGACGTCGGTCTCCTTCAGCCGGATGACCCGGCCGAACTTGTAGGCGGCCAGGCCGCCCTCGTCGATGAACCGGTAGAGGCTGCGCAGGGTGACCCCGAGGCGCTCGGCCGCCTCCTTGGTGCTCAGCCAGCTGATGTGGTCACGGTCGGCGTCGGTCATCAGACCGCGACGAGCAGCCCGAGCTCGTCCAGGCGGGCGCCCATGCTGTCCGGGGTGACCCCGAAGAGGCAGGCGATGGCCCGTACGTCCTCGGCCCGGATCGTGATCATCCTGCCGTTGAAGTCCTGGCGGTGCACCTGGATCATGCTCAGGAACCGGCGCAGCAGATCCCGCTCCGGTCCGCTCACCGTGTGGAGCTTCGTGAGGTCGATCGCCACCTTGTCGGGCACCGTCGAGGCCGGGGCGGCACTCCGCCCGTTGGCCGACCGGTCGTCGGACGAGCCCGACGCCCCCCACCGACCACCCGGTGTGGCATCGTCGTTGGGCAGTAGCTGGTCCACCGGCACGTCGTAGAGCTTGGCCAGGCGCTGGAGGCGCGGAACCGAGATCGCCCGCTCCCCACGCTCGTAGGCGCCCAGCACGGACGCCTTGAACTCCTGGTCCGACATGGCCTCGACCGCCTGGAGCGACAGTCGCATCTGCTTGCGCATCGCCCGCAGCCGCGACCCGACAGCGCGGGCGTAGGCGACCCTGGCCGCCTCCTCCTGCTCGTCGTCGTCCACTGCAACGACCGCCTTTTCCGTCACTGTCACTGTCATGGTCAAGCCCTCCGCTCCCACCGATTGCGCCCCTCGAGCCTGAGTTCGCAGTCCGAACCCGCTGTCGAGCTTCCGTCTCACGCAGCGTGACGAGAGCCGAGGCCCCTCACATGCCGTGTGAATTTCCTTAGAAGACCAGTTTTCCTCACGGAGCGTGGTTACGCAAGGGGCAGAACTACGCCATTGCGGAGGGCGCACAGGAGCGCCCCGGCCGTGACGGCGGCCGTCTCGGCCCGCAGGACGGTGGCGCCGAGGCCCACCGTGGGGCCGAACCCGACGCGCTCGGCCGGGTCCCATCCGCCCTCGGGGCCGATGGCCAGGGTCGGACGGTCGAGGCTCGGCGCCGACCCACCTGCGTCGGCGAGGGCCATCGGGGCCCCGGCCAGGGCGGCCACGTCCTCGAGCCGACAGACGGCGGTGACCTCCGGGAGTCGAGCCCGACGGCACTGGGCCGCCGCCTCGCGGACGACCCGCCGCAGTCGCTCGACCGACCTGGCCGCACGATCGCCCTCCCACCGCACCACCGAGCGTGAGGTTCTCAGGGGCACGATCCGGTCCACCCCGAGCTCGGTCAGCTTCTGGGCCACCCACTCGGGGCGGTCACCCTTCGTCGGGGCGAACGCCACCGTCACCTCGGGCCCCGGAGCGAGGTCCACCACGGCCGGCCCGTCGGGCACGAGCAGTCCGGCCGGGTCGGCGCCCCGGGCCCCCCTGGCCGGAACGATCGGGGCGATCCGGCACGGTACCCACCGCCCGGTCCCGTCGGCGGCGATCACGGACTCGCCGGGGCGGAGGCGGAGCACGTCGAGCAGGTGGCGCACGTCGGCGTCCTCGACCACCGGTGACCCGGGGTCGGCCACGAACACCATGGCGGCCGCGGCCACCAGGAGCGGGTCGGGGCCACGGGGCACAGGGGCTTCGTCGGGGGCCGGCGCCTCCCCCGCTCCTGCCGGGGGCATCGTCAGCTGAGCGCCGAGCGGATCTTGGAGAAGAGGCCCTCGTGGTGCGGGGCGTCGCCGAGCTCCTCCGCACGCGCCCGGGCCAGGGTGACGAGCAGCTCCCGCTGGTGGTCGTCGAGGTCGGTCGGCGTGTCCACCTGGACGTGGACGAACAGGTCGCCCCGGCCCCGGCCCCGCAGCTTGGGCACGCCCAGGCCCCTGAGGGTCAGGACCGTGCCGCTCTGCGTGCCGACGGCGATCGACAGGTCACGTGCGTCGTCGAGGGTGTCGAAGGGCACGCTGCCCCCGAGCGCGGCCAGCGCCATGTGCACGTGCACGGTGGCGTGGAGGTCGACCCCCGAACGCTGGAACGCCTCGTCGGGCGTGACCGCCAGGTGCACGAAGAGGGCGCCGTTGGGCCCACCCCGGTACCCGGCCGGGCCGTGGCCGGCCAGACGCAGCGTGGAACCGTCGTCCACGCCCGCAGGGATGTCGACGGTCAGCGTGCGGGACTCGTTCCGGCGGCCGTCGCCCCGGCAGTCGGCGCACAGCGTCTCGATCGACTGGCCGGTGCCCTGGCAGCGGTTGCACGGCACCGCGGTGATCACCTGGCCGAGGATGGACTGACGTACCCGGCGCAGCTCGCCCGCCCCCTGGCACTCGGGGCACCGGACCACGGAGGTGCCCGGCTGGGCACCGGTGCCTTCGCACGTCTCGCAATGGACGGGGGTGGTGACGTCCACTTGGCGCTGGACCCCGAAGACAGCCTCCCGGAAGGAGAGCTCGACCACCATCTCGGCGTCGGGGCCGGGCTGGGGGCCGGTCCGGCGGCGCCCGCCGCCCGCGCCCCCCATCCCGTTGAAGAAGGCGTCGAAGAGGTCGCCGAGGCCGCCGGCGCCGAACGGGTCGCCGCCGGCCGGTCCGGCGGCACCCTGGCCGAACACGCCGGCGTGGCCGAACTGGTCGTAGCGGGCGCGGCGCTCGGGGTCGCTCAGGACCTCGTACGCGAGGCTGATCTCCTTGAAGTGCTCGCCGTCGGCGTCGTCGTCGCCGTGGTTGGCGTCCGGGTGGTGCTCACGGGCCTTGGCCCGGTAGGCGCGCTTCAGTTCCTCGTCGGTCGCGTTCCGGCCGACGCCCAGCAGTTCGTAGAGGTCGGTCTCGGTCATCGGGCCGACTCGCCCAGACGCTCGCCCAGGCGGTCACCCACGACACGGGCGGCGGCAAGGGCCAGCGGGTAGTTCATCCGGGTGGGCCCGAGCAGGCCGATGGTGCCGGCCTTGATCCCGTCGACCGACACCGGCATCACCACGATGGCGCACGAGGCCAGGGGCTCCACGCCGTGCTCGGTGCCGATGGCCACCGTGAGGCCCGTGTCGAGGATGTCGCGCAGGAGCGAGACGACGACGAGCTGCTGCTCCAGGATGGTGAGCACCGAGCGCACCGTGTCGACGGCGTCGAAGGCGGCCGCCATGCGCGACGACCCGCCCACGAACAGCTGGTCGTGGCCGTCGGCCTCGCCGAGGGAGCGCAGCGCCGCCACGCCCGACGCCACCACGGTATCGACCACCGGGACGGCACTGGGGGCCGCCACGGGGGCGACCTGGGCCAGGGGCGACCCGAGGGCGTGGGCGGCCAGACGGCCGCCGGCCTCGGACACCACGGCCTCGTCGGCGTCCTCGGGCAGCTCGATCGACTGCTTCTGGACGGCTCCGTCCGCCAGGACGACCACGACGAGCGCCAACCGGTGGCCGAGGCCGACGAGCTGGACCGACCGGACGGCGGCCGACTCGTGGGACGGTCCGACCACCATGGCCGTGCAGTCGGTCAGATCGGCGAGCAGGCCCGAGGTGCGCTCGAGCATCTCCTCGATCTCCCCGTGGGCATGGTCGAAGAACTGGCGGACCTGTTGGCGGCCGCCCGGGTCGAGCGGACCGGGGCCGCCGAGCTGGTCGACAAAGAACCGGTAGCCCTTGTCGGTCGGGATCCGACCGGCCGAGGTGTGGGGCTGGGCCAGGTAGCCGTCGCGCTCGAGCGCCGCCATGTCGGACCGGACGGTGGCCGACGACACGCTCACCCCGGGGGCGTCCACCACGTGCTGGGAGCCCACGGGCAGGGCCGAGCCGATGTACTCGTTCACGACCGCGTTCAGGATCGCCGCCTTGCGGCTGTCGAGGCCCCCGTCGCCGGGGTGCGTCGGTTCACTGGTGCGCTCGTCGGAGGTCGTCATGGGTGGTCGCCAGGCGTCCGGATCGACCGAGGGGAGGTACCCGGCGGTCGGAGCGGTCGCTGTTGGCACTCCATCCTAGTGAGTGCTTACCGGTCCCGGCCGACCACCCCCGGGTGGTCGGCACGCCGGGGAGCCGTGCCGGCGGCCTGCTGCCCGGTCAGGACAGGTACTGGGACCCGTAGGCGTCGGCCAGGTCGTAGAGGGCACGGCGCCCGTCGCCCCGGAACGACGAGCCGTGCATCAGTGCCAGCGTCGTCGGTTCGAGGTCGCCGAGCTTCCGCAGCACCGCCGTGGTGTCCGGGGCCAGGGAGGTGCTCCGGAACAGCGCCTCCGCCTCCATGGAGGGCCCGATCAGGTCCTCCTCGGTGACGGCCGGGCCGTCGCCCAGGTGGGTGAAGAGGTCGCCGCAGAGCAGCGTCCGTGTGGTCTCCTCGAACAGGACCCGCGCCTCCCACCCGTGGGGGACGTGCGGGGTGTCGATGTGCCGTACCCGCAGGCTCCCCAGTCCGATCACCTCGCCGTCGGCCAGCGCCCGTGGTGGCCGGTCGGCCATTTCGGTGAGCGACACCAGGCAGCCCAGCGCGCCGTGGGCGACCTGCGCGTCAGGGGCCGCGGCCAGGAACTCGTTCATGGCGCCGCACTCGTCGGACTCGACGTGGCCGAAGGTGATCCATCGGAGACTGGCCACGGGCAGCACCTGGTCGATGGCGGCGCACACCGACGGGAACATCGACCGGTGTCCGGTGTGGAAGAGCAATGGCTCCTCGTCGGCGAGCAGGAACTGGTTGAACGTGAACCCGTCGGGCCCGATCGCCCGATCGCAGGTGGAGAGGCGGAAGATGCCCGGCGCGATCTCGTCGACGGTCGTGGCCACGGTGGGGCCCCCTGTGCAGGTCAGCTCCCCGACCCACCCGGATGGCGTGGCGGTGGAGCAGGAGGCCACCCAGGCGGCCGCCTGCCGACCGACCCTAGCGGGTGGGTCCCCGCCGTTCCCGGTGCACCGCCCGGTCGTCCCCGGGGCTCCCGCCGCCGCGGATCAGGCGGTGGCGATGAACATGCGCTCGGTCATCGCCGGGCCGAGTGCGATGGCGGCGTCACCCAGGATCAACGTCAGGGTGCCGTCCGGGGCACGGGACTGGACCACGGCGGTGGTGCCCGGGGTCAGTCCGTTGTCGCCCAGGTAGGTGAGCGAGTCCGCCTCGTGCTCGACGCTCTCGGTGATCCGCACCAGACGGACCTGCTCCCCCGGCTGCGCCTCGGCCAGGCGGCGCTGGCCGGCGCTGTCGGGCGTCACCCCGGGGATCGGGTTGCCATGCGGGCAGGTGGTCGGGTTGTCGAGCAGGACGACCAGGCGCGCCTCGACGTCGTCGCTGATCACGTGCTCCCACCGGCCGGCCTCGACATGGGCCTTGTCCCAGTCCAGCCCGATGATGTCGACGAGCAGGCGCTCGGCCAGGCGGTGCTTTCGGACGACCCCTTCGGCCAGTGCCTTTCCGGCCGGGGTCATCGAGATGCGCCTGCCCGTCCGGGCGATGAGGCCGTCCGCCTCGAGGCGGTCGAGCATCTCGGACACCGAAGGTGCCGCCTTGCCCAGCCGCTCGGCCAGACGGGCCTGGATCACCGGGATCCCTTCCTCCTCGAGGGCGAAGATCGTTTCGAGGTACTCCTCGACCGGCGGGTGGAAGCGGTCAAGCACGCCGCTGATCCTACGGCACCGGCGGTGGGATCGCTCCGGGGTCCGGCCCCGCCGTCCCCGGTGGGCGACGCGGACGGCGGCGGGTCGGCCGGGCGGCGCGGCGCGCCGCCTCGGCGGCCTGCAGCTTCGGCACGACCGTCACGGTGTAGGCGGCCGAGGCCGCCCCCATCGCCAGGATGATGACCAGCGGGACAGGACTGAACCTGTTGTTGACCGACACCGAGGCCACCAGGGCGAGGACCGAGAAGACCACCAGGCCGGCGATGGCCACGACCCGGACGATCGGGACCCGGAAGGGACGGTGGTGGTCGGGGACCCGGCCCCGCAGTCGCAGTACGCAGAAGGCGGCGACCGCGTAGATCATCCCCTCGAGGGCGGCCCCCACGGCCACCAGGACCTGCCAGCCGGAGCCGCCGACGACCTCGACGACCACCGAGACGGCGAACGAGGTCGTCCCGAGCAGCAGCACCGGCACCCACGGGACGGCCCGGTCGTTGAGACGGGCCAGCAGCGGGGGCAGGCTCCCCTCCCGGGCGGTGGCGTAGACGAACCGCGACGCGGTGATGAACCCGCCGTTGAAGGTGTTGAGGGCGGTGACCGTGGTCACGGCGGCCATGATCCAGATGCCGGCCGCGCCGAACGCCTTCTGGCCGAGCGCCAGCTGCGGGTACGCGGTGATCAGCTGCGCATGGGTCAGCACGTGGCTCATGGCGGTGGTCATGGCCGCGCACACCGCGAACAGCACGGCGACGGCGATGAGCATGGCCCGGTGGATGTGCTTCGGGTCCCGGACCTCCTCGGCATTGGTGGTCACCCACTCGAAGGCGCTGTAGAGGAAGATCCCGAGCGCCACCGACTCCAGGAACCCGGCGCCCGAGTGGTGGTGGACGGGCTGGAACGGCGTGCGCAGTGCGGTCCCCGACCGGGCGAGGGCAACGACGGACACGACCAACGTGGCGGCCAGCACGATCGAGGTGGCGACGTCCTGGAGCCATCCGGCCACCTTGACGCCGCGGAGGTTGGACAGTACCGCGACCGCCAGCAGCGCCAGGGTCCACACGGCGGTCAGCCATCCCGGTGCGTGCAGCACGTGCGTGAGGGCGGCACTGACGATGAAGGCGTCGGCCGCCACGACGAGGACGATCGTGCTGAGGTAGGTGAACGTGATGGTCAGCGCCACCCGGTCGTCCATGGCGCCGGACATGTAGCGCCGGATTGCGGCGGCGGTGGGGAACATCCCGTTCAGCTCGCCGAAGAAGGCCCAGGCCATGAGGGCCAGCAGGCCGGCGACTCCGATGGAGATCCACGCGGAGTCGCCGGCCACGTAGGCGACGAGGCCGGCAGCCGCCAGGTACTGCAGGGCGGCGAAGGCCAGGCCGGTCGAGGTCGACACGGCCGTGCGCAGGCTCATGGCTCGGCGCAGGGTGGCCGCCGGGGCGGGCGCGCCCTCGCTCATCGGTGCGCCCGCGACCGGTGCCGCCGGGTCACTGGTCGAGGAAGGCGACCATGGACATGGCGTCGAGGCGCATCACGTCCTCGGAAGACCCGGCCAGGACGATCTCACCCGAGACGTACTTCTCCGACGGGTTGAGGTCCCCCCAGAACAGGTCGGCGAAGTCCTCGCTGGTGGCCGACACCACCAGGTCGGGCCGGTCGACGAGTCCGTGCCGTAGGTCGGCCAGGACCGAGCCCGACACGGCGATGGTGAACCCGTCGCCCGTGTCGGTGGCCATCAGGTGCACGGTCCGGTCCCAGCCCCGCAGCATCCGGGCCAGGCGGGCGTTGCCGTTGCAGCGCACCTGCCAGTCGGCGTAGGCCTCGGCGATCTCGTCGGCGGTGGCCATCCCTATCGGCCCCCCGGTGCGGCGGCACCCGCCCCCAGCGCGGCGGCCACCTCGGTCGCCACCCGCTCGCCCGACTCGAGCGCCCCCTCGATGTAGCCGGACCACGCCGACGCCGTCTCCGTGCCGGCCCAGTGGATCGGGCCCACCGGGCGCCGCAGGCTCGGTCCGCACCCGGTCAGCACTCCTGGGCCCAGGCACGCCACCGGACCGCCCCGGGTGAACGGCTCGGCCGACCACCGCTGCTCGGTGAACTCGACCGGTCCGGCCGCCTCGGGGCCGAAGGCTCGGGCCAGCTCCTCCAGGCACGCCCCTCGCCGGCCGTCGGGCCCGGCGGACTCGGACAGGCGGTCGGCCGGACCGGCGATGAACCCCATCAGCACGCCGTGGGACCCGTCCTCGGGCGAGTCGTCGAACGTGGCCCGCAGCAGCCCGGTGTCGGCCACGATCTGGCCCGACAGTCCCGCGTCGCGCCAGAAGGGACGGTCATAGACGGCGTGGACCTTCGTGACCGAGCCCATGGGGGCGCGCTGGGCCAGCTGGTCGCGGGCGCCGGGCAGCGGCGGGTCGAAGGCGATCCTCCCGTGGACGGCCGGGGGCATGGCCACCACCAGTCGGCGCGCGTCGACCCGCCAGGGCGCACGCACCCCGTCGGCGCCGGCGCGGTCGGCGGTCACCGTGACCCCGGACGGGCCGTGCGCAACGCCCACCACCGGGGCGTCGAGCACCACGCGGTCCCCCAGGCCCTCGGCCAACCACACCGCCATCTGCTGGGCCCCCCCGGTGAACCGTCGCTCCTGGGCGCCCCCGGAGGTGCGGATGAGCGAGGACATCGAACCGCCGCCGTGCGCGTAGCCGAGCACGTAGAGCAGCGACAGCTCGTCGGGCCCGCAACCGAACACGGCGAGGGTGGCGGTGGCCACGAGGGAGCGGGCCACGTCGGTGTCCGCTGCGGTCGCCACCCATTCGGCCAGGGTGATGCTGTCGAGGAACCCGGCGTCCGGATGGTCCCACGGGCTGCTGGGCGAGACCTCCTGCGCCAGCAGGTCGAGGTCGAGCAGCGTGGCGACGGTGTCGGCCGACCCGTCCGGGTCCGAGGTCGGGACGAGCCCGGTGAAGGGGTGGAGGCCGCCCGAGCGCACCTCGAGGTTGGATCCCTCGACCCAGGTGGGGAACCGGGTCACGCCGCACTCGTCGGCCAGGGCCTGGAGCCGGTCCTGGGTCGGGCCGATCCACTGGCCGCCCTGGTCCACCACGGCACCCGACCCGGTGACCTCGGTGAACACCCGACCACCCACCCGGTCTCGGGCCTCGAGGACCACCACGTCGAGGCCGGCGGCGGCCAGGTCCCGGGCCGCCCGCAGGCCCGCGTACCCGGCGCCCGCTACGACCACGTCGGCGGTCTGCTCCACTCCGGTCATGTCCCCTCCCGAGGGCGGCGCCCCGTCGGTCGGATGGCGCCCGCAGCCCCGACGGTGGCGGGCGCAGGACCGGCCGGTACCGTGGGGTGCGTGGACACTACCCCGAGACCCGATCCCGGCGACGGCGATCCGGAGCCCGTGGGAGGGGTCGCGCCGGGGGCTCCCGGCGCTGCGACCGCCGACGACGCGACTCCCGAGCACGTGGCCCCCGGGGACGGGACGGACGAGCAGGACGAGGACGACCCGGGCCCCCACGACCCCCTGCGCTTCAACCACTGGATGAAGCGGTCCACCGCCGGCGCCGTGCTGTCGGGCATCGCCCTCGGGCTCCAGCAGGCGCTCGAGCCCAAGCGCGAGCTGCCGGCATTCGTCATGGAGGCACCCGGCGAGCCGGAGGACCCCGACGCGCCCATCACCCTGCACTTCGACCCGGACGACCCGACGAAGACCGTCGCCGTCATCCGCACACCGGCCGCCGGCACCGCCCGCACCACCGACCCCGACCGGTAGTGCCGGCCGACCCGGCCACCGACCACCGAGCGGGGCGGCCGGTCAGGAGATCGTCATCGTCCCCGGGGGGTTCGTGGGCCCACCCGGTCCCGTGCCCAGCACCCACTCGTCCAGGACGACCAGTGCGTCGTTTCGCCCGCTGGCCACGTGGAAGCTGTGGTCGAGCGTCGGCACGTAGGTGATGGCGAAGACCCCGTGCTTCGCCACCCGCTTCAGCTCGTGGGCGTGACCCCGTCCGATTCCGGGCCACTCGTCCGGGCCCAGGACGACCAGGAGCGACGTGCCGCTGTCGACCACCCGGCGCAACGAGCCGACCGGGTCCTTGCGGTCCCTGCCGAGGTCGGCCGCCCACCACACCCGGTCCGGCAGGTGCTTCGTGACGGGCCGGAAGACGCCCTTGTCGCGCAGCGACCCCAGGAAACGCCGCTTCGGCGCACCGGGTGTGGGCGGGGCCTCGTCGGGATCCCCCCAGGCGGACACCCGTGCGCCGTCGATCAGGTCCCCCATTCCCCCGGCGGCCGGGTCCGAGGACGGGAGGCGCAGCGGGTTGAGGACGGCGACCCCGCCGACGTGGGTCGTCGGGGCGGCCTGCAGCGCGTGGTAGGCGCCGGCGCATAGTCCGAGCAGCACCACCTCGCCCGGGTCGGCGGGCGCCAGGAAGCGGACGCCCTCCTCGACGTCGCCCAGTGCGCCGGGCGGGTAGCTCGAGGACTCGCCGGGAGGGCCGGTGTCCGGGCTCTCCCCCACGTTGCCGATGTCCATGCGGAGGCAGCGGACCCCTTCGGCGGCCCACCGGCGACCGAGCTCGACCCATTGGCGCCCGGGCCCGACGTGGTGCAGGCTCCCGGCGTTCAGGAACAGCGCCGCCCCGAACGCAGGCACGGGACCGCTGGAGGTCCGCACCCGGTCGTGCCCGTGGGCATCGGCACCCGGGCCCGGTTCGGGTTCGGGTTCGGACACGATGCCGAACAGTCCCGCCCGGCCGAAGAGGACGGCCCGCTCGGTGACCGGCGCCCCGCCGGGGGGCTCGACCCGGGCCCTCGTGCGGATGGTGGGTCCGAGATCGACCGGGCCGTCGGACCCGCCCGAGGCGAGGACGAACTCGATGACGGCGTCGAGGTCCTCCCGGTCCACGGAGGCCCGCATCAGTTCGACGCCGAAGAGCCGGTCGACCCCGGTGCCGGAGCGGCGGGTGCACCACTCGGGGCC
>JADGOH010000052.1 GCA_017883025.1 Acidimicrobiales bacterium
ACCGTGGTGCCGCCCACCACCACGTTGGCCGCCCTCGTGTCGGTCACCAACTGCGGCAACGTGCCCGAGTCGGGCGTGACGGTCACGGTCACGGTCACCCCGGCCGACCAGCCGGGGACCGCCCCCCCGCCGTCCGGCGAGTCCGGCGGCCGGAGCCGGGCCACCGTGGCGCTCGCGTCCGGTGCCTCGGCGTCGCCGGCCCTGCGCCCGCTGCCGGTGTCTTCGGCGCACCGCTACACGGTGACGGTGTCGGTCTCGCTCCCGCCCGGCCAGGCGGACCCGACGGGCTCGACCCAGGCGTTCCTCGTCCAGGTCACCGGCTGAGCCCGGGCGACCCGGTTGGTCAGGGGTCGGGGGCGAGCATCTAGGATTGCACGGACGACGAGGATACGGACCGGACGAAGGGTTTGAGGCGAGTGGCCGAGAGCATCACGATCACCGACAACCGCACGGGGCAGTCCCTCGAGATCCCGCTGGACAACGGCGGGGTGTCGGCGGCCGACTTCTCGAAGCTGCTCCCCGGGGTCTGGTTCTACGACCCGGGCCTGACCGCCACCGCCGCCTGTGAGAGCGCGGTCACCTACCTCGACGGCGACGCCGGGATCCTCCGGTACCGGGGTTATCCGATCGAACAGCTGGCCGAGGAGTCGACCTTCCTGGAGGTGGCCTACCTCCTGCTCAACGGCGAGCTCCCGACCACCGACGAATACGAGGTGTGGGAGCGCGAGATCACCCTCCACACCTTCATCCACGAGAACGTGCGCAAGCGCTTCCTGGAGGGCTTCCACTACGACGCCCATCCCATGGGCATGCTGGTATCGGCCGTGGCCGCGCTGTCGACCTTCTACCTCGACGCCAAGGACATCTTCGACCCCGAGTCCCGCGACAAGCAGATCATCCGCCTGATCGCCAAGATGCCGACCCTGGCCGCCGCCGCCCACCGATTCAGTGTGGGCATGCCGTTCGTCTACCCGGACAACTCCCTCCCCTTCACCTCGAACTTCCTGTCGATGATGTGGAAGATCGCCGAGCCCCGCTTCGAGGCCGACCCCGTGCTCGCCCGTGCGCTCGACGTCCTGTTCATCCTCCATGCCGACCACGAGCAGAACTGTTCGACCACGGCAATGCGGGTCGTGGGCTCGTCCCACGCCGACCCCTACTCGGCCACGGCCGCCGCCGCCGCCGCCCTCTACGGCCCGCGCCACGGCGGCGCCAACGAGGCCGTCATCCGGATGCTCGCCCAGATCGGCTCGATCGAGAACGTCGAGCCCTTCATCGCCTCGGTGAAGTCGGGCTCGGGCGGGCGGCTCCAGGGCTTCGGCCACCGGGTCTACAAGAGTTACGACCCCCGGGCCAAGATCATCAAGAAGACGGCCGACGAGGTCTTCGCCATCACCGGCAAGAACCCGCTCCTCGACATCGCCCTCAAGCTCGAGGAGATCGCGCTGTCCGACGAGTACTTCACCTCGCGGAAGCTCTATCCGAACGTGGACTTCTACTCCGGCCTGATCTACCAGGCGATGGGGTTCCCGCTCGAGATGTTCCCGGTCCTGTTCGCCATCCCGCGCACCGCGGGCTGGCTGGCCCACTGGCAGGAGATGCTCAACCAGGACTCGAAGATCGCCCGGCCCCGCCAGCTCTACATCGGGGCCGACGAGCGCGCCTACCGCCCCATCGGCGACCGGTAGGCCCCCGGGGCACCGACCCGGGCCGGTCAGGCCGCCGGTCCGCCCGGCGTCCGGCCCACGAGCCGCATCAGGCCTTCCTGGACCATCGACACCGCAAGCTCGCCGTCGCGGGCGAACATGAACCCCCGCGCGAGGCCACGGGCGCCGTGGCTGGTCGGGCTGTCCATGTCGTAGAGCAGCCACTCGTCGGCCCGCACCGGCCGGTGGAACCACATGCAGTGGTCGAGGCTGGCGCCCATGAAGTCGGGGTCGTCCCACCCCACGTCATGGGGGGCCAGCATGGTGTCGAACAGGTACATGTCCGACGCGTAGGTGGCGATGCACGTGTGGAGGAGCGGGTCATCGGGAAGCACGCCGTCGGCCCGCAGCCACAGGCGCTGGCCGGGCTCGGTGCTCCGGCGGTGCATCCATGGCAGTGGACCGAGGTGGCGTTGGTCGATGGGGTGGGGCCGGTCGAACCAGTCGCCCACCTTGTCCTTGTAGGGCTCGAGCCGCTCGCGCAGCGTCGGCAGCGACTCGGGGTCGGGGACCTCGGGCATCGAGATCTGGAAGTCGAGTCCGGGCTCGTCCGCGTGGAACGACGCCGACAGGTGGAAGATGGCCCGGCCGTGCTGGATGGCCACGACCCGTCGGGTGGTGAACGAGCGCCCGTCGCGGATGCGGTCGACCTCGTAGAGCACGGGCACGTTCGGGTCACCCGGGCGGAGGAAGTAGGCGTGCAGCGAGTGGGGCCGCCCGATCTCGACCGTGCGCCCGGCAGCCATCAGCGCCTGGGCCGCCACCTGCCCGCCGAAGATCCGCTGGCGCTCCTCGTTGGGGTTGGACCCGCGGAAGATGTTGACTTCGATGGGCTCGAGATCGAGCAGTTCGACGAGGGACTCGAGGGCTTCGCTCACGGCCCACATCCTGTCAGGTCGCCCGACTCCCCCCTGGCAGGGCGGGACCGCGGGACGGCCGCTACGGTGACGTTCGTGCCCGAGTCCACCTTCCCCGAGCCGTTCCTGTGGGGGACGGCAACCGCCGCCCACCAGATCGAAGGGGGCAACGTCAACAACGACTGGTGGGCCATGGAGCACGACCCGACGTCGGGCTGCATGGACGTCAGCGGCGACGCGTGCGACTCGTTCAACCGCTACCCCGAGGACATCGCGCTCATCGCCGACCTCGGCCTCGGCGCCTACCGGTTCTCCCTCGAGTGGAGCCGGATCGAGCCCGAGGAGGGCGAGTTCTCGACGGTCGCGCTCGACCACTACCGGCGCATGACCGCCACCTGCCACGAGCACGGCGTGCTGCCCGTGGTCACCTTCCACCACTTCACCCACCCCCGCTGGCTGGCGGCGGCCGGGACCTGGGAGGCGCCCCATGCCCCCGACCGGTTCGCCCGTTTCTGCGAGAAGGCGACCGAGCACCTGGGCGACCTGATCGGCATCGCCTGCACCCTCAACGAGCCCAACGTGGTGGCGACCATGGGGTGGCGGTTCGGGATCTTCCCGCCCCGGGTCCGGGACCGGACCCGGCGGGACGCGGTGAACGCCGCACTGGTCTCCGCCCATCGCAAGGCGGTCGAGGCCATCCGCTCCGGCCCGGGCGACTTCCCGGTCGGCATGACGGTGTCGATGACCGACTACCAGCTCCAGCCCGGCGGCGAGGCGTGGCTCGAGCGCCTGCGCCGGCCAAGCGAGGACGTCTACCTCGAGGCCACCGGCGGCGACGACTTCATCGGCGTCCAGACCTACACCCGCATGCGGGTCGGCCCCGACGGGGCGCTGCCGGCCGAGGCGGGCGTCGGCACCACGCAGATGGGCTATGAGGTGTACCCCGAGGCGCTGGGGGCGACCATCCGACGGGCGGCCGACGTCACCGGTGGGCTGCCGGTCTACGTGACCGAGAACGGGATCGGCACCGATGACGACGCGCTGCGGGTCGACTACGTCACCCGGGCGCTCGGCGGGGTCCGGACGTGCCTGGACGACGGGATCGACGTCCGCGGTTACTTCTACTGGAGCCTCCTGGACAACTTCGAGTGGGTCCTCGGCTACGGGCCCACGTTCGGCCTGGTGGAGGTGGACCGGGCGAACTTCGGGCGGCGGCCCAAGCCGAGCGCTGCCTGGTTCGGCGGGGTGGCCCGCGCCAACGGCCTGGCCGGTTGACGCACCTGGCAGGCGTCGTCCACGAGGGTTTCGCCGTGGCCGCGGAGCGCCCCAATGTTACGGATCCATGACGGCTAGAGTCGGGGCGATGCCCGACACGACCACCCGACCGACCCTGGCCGAACGCCTGGTCCACGTCTGGGAGAAGCGGGACACGCCCGAGGCCAAGCACCTGATCAAGTACACGATGGTGTCGGTGGTCTCGACGGCGGTCTCGTTCGGTGTTCTGTTCCTCGTCTTCGGCGTCCTGAAGCTGTGGGGCCAGATCGCCAGCACCGTCTTCGCCAACGCCGTGGCCACGCTGCCCTCCTATTACCTGAACCGCAAATGGGTCTGGGGCAAGGGCGGTCGCTCGCACCTGACCAAGGAGATCATCCCGTTCTGGTCGCTGTCGGCCCTCGGCATCACCGTCTCGATCGGCGGCGCCGCCCTGGCCCGGCACATCAGCACGGTCCATCATCTGAGCCACTTCGACCAGACCGTGCTGGTGCTGGTGGCCAACCTGGTGTCGTTCGGCGTCTTCTGGGTGCTGAAGTTCATGATCTTCAACAGGATGTTCCACGTCCACCCGCTCGAGGAGCTCGACGAGCTCGTCGAGGCGGCCTGATCACGACGCTCCACGCGTGCTGCTAGCCGCTGCGACCCCCACGGGTGCGGCGGTGCTGGTCACCGCCGTCTTCCTGGCCAGTGCGGTCGAGATGGTCGAGGCGCTCACCATCGTGCTGGCGGTAGGGGTCACCCGGGGTTGGCGCTCGGCCTTCGAGGGGGTCGCCGCCGCGCTGGCGGCCCTGACTGCACTGGTGGTCGTCTTCGGCCCCGCACTCGTGCACTGGGTCCCGCTGTCGGTGCTCCGACTGCTGGTGGGCGGCCTGCTCCTGGTGTTCGGACTGCAGTGGCTGCGCAAGGCCGTCCTGCGGGCCGCAGGGCTCAAGGCGAAGCACGACGAGGACGCCATCTTCGCCGAGCAGGTGGCCGAGCTGTCGGGCGCACCGGTTGCGTCGGGCCGCGACGCCACCGCGTTCACCGTCGCCTTCAAAGGTGTGTTCCTGGAGGGACTCGAGGTCGTGGTCATCGTCATCACCCTGGGCACGACCTCGCACCGGCTCGGACTGGCGGCGCTGGCCGCTGCCGCCGCCGTGGTCGTGGTGGTGGTCATCGGGCTGATCGTCCACCGGCAGCTGTCGGGCGTCCCTGAGAACGCCATGAAGATGGGTGTCGGCCTCATGCTGGTCAGCTTCGGCACCTTCTGGTCGGCCGAGGGCGTGCACGCGACCTGGCCCGGGTCGGATCTGGCCATCCCGGTGCTGGTTGCCTGGTACGGACTGGTCGCCTGGCTGCTGGTCCTCGCACTCCGCCACCATGCCGCACCGCACCCCGACGGCCTTGCCCCGACGGGGGAGACGACCCATGGCTGACGAGCACCCTGACTACGCGGGGCCCGCCGTAGTGCGTTGGCTGACGGCCTTCGGCCGGTTCTGGTGGGACTTCCTGATCGGCGACACGCCCGAGTTGTTCGTCGGTGTGGTGGCGGTCGTCGGCGTGCTCGCCGTGCTGTGCCTCCGTCCGGGACTGCGGACTGCGGCCGCGTTGCTGGCCCCGGTACTGGTCGCCGGTGTGCTGACCGCCTCGGTCCGGAACGCCGCCCGACGCCGCCCGCAGTAGGCCCCGGCCGGACCCCAAGGGGCCCTGTGGAGGTCAGATCGGCTGGCCCACCGGCCGCACCAGGAGTTCGTTGACGTCAACGCCGGCGGGCTGCTGCACGATGTAGCCGATGGCCTCGGCCACGGCGCCGGCTGCGAGGGCGAATCCGGGGGGCCCGGCCTCGCCCCAGAACGGGGTGTCGGCGATGCCCGGCTCGACCACGGCCACCCGGATGCCGGAGGCCGTCACCTGGGCCCGGAGGTTGGCCGCCAGCGAGGCCACGGCGTGCTTCGTCGCGCCGTAGAGGCTTCCGGGCCGGATGACCTTCCCGGCCACGCTGCCGATCAGGACGACGTGGCCACCCGGTGCGGTGAGGTGGGGGAGTGAGGCCTTGACCAGCAACGCCGGCCCGAGGACATTGGTGAGGACCATGGCCCGCCACTGGACCGGGTCGCCGTCGGCGAGATCGCCGGCCGCAGTGAATCCGGCGTTGGCCACCACGACGTCGAGTCCCCCATGGCGCTCTCGGTGGGCGGACACCGCGCGCTCGGTGTCGTCCCACGCAGACGCGTCGGCAACGACGCCGACCACGTCCGCGCCCGCCGCCGTCAATTGGGCGACCGCGGCGTCGAGGGTGGCCTCCGTGCGCCCGGTGAGGGTCAGCCCGAAGCCGAGGCCGGCGAGGTGGTGGGCGGTAGCCAGACCCAGGCCGGCCGAGGCACCGGTGATCAGCGCGCTTCGAGTGGAGTCCATGGCCCGAGTATGCCTGCGGCAGGACGACGACGGACCGGGCCCCCGTCCGCCGGCATGCGGGACCGGCGGCGGACGGTCAGTCGCGGAAGTTGTCGAACTGCAGTGGGATCCCGAAGTCCTCGGCCTTCAGGGCGGCGATGACGGCCTGCAGGTCGTCGCGCTTCTTGCCGGTGACGCGCAGTTGGTCGCCCTGGGTCTGGGACGACACGCCCTTGAGGTTGAGGTCCTTGATGAACCGGTTGATCTTCTTGGCGTGGTCGGAGGAGATACCGGCCTGGATCCCGAGTCGCTGTCGGGCCGAGCCCTTCGACGCCTCCTCGACCTTCCCGACGTCGAACGACTTGAGCGACACCTCCCGCCTGACCATCTTCTCCTGCAGCACCTGATAGAGCGCCCGGAGCCGGTCCTCGGTGGACGAGGCCAGGATCAGCTCCTTGTCGTTCAGTTCGATGGTCGAGTCGGTCCCCTTGAAGTCGAACCGGGTGGTCGCCTCGCGGTTGGCCTGGTCGACGGCGTTGCGGACTTCCTGCATGTCAACTTCGGAGACGACATCGAAGGTGGGCATGAAGGAACAGTACCCCCGTGCGAAGCGGTATCCTTGCTCGCCTGCGGGTCGGTGCCCGAGCGGCCAAAGGGAGCAGACTGTAAATCTGCCGGTTCTGCCTACGAAGGTTCGAATCCTTCTCGGCCCACGCAGTCGGAGCCCCGGTCGGTGCGCGGATCCCGCCCACCGACCGGGGCTCCCGTGCGTCCGGAGCGGGAAGCCTGCGTCGGTCGGTCAGCTCGTCGCCCTGCGGGTCACGGAGCAACGGCCCCCGAGGTGGCGGGGGACAGACGCTCGCGCCACGGTGACTCCTCGAGGGTGGACCAGGGGCGCCGCAGGGTGAACACGTCGACGAACAGGGACGCGGCCTCGGCGTCCTCGTCGATGAGCGTGCCGAGCCGCACCAGGCGCATCAGGTTCTCGAACTCCTCGTCGGGGAAGTCGCCGATGGTCCCGGCGGTGAGGAGGTCGGAGCCGGCGGCCAGCGCCCAGGGGGCCCGGGTCGTCTCGTGGGCGCCGACGAAGAACTCGTGGGCCATGCCGGTGAGGTCCCCGCCGCGTCGGGTCCGGTCCGCGAGGACCTGGTCGAGCACCTTGGCCTGGCCGGCCGCTGCCGACATGCCGTGGCCGTAGAGCGGGTTGACGTGACAGATCGCGTCACCGAGCGGCAGCAGGCCGTCGGGGAACCGGTCCAACCGTTCGACGTGCCGCCGCACTGACCGGGGGAACCGGTACGACACCGGCCCGTCGACCAGGGTGGCCGCCCCGACGAGCTCGTCCCAGTCTGACGTGGGAAGCGTGCGCCCGAATTCCCGCCAGGCGTCGAGGCCGGTGGGAGGGTGGTCCCCGTTGCGCCCGCCCAGGCCGGCCATCCACAGGCCGCCCTCGAGGCGGGTGACGTAGCCGGCGCGGGTCGGCGTGTCGCTCGTCGGGTCGGGGAGCACGAGGATCCCGCCACCGGGCAGGGCGGCGGGATCGGCAGGCCTGAGGACGGCGCTGGAGTAGGCGAAGTCACAGCGGACCACGGACTCGGCGGGCCTGGGGCAGCCGAGCCCGGCCAGCCACGAGAACGACCGTCCGGCACTGCCGGAGGCGTCGACCACCAGGTCGGCGGTGACCTGCTCCCCGCCGGCGAGCACGACTCCCCGGACGGACCCGTCCTGTACCACGGGAGCCCGGACGCCAGCCCGGCCGCGGACCTCCACGCCGGGCAGTGCGCACACACGGCCCCGCACGACGCGCTCGAGCAGGGCCCGGGACATCGAGAGGTAGCCGACTCCGGTGACCAGGGGTTCGGGCCGCTGCACGGCCGCCAGGTAGGACCGACCTTCGGGACGGTGGATGACCAGGTCCTGGCCGAATCGCATGGGCAACGCCCCGGCGGCCACGAGCTCGTCGACCAGGCCCGGGAGGTACGCGCCGGCGATCTCCAGCCCGCCGGGCAGGAACGTGTGCAGCTGGTGGCCCTGAGGGGCACCGCGCCGCGTGGCCGGGGCGTCGGGCAGCAGGTCCCAGTCGAGGACGGTGACCCGGTCGAAGTGGCCGGACAGGACGCGTGCCGCCAGGAGCCCGGCCATGCCGGCGCCCATCACGACGGCGTGCCGCCCGTTGCGAGCGGTCACGGTGCGACACCCTCCGACTCGTCCCTCGGTCCCATCGGTGCCCGTCCTCTCCTGTCGCCGGAGGCCGGGAGCCGGATCGCGGCCGAACGCGGGGACTCCCGCCAGGTGCATCGTCGGGACCGGGGGACTCCTTGAGCGGGCGTCGCACCAGGTACGGGCCGGTCCCGGACGGGTGTCGTCAGCTGAACCAACCCCTGCCCCGCCGTTTGGTTACAATGACGTTACGGAATGAGTGCGTTCAGGACCGGCCCACGGTGGGACGGAACTGTCGGGGGACGTGCAGCCACTCCGCGCAGGGCCCCGTCGGCCACCGGCCGACCCTGCAGGACCGGTCGACACAGGAGCTCCCCAACCCCATGCCATCGGATCGCACAGCGGCGGCAGTGCCCGAGGACGAGCGGCTCGACGACGGTGTCCCCACGCACCACGCCCACTTGGTGGTCCGTGCGCTCATCGCCTACGCCGACAGACTGCGCGACCGGCTCGGCGGGCCCAGCGACGCGTTCGAGGTGACCGACGAGCCCGACGAGCCGATCGACACCCGGGGCATGGTGTGGCGCCCCGCCCTGCTCGGGTTCGTGGCCGTGCTGGCCGTCGCCATCGGGTCGTCGATGCCCAGCTCGCCGTTCAAGCTCGAGATGCCGGGCGTCTGGTTCTTCGGCGAGCCGAGCACGGCGTCCCCCAGCCACTGGGGCGTCTACTTCTCGCTGGCCGCCGTCTACGGCGGACTCCTCCTGTTCATGCGCGTGTGGTGGGGGATGATCCGCCTCTACCGGAGCCGCCACGGGGTCCCGGTGCGGACGATGATGGGCGTGTTCGCCCTGTGGTCCCTGCCGGTCCTGGTCATCGCCCCACTGTTCAGCCGCGACGCCTACTCCTACGCCGCCCAGGGCGAGATGGTCAGCCACCACATGAACCCGTACCTCTACGGGCCCTTCGAGCTGGGCAACAACGCCTACACCGCCCCGGTCGACCCGCTGTGGGGGAACGCGCCGGCCCCGTACGGTCCGATGTTCCTCCAGCTCGACGGTTTCTTCGCCCGGATCACGTTCCACAACGAGCTGGCCACGATCATCCTGCTCCGGCTGCTGGCGCTGGTGGGCGTGCTGCTGATCGCGGCCTGCGTCCCCCGCCTGGCCAAGCTCTATCACCGGGACGGCGCCGAGCTGTTCACCCTCATGGTCCTGAACCCGGTGACGATCTTCCATCTCATCGGAGGTGCCCACAACGATGCACTGATGCTCGGCCTGCTGGTCGCCGGCCTCACCATGGCCAAGGAGAAGCGGCCGATCGTCGGGATCCTGCTCTGCGCCCTGGCCACCGCGGTCAAGGCGCCGGCCGCGCTCGGGATCCTCTACATCGGGTGGAGTTGGCTCGGGACCGGCGTGGCGGTGAAGGACCGCGTCCGACCAGTGGTGACTGCCGGGCTGATCGGCCTCGGGGTCCTCGGGGCCTTCTCGTTCGTCAGCGGCCTCGGCTGGGGCTGGATCTCGATCCTCGGCACCCCCGGCGTGGTCCGTTCGTGGGCGTCGCCCACCACCGGGCTCGCCTTCCTGGTCACCGGGCTCGCCCACCTCGTCCACGTGAACGTGGGCGTCGGCGGCGTGCTGTCGGTGTGCCGGTTCCTCGGGATGGTGGGTGCCGGCGTATCGGCCGTGTGGCTCCTGCTGAACAGCGACCGGATCGGCACCCTCAAGGCGCTCGGGACCACGCTCCTGCTGTTCGTGCTCCTCGGTCCGGTCGTGCAGCCCTGGTACCTGTCGTGGGGTCTGATCCTCCTCGCTCCGGTGGCCCTCGGCCAACTGCGGTCGCTGGTGATCGGCCTGTCGATGGTCACGGCGTTCATCGAGCTGCCGGGCGGGACCCAGCTGGTGACGACCCTCTTCCACGGGGACCCGCTGCTGATCGTCCTCACCCTGTTGTGGCTGCTGATCGTCCTGACCGTGCCGCTGTCCTCGTGGGACCGGCGCTCGACGGTCCCGGCCGGCAGCACTCCCACGGCGGTCGTGTCCGCAGCCGCCTGACGGTAGCAACGGCCACAACGACCCGGGCTCCCTCCCGCCTCAGGCGCCCACATCGATACCGTGGCCGCCCAGCATGCGCTGCAGCACGGCCACGTCGAGCCACCGGTTGAACTTCCGGCCGATCTCCCGCTCCACCCCGACGTACTCGAACCCGCAGGCCTCGTGCAGGGCGATCGAGGAGGTGTTGCCGTCCGACACCCGGGCGATCATCGAGTGGAACCCGTGGAGCGTGCCGAGGCGGATGAGCTCCTCGAGCAGGGCCCGGCCCACCCCCTGGCCCCGATGGACGGCGTCGACGTAGACGGAGTTCTCGACGGTCGTGGCGTAGGAGGGGCGATCCCGGTAGGTCGACAGTGATCCGAAGCCGAGCACGGCGCCCCCGTCGTCCACGGCCACCACCACCGGGTAGGTGCCCTCGTGCTCGGCCATCCAGGCGGCCTGCTCCTCGGGCGTGCGCGGGCGGAGGTCGAAGGTGGCGGTCGAGCCGACCACCTCGGCGTTGTAGATCCGGCGGACGGACTCGGCGTCCACGGGCTCTGCCAGGCGCACGTGCATCCGTAGATGGTAGGCGGGAGGCCGTCTGTCCAGGTGCGGCGGATGTGGCTATGATCTTCTTTCTTGCTGCTCGATCGAGCCGCACTGCCCCTGTAGCTCAGTGGTAGAGCACCGCCATGGTAAGGCGGGGGTCGTGGGTTCAATCCCCACCGGGGGCTCGCCC
>JADGOH010000177.1 GCA_017883025.1 Acidimicrobiales bacterium
AGGCGTCGAGTTCGAGAAGGCCGGCGTGGTTCCCGACCCGTCGCCTGCCGACTCCGAGGAGTACGCCGTCGTCCTGTCCGTCCTGACCCGCAGCCTGGCCGAGGACGGCAACCGATGGACCTCCATCGCCAACGGCATCAAGGGCGTGTCCGAGGAGACCACCACCGGCGTCCACCGCCTGGTCGAGATGCAGGCGAGCGGCGAGCTGCTGTTCCCGGCCATCAACGTCAACGATGCGGTGACCAAGTCCAAATTCGACAACAAGTACGGCTGCCGCCACTCCCTCATCGACGGCATCAACCGGGCCACCGACGTCCTCATGGGTGGGAAGGTGGCCGTGGTCTGCGGCTTCGGCGACGTGGGCAAGGGTTGCGCCGACTCGCTCCGCGGCCAGGGCGCCCGCGTCGTCATCACCGAGATCGACCCGATCTGCGCCCTGCAGGCGGCGATGGAGGGCTACCAGGTGGCCACCCTCGACGACATGCTCGAGACCGCCGACATCTTCATCACCACCACGGGCAACAAGGACGTCATCACGTCGGCCGACATCGCCCGCATGAAGCACCAGGCCATCGTGGGCAACATCGGCCACTTCGACAACGAGATCGACATGGTCGGCCTCATGGCCACGCCGGACATCGAGCGGGTCAACATCAAGCCCCAGGTCGACAAGTGGGTCTACCCCGACGGCAAGGCCGTGATCATCCTGTCGGAGGGCCGCCTCCTCAACCTCGGCAACGCCACCGGCCACCCGAGCTTCGTGATGTCGAACTCCTTCACCAACCAGACGATGGCCCAGATGGAGCTGTTCGCCAACACCGGCCAGTACGAGAACAAGGTCTACCTGCTCCCGAAGCTCCTCGACGAGAAGGTCGCCCGCCTCCACCTCGACGCACTGGGCGTGCGCCTGACCACCCTCACCAAGGACCAGGCCGACTACATCGGCGTGGCCGTCGACGGCCCGTACAAGCCCGAGCACTACCGCTACTGAACAGGTCCGTCCCCGTGGCCGTGCCGGTCCAGCCGACCGGCCACCGGGACGTCCGTGCGTGGACCAGCCGATGACGACGTCCCCGCTCGAGGCCACCCGCTACGGCGTGGCCGACGGGATCGCCACCATCATCCTGGACCGTCCCGAGCGGCTCAACGCTTGGACGGCGACGATGAACGCCGAGTACCGGGGCCACCTGCAGGCGGCGTCCGACGACCCGGCCGTCCGGGTGATCGTGGTCACCGGCAGCGGTCGCGGCTTCTGCGCCGGGGCAGAGTCCGAGGACCTGGCGGGCCACGCCCAGCGGGGGTCCTACGACTCGGGGGCGCCCGACGACCTGGCCACACCGGGGCAGGGGGTGCGGCCCGAGTTCGATGCCGAGCTCGCCTACCACTTCGGGATCGCCAAGCCGATCCTGGCGGCGATCAACGGGCCCGTGGCCGGCATCGGCTTCGCCCTGTCCTGCTACTGCGACCTCCGGTTCGCGGCCCGGGGGGCCAAGTTCACCACCGCCCACGGCAAGCTGGGGCTGCCCTGCGCCTTCGGCCTGGCCTGGCTGCTCCCCAAACTGATCGGCCTGCCCCGGGCGCTCGACCTCATCCTCTCCAGCCGCACCTTCGACGCCGACGAGGCCCACGACCTTGGGCTGGTCACCGCCGTGGTGGACGGCCCCGACCTGCTGGACCACGTGCACGGGTACGCCCGCATGCTGGCCACGACGGTCTCGCCGGCCTCGCTGGCCGCCTCCAAGCGCCAGGTCTACGACGCGTTCCACCTCACCGCGGCCGAAGCCGTCCGGGCGGCCGAGGCCATGCTCGATCCCATGATGGCCGGTCCGGACTACCGCGAGGGAGTGGCCGCACTCCGCGAGAAGCGCCCGCCCGTCTTCGGGGATCCACCGGCACCCGCCTGAGCCAGCGCAGCCGCGGGGCCGCCGTGGGACGGGCGGTCGACCGTCGACCGTCATCTGTGCCAGCATCGGAGGTACACGGACGGGACACCGTCCGGCCTGCGGGCGCCGGTGGCCGGAACCTCGTTCCGTGGAGCGCCACCTACTGCCCGCGGGACTCGACGAGGGAGGGAACAACATGGAGACACAGGCAGCGGTTCTCTGGGGCCAGAACCAGGACTGGCAGATCGAGACGATCACGCTCGACCCGCCGAAGGCGGGCGAAGTGCTCGTGCGCATCGTGGCGTCCGGCATGTGCCACAGCGACGAGCATGTGCGCACCGGTGATCTGCCCGGGCTGTTCCCGATCATCGCCGGCCACGAGGGCGCCGGTATCGTCGAGGAGGTCGGCTCGGGCGTCGAGGACCTGAAGGCGGGCGACCACGTGGTGTTCGGGTTCGTCGCCGCCTGCGGCAAGTGCCCGTCCTGCGCCCGGGGCCACTCCAACCTGTGCGACGTCGGCGGCATGCTGCTGATGGGGGCCCAGTCCGACGGCACGTACCGCCACCACGCCGCCGACGGCACCGACATCCCGACCATGGTCTGCCTGGGAACGTTCGCCAAGCACACCGTCGTCAACCAGGCGTCGTGCGTGAAGATCCTCGACCACTACCCGCTCGAGAAGGCGTGCCTGGTCGGCTGCGGCGTCACCACCGGCTGGGGCTCGGCCGTCTACGCCGCCGACGTCCGACCGGGCGACGACGTCGTGGTCATCGGGGTCGGCGGCATCGGTGCCGCGGCCATCCAGGGGGCCCGCCTGGCCGGGGCCGAGCACATCTTCGCCATCGACCCGCTGCCCTTCAAGCGCGAGATGGCCGTCAAGTTCGGCGCCACCCACACCTACGCCAGCATCGAGGAGGCCACCGCCCTGGTCAACGAGGTCACCTGGGGCAAGAACGCCGACAAGGTGATCTGCACCATGGGCGTCGGGGACGGCTCGCTGATGGAGTCCATCATGACCATGACGGCCAAGCGCGGCAGGGTGGTCGTCACCAACATCCACTCGGTCAACGAGACCGAGGTGAGCCTCAGCCTCACCTGGCTCACCCTGATGGAGAAGCAGATCGTCGGCACCATCTTCGGGTCCGGCAACATGCGCTACGACATCCCCCACCTCATGAAGCTCTACGACCTGGGCCAGCTCGACCTCGACAACATGGTCACCAACAACTACAAGCTCGAGGAGATCAACCAGGGCTACGCCGACATGCTGGCCGGCAAGAACATCCGGGGCGTCCTCCGCTACGAGTGACCGGCCCGGGTTTTCCGGGCGGGCGCACGGGCAGGTACCGTGGCAGCCATGCCCGGAGACACCGCCACCTCCCCCACGTCCGTCAACGTCACCCTCACCCCGCCCCGGCGCGGTGAGCCCGTGCGCCCGGACATCGAGCCGGCCGAGGCTCGCGCCCGGATCCACACGGCAGAGTCCGCGCTGCTCGACGAGCGGCGCCTGCTGACCGGGGACGAGCTGGCCGAGTTGGCCGCCCTGCCCGACAGCTACGTGACGTCCCTGGCCGCCCTGGCCCACCAGGTCCGCCTGGCGTGGTGCGGTCCGGAGGTCGAGGTGGAGGGCATCCTGTCGGCCAAGACCGGCGGCTGCCCCGAGGACTGCCACTTCTGCTCGCAGTCGTCCCGGTTCGACACCCCGGTCAAGGCGACCCCGTTCCTGGACGCCGACGAGGTCCTGCAGGCGGCCGAGG
>JADGOH010000178.1 GCA_017883025.1 Acidimicrobiales bacterium
ATCGTCAGCGGGTCGCCACGTTGACGATCGGCCGGAACGTGATCGCCGGAGGCGGCGCGTGGGCCGGCAGGGTGGGGACCACTTGCGCGGTGAACCACGTCGTGTGGGCGTCCTCGGACTCCCACAGCTCGGTGACCCGGAACCCGCCCTCGACCGGTCCGGCGGCGTGGGCGATGAACCCGTCGGCGGACTGCAGTGCGGGAAGCAGCGCGGCGGCCAGCTGGTCATAGCCGTCCCGGGTGAGGCCGGGCATCTCGCTGGTCATGAGAACGGTCATCGTGTCGCTCCTGTCGGGTCGGCGGGCATGTGCGAGCTGATGGTAAGGCGCTGCCCCGACCGGTTCCAACAATCTCTGGAGGTCCTTCCCATCGATCTGATCAATGATGGATACGCTCCGTCCATGGAACTGCACCAGGTCGACCTCAACCTGCTCGTCGCCTTCGACGCACTGCTGGCCGAGCGCAGCGTCACCCGGGCCGCCGACCGGCTCGGTGTCGGCCAATCGGCGATGAGCTCGACGCTGACCCGGCTCCGCCGGCTCTTCGACGACCCGCTCCTCGTGCGGGAGGGACGTGCCATGGTGCCGACGCCCTACGCCCTGGCACAGGTCGAGCCGGTACGGGAGGTGTTGGACGGCATCATGTCCATCCTCGCCAGCCGGTCGGCGTTCGACCCGGAGCGGGACGGTCGGTCGTTCTCGGTCATCGCCAGCGACTACACCATGGTGACCTTCCTCACGCCACTCCTGACGCGGCTCGAGGAGGAGGCCCCGGGGGTCCGACTGTGGGTGTCCCCGCCGGGGGACGACTACGTGGAGCGGCTGGGGCGCGGGCAGGTGGACCTGGTCATCGTCCCGAGCGAGGTCTTCGGGCCGTTCCGGGAGTTCCCCCACGTCCCGCTGTTCGAGGACCGGTTCGTCTGCGCCGTCGACGCCGACAACGACATCGTGGGGGACACGATCACACTCGAGGAGTTCAGCGCACTGCCCTATCTGGCGACGTCCTGTGGCCACGAGGTGTCCCCCGCAGAGGCCCAGCTCGACCGGCTGGGCATCTCACGCAACACCGAGATCACCACGGCGTTCGGCCTGGCGCCGCTGCTCCTCCACGGGACACGTCGGATCGCCCTGGTCCACGAGCGCCTGGCGTGGTCGCTGGCCGACCAGACCGCGCTCCGGCTCCTGGAGCCGCCCATGCCACTCGAGCCGATCCACCAGCTGCTGCTGTGGGCGAACCGCGCCGAGCACGACCCGGGCCATCAGTGGCTCCGGCAGAGGATCGTCGCCTTCGCCGTGGAGCGTGACGAGGCCCGTCGGTCCGTCCACGCCGTGGCCTAGGGCTCAGCCGATCGGCAGGCCGTGATCGACGAAGCCTTCGTCGATCTCGGCGTCGGCCGAGCCGACCTCGCCCATCGACATGGCCACGTCCTCGCTCGGGCGCTGGAGGCCCGACGCGGACCGCAGCGGCAGCTCCTTGAGGAACAGGGTGGCCATGAACATCACCACGGCGATGGGCACGCCGACCAGGAACACGGTGTGGAGTGACCGCACGAACGAGTCCAGGATCCCGTGCTGCACGTGGGGCGGGAACGCATGGAGCTCCGCCGGGCTCATCGAGAAGCTGCCGTTGACATGGATGTTCGCCGCCGCGGCCCCCGGCACCAGGCGCGGGATCCAGTGGGTGAGGCCGGCGATGAACACGGCGCCGAAGAGCGACGTCCCGAAGGCGCCGCCCAGTGACCGGAAGAACGTGACGGCCGCGGTGCCGGTGCCGATCGCGTCCGCCGGCACGGCGTTCTGCGTGGCCAGGATCATGATCTGCATGGTCATGCCCATGCCGGCGCCCAGCACGATGACGTACAGGCTCATGGTCAGGTGCGGCGTGTGCAGCCCCAGGTGGGAGAGCAGCACCATGCCGATGATCACGAGGATCGAACCGACGACCGGCATCGCCTTGTACCTGCCCGTGCGGGAGACGATCTGGCCCGAGACGACGGAGGAGGCCAGGAGGCCGAGCATGAGCGGGACCATGAGGAGGCCCGACACCATGATCGACACGCCGTCCACCAGCTGCAGGTAGAGCGGCAGGTAGATGATGGCGCCGAACATCACCATGGACAGCAGGAAGCTGACCGTCGACGCGGTCCGGAAGACGCCGATGCGGAAGAGCGACGGGGGCAGGATGGGCTCCGCCGCGTAGTGCTCCCACACCACGAAGGTGCCGACGAACGCGACCGCCGCCAGCGCCAGGACGATGATGATCGGCGAGGACCACGCGTACTGGGTCCCGCCCCACACCGTGACGAGCAGCGCGGCGGTCACCCCCACCATCATGAGCCCGGCACCGAGGAAGTCGATCCGGTGGGACTGGCGGCGGAACGGGAGCTTCAGCACCGCGGAGGTCACGACCAGGGCCACGATGCCGATCGGGATGTTGATGTAGAAGATCCACCGCCACGACAGGTAGGTGGTGAACACCCCGCCCAGCAGCGGGCCGGCGATCGAGGACAGCGCGAAGGTTGCCCCGAAGTAGCCCTGGTAGCGGCCGCGCTCGCGGGGGGAGACCACGTCGGCGATGATCGTCATCGCCATGGCCATCAGACCACCGGCACCGAGGCCCTGGATGCCGCGGAAGGCGATCAGCTCGAACATGTTCTGACTGAGGCCGGCCAGGGCCGAGCCGACCAGGAAGACGACGATGGCGAACTGGAAGATGCCCTTGCGGCCGAACTGGTCGGACAGCTTGCCGTAGAGGGGCGTCGAGATGGTCGAGGTGAGCAGGTAGGCGGTCACCACCCAGCTCATGTGGTTCAGGCCGTGCAGGCTGTTCACGATCGTCGGCAGGGCGGTCCCGACGATGGTCTGGTCGAGGGCGGCCAGGAACATGCCGAGCATCAGTCCGCTGAAGACCAGGAGGATCTGGCGGTGGGTCAGGGCCACCACCGTGCCGTCGGCATCCACGCCGGGCATGGTGGCGGCGACCGACGGCGCACGGTCGACCCCTTCGTCCTGCCCGCCGGCGTCGCCCCTCGGTGCCGCGTCGATGCTCATCGGTTCCCCTCGTCGTCGGCGCGTACTCGTTGCAGCCCGCCCCCGAGCCGGAGCAGCCCGCTGGCCAGGGCATTGCGCTCCTCGTCGGTCCAGTCGGCGATGGCCGCGGCCAGCACCCGACGGCGCGCCTCCGACACGGCTTCCAGGACGGCGGCGCCCTGTTCGGTGAGACTCAGCAGGGACGCCCGCCCGTCGGCGGGGTCGGGGACCTTGGCCAGCAGGCCCGCCGTCACCAGGTCCCGCACCTGCCGACTGAGTGTGGACAGGTCGAGCTCCACCGAGTCGGCGATCTCGGACAGGCGGATCGGAGCCGACTCGGACACCCGGACCAGCAGCCAGTGGCCGGTCCGGTTGATCGACACCCCGTCCGGCAACGCGTCGGCGGGCACGTCGAGTCGGAGGATCGCCCGGCCCACCTGGGTGAGCGAGCGCTCGAGCCCGGCGGAGACCCGAGCAACAGGGGCTACGGCCGGTCGCTCGGTCGTGTCGGAGGTGGGTGGGGTCACAACGCTGTCCTGGGGTCGAGTTCGTGGGTCGTGCGAGGCACCTCGGCGGTCGGGGTCCGTGCGGCTCCCCGCCATCTAGGTGCTTGTAACAAGCAAGTATATCAGCAGCCTCAGGGAGTCGTACGCGCCGCCCGACCCCCCGACGAACGCGGTATGCCGGTGTCGGCTGCCGGGGCCAGTGCACGCCCCATGACCAGGGCACCCACCACCCGGGCACCGGCCAGCCGCAAGGCGGCCGCCGCGCTCTGCGCTGCCGCACCCGTCGTGGTCGTGTCGTCGAAGACCAGGACGGGCAGGTCGACCAGTCCGCCGCGGTCGACCCCGGGGGCCAGGGCGAACACGTCCCGGCCGGCCCGCAGGTGCCCGCCCCTCCCCCGACCCGTGACGAGGAGCCGCAGGTGCCGGTCGGCCAGGACGGGCACGCCGTCGACCAGGTGCTCCGCCGGCGCCCCGCCAGGCCGGGCAGACGAGGGGACCGTGGTCACCACCGCGAAGGGACCCAGCCGCTTCGGCGCCCCATCGGACCACTCGGCGCAGCCGCAAGCCAGGTCGGCCACCAGTTCCCGGCGGCTCGCCTCCCGGGCCTCGACCACGGATGCGTCCTTGTAGGCGCGGAGCCGCCGGTGGGCCCGATCCCCCACCCGGTACTCGGTCAGGGCGACCAGGGGCACGAGCGGCAGTCGGAGCTGGGAGGCCACCGTCCGGCAGCAGAAGCACACCGGTCCCGTCCCGTGGACGACCCGGGCGCACACGAGGCACCGTGCACCGTCGGAAAGCCGATGGGATGCGGTCGGTGCGGACGGACAGGCGCGCACGGCGCTCCTCGGTCGGACAGCGGATGGCGACGCCAGGACGGGGCCGCGAGACGGGGAGCAGCGGGGGTCCCGCCAGGGGGCCTCAGGCGGGAGTCGTCGGTGCGTCGTCGGGGCGGTGCAGCAGGAAGGTCCCGGTCGACCGGCTGACCATCCGGCCGTCGCCGTCGGTCACCGTCCCCTCGGCGTAGGCGACCTGGCGGGCCAGGCGGACGACCTCGCCCCGCAGCCGGTAGGACTCCCCCAGCAGGGCGGGTCGCATCGTCTCGACCTTCATCTCGAGCGTGGCCCGGGTCCGGGACCTGCCCGGCAATGCGGCGTTGATGGCGAAGTTCATGGCCGCGTCGAGCAGCAGTCCGTGCACCCCGGCCTGAACGATGCCGTGCGGGTTGCACGCCGCCCGGGCCGGGGCGAAGGTCCCGTCCACCCAGCCGAGGTCCTCGCCGTCGACCCCGTAGGCGTCGAACGACGCCCCCACGGTGCCGATGAGCTCCATCCCCCCGTCGCCCAGCCAGCGGTCCATGTCCTTGATCCGACCCGTCATGCCCATGACCGTAGTGCCGGGATGGGACGGTGACGCAGGGCACATCCCGGGGCGCCATCCGCAACCGCGCCGGCCCCGGTGGCCGCGACAGACCCGCCCCGGTAGTCTTTCCGCGGGGCTTTCCGAGTGGAGGCCCCACCGGGGCATCGTGCCCCTCAGCACCCAACGACCCGAGCACGGCCGGCAGGAACCGTTCCGCCGGACCTCGGAAGGAGACGCACCATGACCGACGCCGTCATCATCGACGCCGTACGCACACCCGGG
>JADGOH010000053.1 GCA_017883025.1 Acidimicrobiales bacterium
AGCTCGACGATCTCGCGCCCGGGCATCTTGTCGCCGCCCACGCCGCAGTAGTACGGGCCCTGGGGGGCGGGGTAGCCGCTGACCGGCCAGCCCAGCGGACGGCCGTCCTTCATGAAGGTGTACTCCTGCTCGATGCCGAACATCGGCTCCTGGTCGGCGAACTGCTCGACGAGGGCGCGGAGTTTCGCCCGGGTGTTGGTCGGGTGGGGCGTGTAGTCGGTCAACTCCACCTCGCACATGACGAGGATGTCGTCGGGGCCGCGGAGCGGGTCGGGGCAGGACCAGACCGGGCGCAGCACGCAGTCGGAGTCGTGGCCCACCGCCTGGTTGGTACTCGAACCGTCGAAGCCCCAGATGCCCGGCTCCTTGCCGTCGGGGACGATCCGGGTCTTGCTCCGCAGGAGCGGGGACGGCTCGGTCCCGTCGATCCAGATGTACTCAGCTTGATACGGCACGTGCACTCCTCTATTGCTCGATTGCTCTACGACACCACTGCCCTGCGGCGGAAAATACCACCGGGACCCGCTCGGGGCCCCGGTCACGGACCTGCCTCCGCAACGGACTCCGAACTATTGCAGGGAGGCGTTTCCGACCCGTTACCCGATTGTGAACGGAGCATGAACAGTCCGACCCGGCCCCCCGACCAGGGACGACGGGGCGGAAAGGCGGGTCGGGCACCCCGATAGGCTGGGACGATGCCTCGGATCCGGGTGGCGGCCTGCCAGAGCAACACGGTCGTGGGTGACCTGGACGGCAACGTGAGCCGGACCCTGGCCGCCCTGGCCGCAGCCGAGCGGTCCGGGGCCGACTTGGCCGTCTTTCCCGAGCTGACGGTGACCGGCTACCCGCCGGAGGACCTCCTGGGCCGCCCTGCCTTCGTCGAGGACAACCTGGCCGCCTTCGCCACCGTGGCCGCCGCCACGGGCGAGTGCGCCGCTGTGGTCGGCTACGTCGACGTCGCACCGTCGGGTCGGCTGCTCAATGCGGCTGCACTGTGCCGCGGCGGCCAGGTGCTCGCCCGGTACGTCAAGCGGATCCTGCCCAACTACGGGGTCTTCGACGAACAGCGCTGGTTCGCCGCCGGCGAGGGCGGGGCCACCCTGGTGGAGGTCGCCGGCATCCCCGTGGGCATCACCATCTGCGAGGACATGTGGTTCCCGGGCGGCCCCATGGCCGACCAGGCCGAGGCCGGCGCCCGCCTGCTGGTCAATCTCAACGCCTCGCCGTACTCGCGTGGCCGGCGCGAGGAGCGCCTCGCGGTGCTGGGCGAGCGCGCCGCCGAAACCGGGTGCGCCATCGTCTATGTGAATCAGGTCGGCGGACAGGACGAGCTGGTCTTCGACGGCGCGTCACTGGTCGTCGACGCCGGCGGGTCGGTGGTTGCCGGGGCCCGCCAATTCGCCGAGGACGTATTGATCGCCGACCTCGACGTCGACGTGGGTGCGCCGACCCCGGGGCGCCCGTCGCCGGTGCTGGCGTCGGGTGCCACCCGGGCCGGGGGCGACGGTCCCCTCCGACCGGTGGCCGAGGTGCTCGACCCGGTGGCCGAGGTCTACGGGGCGCTGGTACTGGGCACACGCGACTACCTGGCGAAGAACGGGTTCACCGATGCCGTCATCGGGCTGTCGGGCGGCATCGACTCCTCGCTGGTCGCCGCGATCGCCGTCGACGCTGTCGGCCCGGACCACGTCCACGGCGTGGCCATGCCGTCGCGGTACTCGAGCGAGGGATCGGTGACCGACGCCGAGGTGCTGGCCGCCAACCTCGGCATCGACCTCGTCGGCGCCCCGATCGAGCCAGCCCACCGGGCGTTCACCGCCATGTTGCACCCCCTGCTGGGCGGGGACCCCGTGGGGCTCACCGACGAGAACCTCCAGAGCCGGATCCGCGGGGTGCTGCTGATGGCGCTCTCCAACGCTCGCGGCTGGATCGTGCTGACCACGGGCAACAAGAGCGAGATGGCCACCGGCTACTCCACCCTCTACGGCGACTCGGCCGGCGGGTTCGCCGTCATCAAGGATGTGTCCAAGACCCTCGTCTACGAGCTGTGCCACCACCGCAACGCCCGGGCGGGATCCGACCTGATCCCGGTCGCCGTCCTCGACAAGCCACCCTCGGCCGAGCTCCGGCCCGACCAGCGCGACGACGAGTCCCTGCCGCCCTACTCGGTGCTCGACCCGGTCATGGCCGGCTACGTCGAGGCCGACCGGTCGGCCGACGACCTGGTGGCCGAGGGCTTCGACCCCGAGGCGGTGGCCCGGGTGGTGGGCCTGGTCGACCGGGCGGAGTACAAGCGGCGCCAGATGCCGCCCGGGGTCCGGATCTCGGGCAAGGCGTTCGGCAAGGATCGGCGCATGCCCATCACCAACCACTACCGGTCGGTCCATCGCGCGCCCTCCGGCCCAGCGGCCACCGACCAGTCCCCGACCGTTGTCTGAGCCCCCGGTCCTCGACGACGCGGCAGACCAGCCAGGACCGGGGACCTACCCGGCGCTGGCGCTCGGCCGGACCGCCGAACTGGTCGGGGAGTACCGCTGGATCGAGTCTGCGCTCTTCCGCCTCCTCGGGACCTGGGTAGCCGACATGCCCGTCGCCGGGGTGCAGGTCCACCTCGACGCGCAGAGCATGCGCCACGCGTGGCACGCCGAGCTGTTCGGCGACCGTCTGCCGGTGCTGGCGGGAGCCGACCCGGACGGGCTGACCCGGCCCTCGCCGGTGACCGCGGCCCTCTTCGGGGCGCTCGAGGGGATCGTGCCGGCGGCCGTGGGTCCCGGGGCGACGTGGCCGGCGGCCGACCTCGAACCGGTACCCCGGCCCGGGGCGCTGCCCCGGCTCGCCGGGCTCTACCGGGTGGTGCTGCCGCGTCTCGTCACGACGTACACCCGGCACCTGGCGGTGGTGGCACCCGTGGCCGACGGCCCCCTGCGACGGGCGCTGCGCCTGGTGGTGCGCGACGAGGTCGAGGACTGGATGGCGGGCGAGCGACTCGTGCAGCGCCTGGTCACCCGGCCCCACGACGTCACCGCCGTCTACGAGTTCCAGCAGCGCCTCGAGTCGGTGGCCGTCGGCGCCGGGGCGCACTCGGGGCTCGTCGAGCTGCCGGACTGGGTGCCGGCCGACTGAAGGGTGGACCGACCCACTGCGTGGGGGCGGCGGACGATGCCCCAGGCCAGGGCGACGATCGGGGGGCTTGACGCGTCCGGTAAACTGGACCGGCAGCGATCGTTGCGCCCGATCTCGCTCCACCGGCATCGTCGTGCCCCTCGTCGAGGGGACCCGTCCGCCCGATGGAGCGTCCCCACGCAGGTGGGAAAACGAAGGACCTGGTGAAGTTGGCAAAGGAGCGGCTCGAGCGGGACGACGAGGACCTCGTACGTCTGTACCTGACCGACATCGGCCAGTATCCCCTGCTGACCAAGGACGACGAAGTGCGCCTCGCCCAGGCCATCGAGGCCGGACGCGAGGCGGACGCGCACATCCAGTCGGCCCCCAAGGGCCTCACGCCGGCGAAGAAGCGTGAGTTGCGCCGCACCGTGCTCCAGGGCGAGTCGGCCCAGCAGACCTTCGTCCAGTCGAACCTCCGCCTGGTGGTGTCGATCGCCAAGAAGTACCAGGCCTCCGGACTACCGCTGCTCGACCTCATCCAGGAGGGCAACCTCGGCCTGATGCACGCCGTCGAGAAGTTCGACTGGCGCAAGGGCTTCAAGTTCTCGACGTACGCCACCTGGTGGATCCGCCAGGCCATCACCCGGGGCATCGCCAACACCGGCCGGACCATCCGGCTCCCGGTGCACGCCGGCGACACCCTGGCCCGGGTGCAGAAGGCCCAGGCCCGCCTCGAGCTCAAGTACGGTCGCCCGGCGACGCTCGCCGAACTGGGTGCCGAGGTCGAGATGCCAGAGGACAAGCTGGTCGAGGCGCTGCGCTTCCGTGCCGAGCCCCTGTCGCTGTCCGAGCCGCTCCGCGAGGACGGGGATGCGGAGCTCGGCGACGTGGTCGAGGATCGCTCGGCCGAGTCCCCCTTCGAGGTCGCCGCCGTGTCGCTGCTGCCCGAGGAGATCGGTCGGCTGCTCTCGCCACTCGACGAGCGCGAGCGCGAGATCCTCCGCCTGCGCTTCGGCCTCGACCGGGGCGAGCCCCGCACCCTCGAGGAGGTCGGCGAGCACTTCAACCTGACCCGTGAGCGGATCCGCCAGATCGAGGCCCGGGCCATGTCGAAGCTGCGCCACCCGTCGTCTGATACCGGCGCTCGGGACCTGCTGACCGTCTAGTCCGCCCGTCCGCCGGACCCGACGGGTCGGGCGCCCTGCAGGACCGGGTCGTCTGCATCGCGCCCTGTGGGGAGTGGGTATGCTCTCTCCCATGAAGAAGCTCGTGATCCTGATCGTCATCATCGCCCTCGGTGCCGTCGCCGCCCAGCGGCTCCGCTCGGCCTGAGCATCCCGCAGACCGCCACCGACCGGTAGGCACGCCGACCGCTGACGCGGCCGGTGAGGTGCCCGCACCGTCGCTGCTCCTCCGACCCCGGTGTGCGGGGAGTCAGGCGCGTGACCGACGTGCCAGGCGCCATGCCACCAGCGCGCCCGCCGTCGCCACGGCGGTGACGCCCGCCGCGGTGGCCGTCGCCGGGAGGCTCGGCACACTCATCCGGTCGCGCAGTCGCACCGGCTTGGTGAACTGCATGACCTCCCACTCGCGCTCGCGCGCCACCTTGGCCAGCACCCGGTCGGGGTTCACCGCCACCGGGTGCCCGACCACTTCGAGCATGGGCAGGTCGGTGTAGGAGTCCGAATAGGCGGAGGACTCGGCCAGGTCGATCCCCTCGGCCTCGGCGAGCGCCCGGATGGCTTCCGCCTTGAACGGGCCGTAGGCGTAGAACTCCATCTCGCCCGCGTAGCGGCCGTCGTCGTCGACCACCGCCCGGGTGGCGATGCAGCCGTCGACGCCGAGGTGCTCGGCCAGGGGCTCCACGATCTCCTCGGGAGACGCCGACACCAGGTACACCTTGTAGCCGGCGGCCCGGTGGGCCTCGATCAGGTCGAGGGCCTCGGCGTAGATGATCGGCTCCACGGTCTCCTCGAGCGCCTCGCGCACGATCTCACGGATCTGCTGCCGGTCCCACCCCTTGGTCAGGGCCAGCATGGACTCGCGCACCCGGGCCAGCTTCTGTTCGCTCGCGCCGAGATGGAGGTAGATGATCTGGGACACGACGGCACGCGCGATCAGCCTGCGGTTGATCAGCCCGCCCTTGTAGAACGGACGGCCGAACGCCGCGATCGACGCCTTGGCGATGACCGTCTTGTCGAGATCGAAGAAGGCCGCACGCATCGTGGTCAGGGCCCGACCAGCAGGCGCTGCACCTCGTCCTCGGCGTCGGCGGTGATCAGCACCAGGACCTCGTCGCCGACGGCCAGGCGGGTGTCGCCCCGGGGCACGATGAGGTGGTCGGCGCGGACGACGGCGACGATCGTGGCGTCGCGGGGCACGCCCAGGTCGGCCACCGACACCCCGTCGGCCGGCGAGTCCTCGGCCAGTGTGACCTCCACCAGGTGGGCGTTCCCGCCCTCGAACCGCAGGAGGCGGACCAGGCTGCCGACCGACACGGCCTCCTCGACCAGCGCGGTCAGGAGCTGAGGGGTCGACACCGACACGTCGACGCCCCAGGTCTCGGTGAAGAGCCACTGGTTCTTCGGATGGTTGACCCGGGCGACCACACGAGGGACGGCGAACTCCTGCTTGGCCAGGAGCGACACCACCAGGTTGTCCTCGTCGTCGCCCGTGGCGGCCACGACGACGTCGACGGTGGCGAGGCCCGCGGCGTCGAGCGAGGCGACCTCGCAGGCGTCGGCCACCACCCAGGTGATGTCGAGGTCGTCGCGCAGGCGCGCCACCACGTCGGGGTCCCGCTCGATGAGCAGCACGTCGTGGCCGGCGGCGTGGAGGTCGCCGGCGATGGCCGTCCCGACGCTGCCTGCTCCTGCGATGGCGACCTTCATCCGGCTGCTCCGGTCGTAGCGGCGTCGGCACCCAACAGGCGCTCCTGGAACCGGGCGAGTGCACCATCGGTCACCATGAGGTGGAGGACGTCGCCCTCCTGGCCGACCAGGTCGGCGAAGTCCAGGCGGACCACGCCCGCCCGGGTGACCGACGCCAGGGTGACGTCACCCGGCACCGACAGGTCGGCCAGCCTCTTGCCGGCCCACCGCTCGGGAAGGTGGCGCTCGATGAGCGATACCCCGCCCGTCGGGTCCGACCACTCGCTCTCGAGTTCGTTGGGCAGGATCCGGTGGCGCACCTGGTCGATCGTCCACGAGACGGTGGCCACCGTGGAGATGCCGAGGCGGAGGTAGATCTGGGCCCGCCGGGGGTCGTAGATCCGGGCCACCACGTTGGGGATGGCGTACGTCTCGCGGGCGATCCGGGCGGTCAGGATGTTGGAGTTGTCACCGCTGGTCACCGCGGCCAGCGCCGTGGCCTCGCTCGCCCGGGCCGTCTCCAGATCATCGCGGTCGAACCCGGAACCCACGATGGTCGCGCCCGGCCAGTCCGTCGGCAGGCGCCGGAACGCCTTGGCGTTTCGGTCGATGATGGCCACCGAATGGCCCTTCTCCACGAGTTCGATGCCGAGGCCGGAGCCGACCCGGCCGCAGCCGACGATCACGATGTGCACGGGCACCATGCAACACGTATCGGCACACCGGCACAACTCATGGAGCGCAGACCCGGCCCGGAGGCCGAGCAGGGGCGCCCGGAGGCGAGCGATCCGGTCCCCGACGGGTCGCCGTGGTTCCGATCCGGACGGTGGGGCGTGGTCTAATGAGGTCATGGAGCCCGAGGTCACTGCCGACGGCGAGGTCGTCGCGGGAGCCGGCACTCCGCCCGACGACGCGCTACGGCGCACCACGCCGCCGCCCCGACCGTCGACCTCCGCCCGGGTCGAGGTCGATCTCCCCGAGTCGCTCCGCTACCGGCTGAAGAACACCCTGCTCGGGCCGCCGCTGGTGAACGAGAAGCTGAGTGACGAGCGGCTCGGACGCCCGTCGGCCCTCGGCGTCCTCGCCCCCGACTGCATCTCGTCGTCGGCCTACGGCACCGAGCAGATGCTGACGCAGCTGATCCCGGCGGTCGGCCTGGCCGGGTTCGTGCTGGTGGTCCCGGTCACCATGGCCATCCTCGGGGTGCTCTTCTTCGTCACCCTCTCCTACCTCGACGTCATCGCCTTCTACACGAAGGCGGGCGGCGCCTATGTGGTGGCCCGGGAGAACTTCGGCCCGAAGGTCGCCCAGATCGCCGCGGTCGCCCTGCTCATCGACTACACGGTGACGGTCGCCGTGCAGACGGCAGCGGGCACGGCCGCCCTGACGAGTGCCGTCCCGTCGTTGCTGCACTGGACCGTGCCGATCACCATCGGAGTGATCCTGCTCCTGCTGTACGGCAACCTGCGGGGCATCAAGGAGGCCGGCAAGTTCTTCGCCTTCCCCACCTACTTCTTCATCTTCAGCCTGGGTGTGGTCGTCGTCACCGGCATCGCCAAGGAGATCATGGGGACCCTGTCGGTCCACCCGATCCCCGCGGGTGCGCACACCGTGCCCATCGGGCACGCCGGGTCCGGACTCCTCTACGGGGCCACGTTCATCGTCATCCTGCGGGCGTTCGCCAACGGCGGCTCGTCCCTGACCGGCCTGGAGGCGATCTCCAACGGGGTCGGGTCCTTCCGCGAGCCGACGAGCAGGAACGCTCGCCAGACCCTCGTCATCATGTCGAGCGTCCTGGCGTTCCTGGTGCTGGGTGTCACCCTGATCGCCCACTGGACCCACGCCATCCCCTACGCCGCCGGTTCGCCCACGGTCGTCTCCCAGGAGGTGCAGTACGTCCTGGGCACCGGGCCGGTCGGCCACTTCCTCTTCTACGTCGTGCAGCTGGCCACCATGCTGATCCTCTACACAGGGGGCAACACCAGTTTCAACGGCTTCCCCTTCCTGGCCAGCTTCGTGGCCGAGGACTCCTACCTGCCCAAGCAGTTGACCCGGCGCGGCCACCGGCTGGCCTTCTCCAACGGGATCATCGTCCTCACCATCGTGGCGCTGCTCCTGATCATCGCGACCGGCGCCCAGCTCACGTCGCTGGTGGCGCTGTACGCCATCGGGGTCTTCACCGGCTTCGCCATGGCCGGGTCCGGGATGATCAAGCACCACCTCGACGCCCGAGGCCCCAAGTGGCGGCGGGGCGTCGTGGTCAACGCCATCTCGGCATTCCTGACCGCACTGATCGTCGTCATCTTCGCCACCGTGAAGTTCAACGAAGGCGCCTGGGTGGTCGTGATCGTCGGGCCCCTCATGTACTACGGGCTCATCCGGCTGCACCGGCAGTACACGGTCGAGGACGAGCAGCTCGAGGAAGGTGCCGCCGAGGCCGCCGAGGCCCCGGTGCTGAGCCGTCACGCCGTGGTCGTGCTGGTCGACCGGCTCGACATGGCCACGGCACGAGCCGTGCAGTACGCCCGCACCCTGCATCCCGACGAGCTCCGCGCCGTGCACTTCGCCCTGGACCCGATGGCCTCCGAGCAGCTGGAGGAGGAGTGGCGCCGTCTCGGTCTGTCGGACCTGCCCCTCGACATCCAGGAGTGCGAGGACCGCCGGCTCACCCGCGCCGCGCTCGAGCTCGCCGCCGAGACGGTCGCCGACCGCAAGACCGAGCTCACCATCCTCCTCCCTCGACGGATCTTCGCCTCGGGGCTGCGGCGCGTGCTCCACGACAACACCGCCGAGCACATCGCCACCGCCGTCGGGCACCTCGAGCACGTCAATGCCACCGTCGTCCCCTATCAATTGGAGGGTGGCTGGTGGTCCAACCGGCGCCAGTGGGGCCGCAAGGCGGAAGCCGCGGACGCGGCGACCGCCAGCGCGGGCGGCCAGAGCCGGCACGGGGCGCGGGCCGCCGACAAGGCCGCCGACCGGGAGCGGGCGGCGCGGGCCCTCTCACATCGGGAGGCCTTCGGCGAGCGGGCCCGGGGGACCGTCCCGATCGGCGATGTGCAGTGGCGGACCCGGGTCCGGGTGGCCGGCCGGGTCCGGTCGGTCCGCGTCCAGCCCCGGGCCGGCACCTCCAATCTCGAGTGCCAGCTGGCCGACGACAGCGGCACGCTCCTCCTGGTGTTCCAGGGGCGCCGGCGCATCCCCGGCATCCAGCCCGGCGCACGCCTGGTGGTCGAGGGAATGGTCGGTGACTGGTCCCGCCGCCAGGCCATCCTCAACCCCGACTACGAGCTCATCGCCGGACCCGAGGCGGCCGTCGAGCCCATCTAGTCCGGGCTGCCGCGGGGGCGATTCTTGCCCCTGACCCCCGTTGTCGCTATCTTCTCCCCGATTGCCGGGTTCGGCGCGCCCTGTGGCGGGCCCCGGCACTCGGCCGTTCGGCCGTGACGTCGCTGGATGAGGGGAATCGGTTTCCTCACTGCCCTGCGACGTGACGCGGACGCGTGTGCCGGGTAGCGATCGGCCGTAACCGTGCAGTACACCGAAGGGAGCCACACCCATGACGCACCTCCTGGCTGAAGGGGGTTACCAGTTCTTCTCCTTGGGCAGCAACGAGAAGCTCTGGCTGTACTTCGCAATCGTCTGCGCCGTGGCCGCGATCGCGGTTGCCCTCTACCTCGTCCGCGGCGTGCTCGCCGCCGACCAGGGCACCGAGTCCATGAAGGACATCGCCAAGGCCATCCAGGAGGGCGCCGAGGCCTTCCTCGCCCGGCAGTTCAAGACCATCGGCATCATCATCGTGCCCCTGGCCGTCCTCATCTTCTTCACGGCGACCAAGGTGACCCACACCGCGACCAGCGCCCTGTTGGTCAACGGGTCGCTCGTGGTCGTACGACACCAGGTGGTGGACCTCACCTTCGTCCAGGCCGGCATCTACCGGGTCATCTGCTTCCTGGCCGGCGCGGTCTGCTCGGGCCTCACCGGGTTCATCGGGATGAGCCTCGCCGTCCGGGGCAACGTCCGCACGGCGGCCGCCGCCCGTGAGGGCAAGATGGCACCCGCCCTCAAGGTCGCCTACCGCACCGGCGCCATCACCGGCCTCCTGTGCGTCGGCCTCGGCCTGCTGGGCGCCACCGTCATCGTCCTGGTCTTCCAGAACACGGCCACGGCCGTGCTGATCGGCTTCGGCTTCGGCGCCTCCCTCCTGGCCCTCTTCATGCGGGTCGGCGGCGGCATCTTCACCAAGGCGGCCGACGTCGGCGCCGACCTGGTGGGCAAGGTCGAGGCCGGCATCCCCGAGGACGACCCCCGCAACGCCGCCACCATCGCCGACAACGTGGGCGACAACGTCGGCGACTGCGCCGGCATGGCTGCCGACCTCTTCGAGTCCTACGTCATCACCATCATCGCGGCCATCATCCTGGGCGTCACCGCCTTCTCGTCGATCTCCCGCACCCCCTTCCACCCGAACCAGGCACTGGCCGGCAAGTCGGTCATCTTCCCGATCGCCATCCCGGCCATCGGCATCCTGGCCACCATCGTGGGCGTC
>JADGOH010000054.1 GCA_017883025.1 Acidimicrobiales bacterium
ACCACGACAGCGGGATCGGTCACCACGACCTCGATCCGGGTCGACCAGCGGGTGGTGCGGTGGGCGCCGAGACGGGCCACCGCAGCGGCGGCCGGTGCCGACGGGCTCAACTCGAACCGCTGCTCACGACCGGCGCCTGGCTGTAGGCGGGCGCCGGCGTGTACGCGGGAGCGGAGGGGGAGGCGGAGGAGCCGTCACCGCTGGAGGACGAGGAGGGGGCCGGGGAGCCGGCGGGCGTGGCCGCCCCGGAAGTCCCGCTGGTGGAGGTGTTCGCCGTGGCCGAGTGCCCCGGGAGCGCCTGGGTGAGGTAGACGCCGGCGACGGCGACCGCGGCCACGGAGCCGAAGGCGATGCCCTTGGTGACCGACCGTGCCCGCTCGATCCCGGCGTCGCGCTGGAGGCGTGCGGCACGGGTCGGGTCGGTGCGTCGCGTGGACGGGGCGGCTCGCCTGCTCGTACTCATGCACCTCAGCGTAAGGAGGCAACCTGACACCCAGATGAAACGAATCTAAGAATCAGCTGAGAACGTGGGGCGGTCACCCCGCCCCCAGGCGTGCCTCCGGTTGCCGGTCGGGTGCAGGACCGTCGTCCCCGCCCTCGGGCGCCCGTGCCGCCAGGCGCCATGTCACCTGGAACCGGGCCCCGCCGAGGGGCGAGTCCCCGACGGCCCATGTGCCGGAGCTCGCCCGGACGACGGCGTCGGCAATGGCGAGCCCGAGCCCGGTCCCGCCCGGGGACGGGTCGGCCCGGTGGAACCGGTCGAACACCAGGTCCCGCTGGGCCTCGGGGATCCCCGGCCCCGTATCGTCGACGGTCAGCACGACCCGCCCCCCGGCGCCGGCCACGCCGACCTCGACCGCACCGCCCTCGCCGGCGTACTTGCAGGCGTTGTCCACGAGGACGGCGACCAGGCGGTCGACCCCCTCGGCGTCGGCCCGGACCAGCGCCGGGCCGGCCGGGGCGGACCGGACGGACAGCCTGAAGGAGCCGCCGTCGGCGACGGCGGCGAACCGGGCGACCGTGGCCTCGGCCACCGACCCCACGTCGACCAGGGCGAGCCGCCCGCCCTCGGGTGCCGCCCCGTCGGCTCGGGCCAGCCACAGCAGGTCCTCGACGATGGTACGCAGGCGTGCCGACTCGGAGCCGATGCGCCCGAGGACGGCCTCGTACTCGTCGGGGGTCCGTGGCCGGCCGAGGGCCAGGTCGACCTCGGCCTCGATGACGCTGAGCGGGGTGCGCAGCTCGTGGCTGGCGTCGGCGGTGAACTCGGCCTGGCGCCGCCGGATCTGCTCGATGGGAGCCGAGGCCCGCAGGCCGACGACGAAGGAGCCGGTGAAGGTCACGAGCAGCAACAGGGCGCCGAGCACCAGCTCGACCAGGAGGACGTCGCCACCCGATTTGGTGACCTCGGCCACGCTCTCGCCCGCCACGAGCCAGCCCCCCCGGGCGGGCACGGCGGACAGTCGGAAGTCCCGCCCGCCGATGGCCCGGGTGGTCGCCCCTGTCGTCCAGGCCCGGTCGGGGAGTGCGGGCGCCCCGAAGGTGAGCGCCTCGATGGTGCCGTCCGGTGCCACCCGACAGACGAACACGGGTGCATCGTCCACGTCGCCCCCGGTGTGGCCCCCGGTCACGACCGGCGCCCCGGGGGCCGCCGCGGCCGTGACGGCCAGCGTCGTCGCCAGTCGACCGTCGATGTCGCGGTTCAGGCGGTGGACGATGAACGAGTTCACGGCCACGGCGAGCAGCAGGGTCACGACGCCTACCACGGCGGTGGCCGCCAGTGCCACGCGGGCGGCATGGGCCCAGCGAGCGTCCGGGTGGCGGAGCCGGGACCGCAGCGAGGCGGTCATTGTGGCGCGATCCGGTAGCCGAACCCCCGGACCGTCTCGATGCGGGCGGTGGCCCCGGCGAGCTTGGCGCGCAGTCGGCCCATGTGGACGTCGATGGTGTTGGAGCCGACGGGGTCGGCCTCGTCGTCCCAGACCTGTACGGCGATGGTCTGGCGGGTCACCGCCGCCGGCGCCCGGCGCAGCAACAGCTCCAGCAGACCGGTCTCGATGGCGGTGAGTTGGAGCTGCTCCCCGTCACGGGTGGCCATCCGGGTGGCCGGGTCGAACGCGAGGTCGCCGCATTCGAGGACCGGGTCCAGGGTGAGCGGGGGGCGGCGCTGCAACGCGGTCAGCCGGGCGGTCAGCTCGGCGAAGGAGAACGGCTTGACGAGGTAGTCGTCGGCGCCCCCGGTCAGCCCCTCGACCCGGTCCGCGGTGGCGTCGCGGGCCGTCAGCATGAGCACCGGGGTGCGGTCGCCCCGGGCCCGCATCCGGCGGACCACCTCGATCCCGGTCGTGGTCGGCATCCGCCAGTCGAGGACCACGACCTCGTACGCGTAGGACTGCAGGTAGGCGAGGGCGTCCTGGCCGTCCACCACGGCGTCGACCACGTAGCCGTGCTCGCGGAGCCCCCGCTCGAGCACCGAGCGCAGGCCCGGGTCGTCCTCCGCCACCAGGACCCTCATCGACGCGCACCCATCGGTCCCCATTGTGGCCCATGGGGCCGGTCAGCCACCCGAGCCCGACCCCCCGGCGGCGAGCCAGGGGCCGATCGTCGGGGCCATGAGCGCGGCCAGGAGCACCCCGGCCACCAGGCAGCCGGCCTGCGCCCACAACCTGGCCCCGGCGCCGCGGACCTGGCGCCGCGTTCGGGCCACCAGGTCGGCCGGGGCCAGCGTGCTGGTCTCCAGCACGTGGCCGAGCACGTGGATGGTCATCGCCCCGAACCAGAGGACGAAGCTGGCCTTGTGCACGAAGAACACCGGGTCACGCACCGAACGGGGCACGAGGAGCAGGGCGATGCCCGAAGCGAAGACGAGGAGCGTGAGCAGGACGACGACCGGTCCGAGCAGGCGGAGGAGGAGCGGGGGCGCGCCGCGGTCGCGGTAGGGACCGGGCCCCCGGTAGTAGTTGGCCATCCGCCACATCGTGGTGCCCACCTTGAGGAGGACGAAGGGGACCAGGACCATGCCGATCACGACGTGCGGTGTGATCCAGGCGTGCACCTGGAGGAGGGTGGCCCCCTCGGCTGCCAGCAGCACCAGGAGCACGGCCGCGGTCAGCCCGGTCGTGCGGGCGTTGCCCTCCGGCCCGCCGAGGCGCGATCCCGACGGTCCGGGCGAGCGGTCGTCGTCGAGGAGCGGCGCCGCCTCGAGGGGCCGCCGCGGCGCGGCGGGGGTCCGGTCGATCATTCCCCCAGTCTGCTCGTGGAACCTGACAGGGTCGTGACACCGCGGCGACGCCCAAGGGCAGCGTCCCTGAACGCGGAGGCCGGGTCGTGTAGGGTCACGGACACGGCGGTTTGTACCCGCCGCGTGCAGCCACCAGAGGCCGTCCGGCGGACTGCGAACGATCGAAGGTGCGGGCAACCGGGAGTGCCCGCAACTCATACTCCTCCGGGTTCCCCGACGTTGGCTGCCCCCCTGCCCCTCGTGGTGGTCGGCGCCGGGGACCCGGCGGGCTCTCCGTCCCCCGGGCCGGCGCTCCTCGTCCGGGTGCAGCGCCCCCGGGCGACGAACTCCCTGGTCGAAGCCCCGTTGCGGTACCGAGCGGCGGTCCCGGGCCGTTCCTCTCGGATCAGCGCGTGGTGGGGAGCCAGGGCTGGCGGCGTGCCTCGTAGGCCTCGATGTCGGCCTCGTGGCGGAGGGTGAGCCCGATGTCGTCCCAGCCGTTCAACAGCCGGGCCCGGGTGAACTCGTCCATCGGGAATGTCGTCTCGATACCGGCCGCCGGCGCATCGAGGGTCCCGCGCTCCACGTCGATGGTGATCTCGAGGGCGGGGTCGGCCAGCACGGCGTCGAGGAGGGCACGGCCGACGTCGGGGTCCACCTGGACCGGCACCAGGCCGGCCTTGGTGCAGTTGTTGCGGAAGATGTCCGCGAACCCGGGCGACACCACGGCGGCGAACCCGTAGTCGAGGAGGGCCCACACGGCGTGTTCGCGGGACGACCCCGTCCCGAAGTTGGGCCCGGACACCAGGATGGTGGCCCCGGCGTGCTCCTCGCGGTTCAGGACGAAATCCCGGTCGTCGCGCCACTCGCTGAAGAGCCCGGCGCCGAATCCGGTGCGCTCGACGCGTTTGAGCCAGTCCGACGGGATGATCTGGTCGGTGTCCACGTCCGACCGGTCGAGCGGCACGGCCCGTCCGGTCACCATCCGTACGGCGTCCATCAGCTGAGTTCCCCGGGGGTGGCGAACCGTCCGGCCACGGCGGTCGCGGCGGCCACGGCGGGCGATACCAGATGGGTGCGGCCGCCCCGTCCCTGGCGACCCTCGAAGTTGCGGTTGGACGTCGAGGCGGCCCGCTCGCCGGGCGCCAGCTTGTCCGGGTTCATGGCCAGGCACATCGAGCAACCCGGTTCGCGCCACTCGAAGCCGGCGGAGGTGAACACCCGGTGGAGGCCTTCGGCCTCGGCCTGGACCTTGACCCGGTGCGATCCGGGGACCACGAGGGCCCGCATGCCCGACATGACCGTTCGGCCGCGCAGCACGTCGGCCGCGGCCCGCAGGTCCTCGATCCGTCCGTTGGTGCACGAGCCGATGAACACGGTGTCGACCCGCACCTCGGTCATCGGGGTGCCGCCGACCAGGCCCATGTAGTCGAGCGCCCGGGCGGCCGACTCCCGCTCGGCCGGCGTGGCGAAGGAGTCGGGGTCGGGCACGGTGCCGTCGATCCGGGTCACCTGGGCCGGGTTCGTGCCCCAGGTGACGTGGGGAGCCAGTTCCGACGCGTCGAGCACGACCTCCTTGGCGAAGGTCGCCCCGGGGTCGGTCGGGAGCGAATGCCAGTAGTCGAGCGCCTGCTCCCACGCCGCGCCCTTCGGCGCGTGGTCCCGGCCCTCCAGGAACGCGAAGGTGGTGTCGTCCGGGGCGATCATGCCGGCCCGGGCACCGCCCTCGATCGACATGTTGCACACCGTCATGCGCCCCTCCATGGAGAGGCCCGAGACGGCGGACCCGCGGTACTCGATCACGTGCCCGCTGCCTCCGCCGGTCCCGATGCGGCCGATGACGGCCAGGACCAGGTCCTTCGCGGTGACGCCGGTCGGCAGTTCGCCGTCGACGGTGACGGCCATGGACGCCGGGCGCCGCTGGGGGAGGGTCTGCGTGGCGAGGACGTGCTCGACCTCGCTCGTGCCGATCCCGAAGGCCAGCGCGCCGAAGGCCCCGTGGGTCGAGGTGTGGCTGTCGCCGCACACGATGGTCATGCCGGGCTGGGTCAACCCCTGCTCGGGCCCGATGATGTGGACGATGCCCTGGTTGTCGTCGCCCATCGGGTAGCAGGTGATCCCGAACTCGGCGCAGTTGGCGTTGAGGACCGCCAGCTGCTTGGCCGAGATCGGGTCGGCCACCGGCTGGTCGATGTCGGTCGTCGGCACGTTGTGGTCGGCCGTGGCGATGGTGAGGTCGGGGCGGTGGACGCCTCGGCCGGCCAGGCGCAGCCCTTCGAAGGCCTGGGGCGAGGTGACCTCGTGAACCAGGTGGAGGTCGATGAACAGGACGTCCGGTTCCTCGGCGCCCCCGGCGCGGACGACGTGGCTGTCCCACACCTTTTCCGACAGCGTGCGCGGCTCGGTCATGGTGCTCAGGCTCCGATCGTGACGATCTGGACCCGGAGGCTGCCCCCGGGCGACGCGTATTCGACGGTGTCGCCCACGGCATGGCCGAGCAGCGCCTGCCCCAGCGGCGACCCGGGGGACACGACCGTCAGGTCGCCCTGGCGCTCCTCGATGGACCCGACGAAGTAGTCCGAGGTGTCGCCCTCGTCGTCGCCCTCGTACTGGAGGGTGACGACGGAGCCGTGCGACACCGTGCCGTCCGAGGGCCCGCCGCCCTCGACGATGGTGGCCTTCTTGAGCATCTGCTCCAGCAGCCGGATCCGCGACTCCATCTTCCCTTGGCTGTCCTTGGCGGCGTGGTAGTCGCCGTTCTCCTTCAGGTCGCCCAGGGCGCGCGCCGCCTCGATCAGCGCGGCGATCTCCACGCGGCCGCGCGTGGTGAGGTCCTCGAGCTCGGCCTGCAGGCGCTCGTAGGTGTCACGGGTCAGCTGGGTGTCGGACGGGTCGCTCACGGGGTACCAGGGTAACGGGTCCCGGGGCGGTGTCCCGACGGGCCCGGGCCCGGATCGTGGCCCGGGATTCGGTGTGCCGGCCGCCTGCCGTGGAAAGATCGGGAGCCGGGGAGCCCGCTCGGGCGCTCCGGGGAACCACCGGACGGGGAGCGACGCGCCGCCCTCCGGGGGTGCCGCTCCGCACCACGACCGAGGGAGACGTTCATGGCCGACATCCAGGGGTCCTGGGATCCGCACTACGAGCAGGTGGTGACCGCGCTGGCCGCGAGCCTGGACGCCGGTACCGACACCGGTGCCTCGGTGGCGGTCCTGGTCGGCGGCGAGCCGGTCGTCGACATCTGGGGCGGGACGGTCGACGAGGCCGGCAGCGCGCCGTGGCAGGAGGACACCCTCGTCAACGTGTGGTCGATGACCAAGACGATGACCTTCCTGTGCGCGCTGATGCTGGCGGACCGGGGCGAACTCGACTTCTACGCCCCCGTCGCCCGCTACTGGCCCGAGTTCGCGGCCGGCGGCAAGGAGGCCGTCGAGGTCCGCCACCTGATGTCCCACACCGCCGGGCTCCCCGGGTGGTCCGAGCCGATGCAGCCCGAGGACCTGGCCGACTGGGAGAAGTGCACGAGTCTGCTGGCCGCCCAGGAGCCGTGGTGGGAGCCGGGCACGGCGTCGGGCTATCACCTCGTCACCCAGGGGTACCTGATCGGCGAGGTGGTCCGCCGGATCACCGGCGTGTCGATCGGGACGTGGTTCGCCTCCGAGGTGGCCGGTCCGCTCGGGGCCGACTTCTTCATCGGGCTGCCCGAATCGGAGGAGTCCCGGGTGTCGATCGTCATCCCCCCGCCCCAGATGGACATCTCGATGCTGAACCCGACCGACCTGATCATCCGGGCCGCCACCAACCCGCCGTTGGACGCCACCTACCCGGCCCACCGGTGGTGGCGCGCCGCCGAGATCCCGGCGGCCAACGGGCACGGCAACGCCCGGTCGGTGGCCGAGGTGCAGTCGGTCATCGCCGGCCGGGGCCAGGCCCGGGGGGTGCGGCTGCTGTCGGAGGAAGGTGTCGACCGGGTGTTCGACCAGCAGATCACCGGCGCCGACCTCATCCTCGGTTACGACCTGACGTTCGGGATGGGCTACGGGCTGGCGTCCAGTCTCATGCCGATCGGGCCGCGGGCCTGCTACTGGGGCGGCTATGGCGGGTCGCTGATCATCATGGACCAGGACGCCGACCTCACCATCTGCTACGCCATGAACCGCATGGGGGACGCCATCATGGGCGACCTGCGGGGGCTGGAGATCGTGACCGCCGCCGTGGCCTCACTGGCCGGAGGCTGAGGGGCACTGGCGTCGATCGTGCACGACCCCGCGTGGCGCAGGTGACGAAGTGACCGAGGTTCCGCTCCCGCCGGACGACGGGGGGCCGCGGTCGTTCGAGGCCCAGTTCGAGGAGCAGCAACAGGCCCCGATCCGCTGGAAGGCCGTCGTCCGGCGGTCCGTCGGCATCGCCTTCACCGGGATCGTCCTCTACCTCGTCGCCCCGAGCATCCTGTCCGTCCTCCATTCGTGGCCGCGTCTGGCCACGCTCAACCCCCTGTGGCTCATCCCCGCCGTCATCGCCGAGGGTGCCCATTTCGCCTGCACGTTCGCCCTCCAGCGCATCGCCCTGCGCACCAAGGCCTGGTTCGCGGTCATCACGGCACAGCTGGCCGGCAACGCGATCTCGCTGACGGTGCCCGGCGGGGCGGCGGCAGGGGCCGCCGTCCAGTTCCGCATGCTGGGCACGGCCGGGATGGACCCGACCGAGTCGGTCAGCGGGCTGACCGCCTTCTCGTTCCTGGGCATCGGCGGGTTGCTGGCGCTGCCCGTCTTCGTGCTCCCGGTCGTGCTGTTCGGTGCCCCGGTGTCGTCCGGCCTGACCGATGCCGCCTGGATCGGGGTGGTCGGGTTCGTCCTCTTCACCGGGTTCGGGGCGATGGTGATGGCCACCGACGGCCCGCTGATGTGGGCCGGCGGGGTCGCCCAGTCGGTGCGCAACCGGGTGCTGAAGAACCGGGAGCCGATCGAGGGCGTCCCCGAGCGCCTCATCGAGCAGCGCAACGTGATCCGCTCCGTGCTCGGCCAACAGTGGTGGCAGGCCACGCTCCTGTCGGTGGGCCGCCTGCTGTTCGACTACCTGTGCCTGCTGTTCTGCGTCCGCGCCGTGGGTGCCCACCCGCGCCCCTCGCTGATCCTCCTGGCCTACGCGGTGGCCGGTGTCATCGGCCTCATCCCCATCACCCCCGGCGGGATCGGGATCGTCGAGGCGAGCCTCGCCGGCTTCCTCGCACTCGCCGGGCTCGACGGTGCCGAGGCGGTGCTGGCCACGCTCGCCTACCGGCTGGCGTCCTACTGGCTGCCGATGCTGGCCGGCCCCGTCGCATACGGCGCGTTCCGCTACCGCTACCGCCACCACGGGTCGTCGCCGCAACCCACGGGGGCCGCACCGACCTGACCGCGTCCGCGCCCGTGGCGCGTGGGCCGGGAGTGGGCGACTCCTAGCGGAGGTCGACCTCACCGTCGGCCCGCAGGGTGCCGAGGCGGCCGCATCCCTCCTCGGTCACCAGCACGGCCAGCTGGTCCGGGTCGGTGACGTGGGCCCACGCTCGCCGACCCCCGAGTGTCCGGCACGCCACCACGGCGCGCTCGGGAGCGCCGGGCCGGCCGAACCCGACCGAATAGGTCTCGACGGTCACCTCGCCCTGGGCGTCGGCGTCCGGCGAGCACTGCGGCAACGCGCCGACGGCGACCTGCGGGTCCGCCCAGGCGAACCCGGCGGCCGACTCCACGACGGTGCCGTCGGGCAGGAGGCCCGGGTCGACGGCACCGGTGGCGTTCGGGGAGGTCCCGTAGACGCCGATGCTGTGCTTGGACACGTACCACCCGAGCCCGGTGGTCAGACCGGTGGCGCCCGGCTCCTCGCGCAGCACGCCGACCATGGTGGCGAGCGAGTGGGTCCCGTAGTTGTTCCCCGGACCGCCGGCGAACGTCATGCCACCGGTCACCGTGCAGGAGCGCCCGGGGTCGTCGGTGGGGAGGCCCAGCTCGGCGGCGGCGATCTCCACCGCCGCGGGAAAGCAGGAGTAGAGGTCCACGTGGTCGACCGCCTCGGCCTCGGTCCCGGACAGGGCGAGCGCCGAGGCCCCGGCCAGGCGGATGGCGGGGGAGGAGTGGAAGTCGGCCCGGTGGGAGAGGAACCAGTGGTCCTCGGCGTCGGCGCCGGCCAGCGGGAAGACCCAGCGGTCCCGAGGCACGCCGGCGGCCTCGGCGGCCGCCGCCGAGCACAGGATGGCCGCCGCGCCCTGGTCGACCTGGAGGTTGGCGGTCAGGAGCTTCGTGTAGGGGTACGCGATCATCCGGTTCGCCTCGGTGACGGTGGTGAGGTCCTCGGTCGTCATCGCCTCCTGCAGCCACGCATAGGGGTTGTGGGACGCCACCCCCGAGAACCGGGACCACAGCCCGCCGATGTGGGCCTCGTGCTCGGGCAACGTCCGCCCGGCCTCGGCCCGCAGCGCGTTCTCGAACAGCGGGAACACGTGGATCGGGAGATCGAGTCCCCGCTCTTCCTCCGACCGCGTGGTGCCCCGGCGGTCGCTCCCGAACGGGGTGGGCGGCTCGGTGTCGGTCGGCTGCACGGTCCACGGCAGCAGCGGGCGGTCGGGGTGTCGGCGGGCGGCGGCCCGCGTGTAGTAGCAGTCGGCACCGGCCAGTACGGCGACGTCGAGCTCGCCCCGGCCGATGGCGAGCGCGGTGGCGTTGACCAGTGACTGCGGGTTGTTGCCCCCGGTCGTCGTGACCAGGATCTGAGCGGGCTCGATCCCGAGTTCCTCGGCCAGCAGTGCACCCGGATCGACGTAATGCCAGCTCAGGGGGTTGGCCACCCGTAGCGACGCAGTCCGGGCCAGCAGGGCCCGTCCGGCAGGGGCCGCCCCGCCCGCCCCGGCGCCGTCGCAGTCCTCGACGGCCGCCGCCACCGCGTCCAGCATGAGGCCGAGCGGCTCGGGGCGGTCGGCCAGCGAGCCGTCCCACTCGGAGTGGGGGCGGTTGGTCACCTGGCCGACGCCCACGACCACCGGCGTGGAGGGATCGATGGTCATCGGCCCGCCAGCCTATCGGCGGCACGGAGCGGGCCGTTTCCCGTCCCGCGCACTCGGTACACTCGGTCCATGCGCATTGCCATCGGTTCGGACCACGCGGGGTATGCCCTGAAGTCGCTGCTGGCCGATCACCTGGCTTCCGCCGGGCACGAGATCCTCGACCTGGGCACGGACGCCGCGGACGTGTCCGTGGACTACCCGCTCTACGGCCACGCAGTCGCCGTGACCGTCGCCGAGGGTCGTGCCGAGCGGGGCGTGTGCGTCTGCGGCACCGGCATCGGAATCGGCATTGCCGCCAACAAGGTTCCCGGCATCCGGGCCGCCGTCGTCCACGACTCGACCACCGGGGCACTGGCGAGGAGCCACAACGACGCCAACGTGGTGTGCCTGGGCGCACGGACCACCGGACCGGCCGAGGCCGTCGACGCCGTCGACGCCTTCTTCTCCACCGAGTTCGCGGGCGGCCGCCACCAGCGCCGTATCGACCAGATCGCCGGCTACGACGCCGGCCTCGGCGCCGTCCCGGCGTCCCGGACATGACCGACGGCCCGGCGCAGACGGCGCCCGCCGCGACCGAAAGGCAGCACCCGAGCCCATGAGCAGCCACACCCACGCCTCGCCCTTCGACGAATGGCTCACCGGCGATCCCGAGGTCCGGGCGCTGCTCGGCGCCGAGGCCGAGCGCCAGTCCACGACCGTCCAGCTCATCGCGTCGGAGAACTTCACGTCGACCGCCGTGCTGGCGGCCACCGGGTCCGTGCTCACCAACAAGTACGCCGAGGGCTACCCCGGACGCCGCTACTACGGCGGCAACCAGGTCATCGACGAGGTGGAGGACCTGGCGCGCGACCGCTTGACGGCGCTGTTCGGGGGCGAGCACGCCAACGTGCAGCCCCACGCCGGCTCCAACGCCAACCTGGCCGCCTATCAGGCACTCCTGAAGCCGGGCGACACCGTGCTCGCCATGCGCCTCGACCACGGCGGCCACCTGACGCACGGCTCGCCGGCCAGCATCACCTCGAAGGTGTGGAATTTCGTGTCCTACGGGGTGTCGCCGGCGACCGACGACCCGGACAAGCCGGGCGAGCTCATCGACTTCGACCAGGTGTCCGACCTGGCCCGCACCCACCGGCCGGCACTCATCGTGGCCGGCTCCACGGCCTACGCCCGGATCATCGACCCGTTGCCGTTCCGGGAGATTGCCGACTCGGTCGGGGCCCGGTTCATGTTCGACGCAGCCCACCCCGCGGGTCTCATCGCCGGCGGCGCCCACCCGTCGCCGGTCGGGGTGGCCGACGTGGTGACCTTCACCACCCACAAGACGTTGCGCGGGCCGCGGGGCGGCGCCATCCTGTGCTCGGCCGAACTGGCCAAGGCCATCGACAGTGCCATCTTCCCCGGCCTCCAGGGCGGCCCGCTCGAGAACGTGATCGCCGGAAAGGCCGTGGCCTTCGCCGAGGCCGCCCGTCCCGAGTTCCGCTCCTACGCCGCCCAGGTGGTGGCGAACGCCAGGGCCCTGGCCTACGCCGTGGCCGCCGAGGGCATCCGCCTGGTGTCGGGCGGCACGGAGAACCACCAGGTCCTGTGCGACCTGCGTACGTTCGACGCCGAACTCACCGGCAAGGAGGCCCAGGAGGTCCTGGACCGGGCCGGCATCACCTGCAACCGCAACACGATCCCCGACGACCCCCGGTCCCCGTTCGTCACCTCGGGCCTGCGCCTCGGGTCGGCGGCCCAGACGACCACCGGGATGGGCGAGGCCGAGATGGCCCGCATCGGCGCGCTCATCGGGCGGACGCTGCGCGAGCGGTCCGACGACGCCGCCGTGGCCGCCGTCCGGGCCGAGATCCGCGAGCTCTGCCTGGCGTTCCCGCCGTACCCGGACCTGGACGGGGCGTGACCGGGAGCGGGGGCGTGACCGGGAGCCGGGCGTGCCGCCCGGGATGACCCCGTGAGCTCGACCGTCCCGCTCAATTGGTACGCAGTCCTGCTGGTGGTCGCCGCCGTCAGCACCTGGGTCCTGACCTTCCCGGCCCGGCGGATCGCGGTGCGTATCGGCTACGTCGCCCAGCCCGACGCCCGCAAGGTCCACCAGCGGGTGACTCCCCAGTCGGGGGGCGTGGCCATGTTCCTCGGAATGCTCGTGGCCTGGGCCGCGGCGGCCTCGGTCCCGGCCCTGGCACCGCTGTTCCGCGGGACGTCGGAACCGCTCGGCCTGCTCCTGGGAGCGGCGGTCATCTTCGGCGTCGGGCTCATCGACGACTTCCGGGACATGTCGGCCCCGGCCAAGGTGGCTGGCGAGGTACTGGCGGCCACGGTCCTCTACTTCATGGGCGTGACCTGGTTCCAGTTCAAGATCCCGGCTGCCGGGTTCCTCCTCCTGTCGCCCGAGTGGACGCCGCTGCTGACCGCGCTGTGGGTCATCGCCATCACCAACGCCGTGAACCTCATCGACGGCCTCGACGGGCTGGCGGCCGGTGTCGTCGCCATCGCCTCGGGGGCGCTCGCCGTCTACGGCCTCCACCTCCAGCACCTCGGGAACCTGCCGGTGGACAACATCGGCCCGCTGATCGCGGTGGTGACCTGCGGGATCTGCCTCGGCTTCCTCCCGCACAACTTCCACCCCGCAAAGATCTTCATGGGCGACGGCGGCGCACTGCTGCTCGGCCTGCTGATGGCGGCCTCCACCATGCTGATCGGCGGGCGGTCGGCCGGCACGGTCGGTGGGGAGGCGGCGCGCAGCGGCCAGACGTACTTCTTCTTCGCCCCCCTCTTCATCCCGTTCTTCATCCTGGGGGTGCCGATCGTCGACATGGCCTTCGCGTTCATCCGCCGGACGGCGAACCGGACCGGGTTCTCCACGCCGGACAAGAACCACCTCCACCACCGCCTGCTGCGCCTGGGCCACGGCCACCGCCGAAGCGTCCTGATCCTCTGGGCGTGGACCGTGCTCCTGTCCGGGTTCGTGCTGTTCCCCCTCTACATCTCGAGCGTGAACGCGGTGATCCCGTTCGGTGCGCTGGCCCTCGTGGTGATCCTCTACACGCTGTTCCACCCGTCCATCCGACGCCAGGCCGAGGCGGACGACGCCGACGAGGCGATCGACGGGGCTGACGGAGGGGCCGCGGCGTCGATGGCCGACGTCGGGGCCCCCGTCGTCCCCGCGGATGGGCAGGACGCCCCTGGAGGGGCACATGCGGTCGCACCGGCCGCCACGGTTTCCGACCTGTGAACAGCATGTTTCCTGCGTTTTGCCGCGGGAAGGCGAAAAGTGCGATGATGCGCCACGTGAATTACCGGCCTTCCACCCCTGGCGAGGGGTTCGCCCTGGTGCGCCGCGCCGTGGGCGCGCAGTCGCTCGCCACCCCCTTCCGGACGACATCCTGCCCGTCCGCTGCGTGACCCCGGAACCCTCTCGTGACGCCCTACGACCCCACATCCTCTGACGCGGCCCGGACCGGACATGCACGACCCTGGAACCGGTGCGGACGACCCGACGCCGGATCCGGAGCACGCCTCGGTCGGGGACCGGGGTCTGACTCCGGGAGCGACTGCCTTCCTCGGCCTCGGACTGTCGATCGGGCTGTCCTTCGCGATCCTGGTGGGAGCCGGGGTGCTGGTCGACCGGTGGCTGCACTGGTCGCCCTGGGGGCTACTGGTGGGCCTGACGCTGGGCATCGTCATGGCGGTGCTGATGGCCGTGGCCACGGTCCGCAAGTACCTGTGAGCACCGCACCGGGGCGTCGGGCCTAGCCGTGTTCGCCCACTTCGATCTCCCCGACATCCCCGAGGTGTCGCGTCGGACCGTGGCCGCCGCCCTCATCGTGGGCGTGGCCGCACTGGTTGCCGCATTCTCGTTCGGCTACCTGTGGGTCGGAGTGGGTGCCTGCATCGGCCTCGCCCTCGGCACCGTCAACTACCGGCTGGTCGGCGTGTCCGTCGACAAGGTGGCCGCCACCGGGACGGAGAACCCCAAGCGCCCGCTGGCCGCCAACACGCTCGGCCGCCTGGGGATCGTCACCGTCATCGCCCTCGGGCTCACCTTCGTCAACAAGGGGCTCGGCTTCGGCGTGCTGGGCGGGTTGGCGGTCTTCCAGTTCCTCCTGATCTTCAACGTGGCCCGCTCGATGGCCAAGGCCGGCCCCGCTCCCGAGCACGAGGAGCTGATCGACGGTCCCGTCGTCGACAGCAACGTGGTGGCCGGCCGCGTCGCCGAGGGCGGCATCGTCGACAGCAACGTGGTCGACGTCTCGCCCGCCGCCGGCGATGCCCGCGACGACAACCGTGGAGGTGCCTGACCGCATGGGATCCGGAAGCCTGCTCAGCCCCCTGGTGGGCATCGACATCTCGGTCGGGGACCACGTCCAACGCCACGTCTTCGGGCTCACCATCAACGTGGACATCGTCTGGGCGACCCTGATCGCCGGGATCATCGTGATCACTCTCGGCCTGATCCTGCGGTCGAAGGCCACCAGCGGGGTCCCGGGCAAGTTCCAGCTCCTGTGGGAGATGGCCGTCGGCGCCGTGCAGACCCAGGTCGACGACTCGATCGGCCCGCGCGGCGCCAAGGTCGTCCCGCTCGCCATCACGCTCTTCGTCTTCATCTTCACCTGCAACCTCTTCGAGGTGCTCGGGATCGGCTCCAAGTTGGACTGGCTGCCCGCGCCCACCAGTGACATCAACCTGCCGCTGGCCATGGCCCTCTACGTCATCGTCATGGTCCACCGGGCCGCCATCAAGAACCGCGGCACCGGGGGCTACTTCAAGCACTACGTGTCGCAGCCCTTCTCGCCCAAGCTGTTCCCGGTCAACATGTTCATGAACGTGATCGAGGAGTTGGTCAAGCCGGTCACCCTCACCCTCCGTCTCTTCGGCAACCTCTTCGCCGGCGGCCTGATGCTGTCGCTGCTGGCCGCCCTCGTCATCTGGAAGCTCGGCCCGGTCCCGATCGGCGGCATCCTGTCTGTGCCCTTCACCCTGCTGTGGAAGACCTTCGACATGGCCATCGGCGCCATCCAGGCCTTCATCTTCGCCCTCCTCACGATCCTCTACTTCGATACCGCAATGGCCCAGGACGAGGCCCACTGACGCCGGTCGCCGGCACGGAAGCACCCGCAGTCACCGATACTCACCAAACCTCAACTAACAACAAGGAGCAGTTCCCATGGCAGATGCGAACCTGGTCAGCGCAATCAAGACCGCCGGCGGCCTCGTCGGCGCCGGCCTCGCGCTCGGCGGCGGTGCCGTCGGCGCGTCCATCGGTGACGGCCTGGCCGGCAGCCAGACGATCGCCGGCGTGGCCCGCAACCCCGAGGCCCAGGGCCGCCTGACCACGTTGATGTTCCTCACCGTCGGCCTCTGCGAGGCGGCGTACTTCATCAACCTGGTCTTCGCCGCCCTCTTCATCTTCTCGCTGGGCAAGTGACCTCTGCCCCCGAGGGGAGACCGCCGGCACCGAGCCGCGCGGGCGCAGCCATCGGGGGCACCATCGACCGACTGACCAAGGATGACGAGCATGCCAATCGCCAGTAACTTCCTCGTCCCGAACGGGACGTTCATCGTGGTCCTGATCGCGTTCATCCTCGTGCTGACCGTGATCAGCAAGTTCGTGCTCCCGCCGCTGAACAAGGCGCTCACCGAACGCCAGGAGCAGATCCGCGGGGAACTCGAGGCCGCCGACAAGGCCAAGGCCGACGCCGAGGAGGCCGACGCCGAGCGTCGGTCCGTCCTCGAGCAGGCCCGGACCCAGGCACGGGACATCGTGTCGCAGGCCCAGACCACGGCCGACCAGATCGTCGGCAGCGCCACCGCCGACGGCCAGGCCGTCCACGACCGGATCGTCGCCTCGGCCGAGGCCGAGGTCGTCGTGGCCCGCCAGGCCGCCGTCGAGCAGGTGACCGCCCGGGTGGGCGAGATCGTCCTCGTGGCCGCCGAGCGGGTCATCGGCCGCGAGATCAAGGCCTCCGACCACCAGGATCTCATCGACGAGGCCATCGCCGCAGTGCGGGCCGAGAGCTCGGGCGCCGCTGCCGGCGCCGGGGGCGCCCGGTGAATCCTGCCCTCCAGGGCTACCTGGCCGCGATGGAGGAGTCGCTTGCCGCCGGCGGCGGTCTGGCCGATGCCGGAGTGGAGCTGCACGCCGTGGCCGACCTGGTCGAGGGCAACAACGCGCTCCTCCTCGCCGTCAACGACGGTTCGGTGCCGGTCTCGTCGCGTCGCGCCGTGCTCGACGCGCTCCTGACGGGCAAGGCCCGTCCCGAAGTGGTCCGCCTCGTCCACCAGGCCGTGTCCGTCGTCCCCGCCGGCGAGGTCGTCAGCTCGTTCCGCTGGATGGCCAGCCGGCTGGACGTGGCGGCGTCCCGCCCGCCCGCCACGGCGGTCGAGCCGTTCGACGAGGACATCCTCGGCCGTCTCGGCTCGCGCAACCGGGTGTCGGGCTACGCGGCCGCAGTGTTCGAGCCCCTCGCCATCACCGATCTCGAGGAGATCGAGGACCAGCTCTTCCGCTTCGCCCGGACCGTCGAGGCGGACCGGGCACTCCGTCACGCCCTCGGCGACCGTGACCTGCCGGTCGTCGTCCGCCAGGACGTGATCGGCACCCTGCTCGACGGCAAGGCCCTCCCGGCCACCGTCCGCCTGGCCAAGTACGCCGCCCGCGGCGGTCGGGCACGCGACATCGTCGCCACGCTCGACGCGCTGGTCGAGGACGCGGCCAGGGCACGAGGATGGCGTGTGGCCCGGGTCCAGGCGGCCTCCGAGGTCGGCGACGTCCAACAGCACGACCTCAGCGAAGCGCTGGCCGTCCTCACCGGCAACCTGGTCGACCTCCAGGTCACCGTCGAGCCGTCCCTTCTCGGCGGGGTGGTCGTGCAGGTCGGCGACCTCCTCGTGGACTCGAGCACCCGCCACCGGCTCGACGAGCTGAAGGAGCACGTCCTCGCCTCCGAAGAGGCCTACCGGATTCCAGGAACCCCAACACGAAGGGATGCAACCGATGGCTGAGTTGACCATCAACGCCGACGAGATCACCGCTGCGCTGAAGCAGTACGTCGACGACTACACGCCCGAGGTCGGGACCGAGCAGGTCGGCCGCATCGTC
>JADGOH010000055.1 GCA_017883025.1 Acidimicrobiales bacterium
GGCCGCCAGTCCGGATGGGTGGAGGCGGGCGGCGTGCGCCACGAGGTGACCGCGGCGCGGTGCTGCGGGACCCGGGATCACCACTGGGGCACCCGCGACGGCGTGGGGGGCCGGGCCAACTGGGGCGGCCATCAGCACGCCCATTCTGGGGAGTGGGTCGAGTTCGCCGACTACGGCATCTGGGGCGATCACGTGCTCTACAACCTCGGGGATCCCCGGCGGGGTGCGGGGACCCTGCGGGACCGGCGCTACCGGCTGCGCTTCGAGCCCGAGACCCACCTCCTGACGTCGGGCGAGGTGGACTACGAGTTCGATGACGGGCGCGTGCGCACGGCCGCGTTCGAGCGGCTCGGCCACCAGATCGCGTTCCTGCGGTGCGCCATGTACGGCGGCCCCAACGGGGGGACGCCCGACGGCGACCTGTGGCAGGGCATGGAGGTCGGCGACGGGGTGGTGACCGGGGAGACCTACGACGTGACCGACCCGGCGGTCCGGGCCCGGATCTGCGGGCTCGACCAGCACCACGCCCGGTTCGTCAGCGAGGGCGAGACTGCCTACGGCATCGTCGAGCCCTACGACACCCTCTGCTACGAGCTGGCCCGGGCCGGTCGAGGAGGGTTCAGCCTCCTGGAGTGACATCGGCGGTCCCGGGCGGGGGGCCGAGCACGTAGCCGCTGCCGTCGGGGCTGTGGTACCACCCGCCGGCGGCCTCGGTCCCGCCGTCCACGTGGAGCGTCTGACCGGTCACGTAGCTCGACAGCCCGCCGGCCAGGAAGACGGCGGCGCCGGCCATCTCGTCCACGTGGCCGGCGCGGCCCATCGGGACGATCCGCCCGAACTGGACCTCGGCGCCGTCCGGGGCCACGGCGACCATCCCCTCGGTCCAGGTGATGTCCGGGGCCAGCGCGTTCACCCGGATGCCGTGGGGTGCCAGTTCCAGGGCAGCTGTCCGAGTGAGGCTGATCACGCCGGCCTTGGCGGCCGCGTAGGCCGCGTAGCCGGGCGCCGCCCGGACACCTTCGATCGACGTGACGTTGACGATGCTGCCCCCCGAGCCGCGGGCCACCATCGCCCGGGCGACCCGCTGGGTGCACAGCAGCGCGCTGCTCAGGTTTGCCCGATGCAGCGCGTCCCAGCCGTTCACCGTGGTGTCCAGCAGGTCCGATCGGAACACGCCACCGGCATTGTTGACGAGGATGTCCACGGCGCCCAGCCCGTCGAGCGTACGGGCCAGGGCGTCGTCGACCTCGCCGGACTCGCGCACGTCAACCGTCAGTCCGAGCCCACCGACTTCGACGGCAGCCGAGGCGGCCGTGACCGGGTCTCTCTCCCACACGGCGACCGATGCGCCGAACGCGGCCAGTCCGCGGGCGATGCCGCGGCCGATGCCGGCACCGCCGCCGGTGACGACGGCCACCCGGCCGGTGAGCAGTGCCGTGGTCGGGTCCATGGGTGCAAACGTATCCGCCGCTACGGCTCCGGCGGCGGTGCGGTGCACGGCCGACTGCCCGGCGCAGGGGTGGGCCTGAGGATCACCGTGGGGCGGTGGCGTTCGACCGGTCAGACGATGCGGGAGGCGTGGCCCTTCCAGTACGGCTCCTTTAGGAGCCGCTTGAACAACTTGCCGCTCGGGTCCCGCGGCAGCGAGTCCACGGTGTCGATGGATCGCGGGGTCTTGTAGCCGGCCAGGTGCTGGCGGCACCAGTCGAGCAGGTCGGCCTCACTGACCTGGTCGGCCAGCTGGACGACTCCCTTGACCGACTCGCCCATCTCCTCGTCGGGGATCCCGAACACGGCGGCGTCCAGGACGGCGGGGTGGGCCAGCAGCACGTGCTCGGCTTCCCTCGGGTAGATGTTCACCCCACCCGAGACGATCATGTCGGCGGACCGGTCGGTCAGGTACAGGTAGCCGTCCTCGTCCAGGTAGCCGACGTCGCCGAGCGTCCGCCATCCGTGACGGTCGCGGACCGATATCGTCTTGTCGGGGTCGTTGTGGTACTCGAATTCGTGGCCGCCCGCGAAGTAGATCCTGCCCGCCTCGCCGGCGGGCAACTCCTCGCCGTCCTCGCCGACGATGTGCAGCTCGTCGCGCGGACGCCCGACCGATCCGGGGTGCTCGAGCCACTCGCCCGGGGTGATGAAGGACGACCCGAGGTCCTCGGTGCCGGCGTAGTACTCGTAGATGATCGGCCCCCACCACTCGAGCATCCGGTGCTTGACCGGCACCGGGCACGGAGCGGCGGCGTGGACGACGTAGCGGAGGCTGGACACGTCGTACCCGAGGCGCTGCTCCTCGGGCAGGCGGAGCATGCGGTTGAACATGGTGGGCACGAATTGGGCGTGGGTCACCCGGTAACGCTCGATCGCCTGGAGGCACCCGGCGGCGTCGAAGGACTCCATGACGACGGCGGTGGCCCCGAGCCGGTGCATGGCCATGGTGTAGACCAGCGGCGCCGAGTGGTAGAGCGGCGCAGGCGACAGGTAGACGGTCGACCTGGAGACCCCCATGGCGCCGATGCCCAGGGCGATGACTACCGAGGGGGCCCGGGGGTCCCCGGGAATGGTGATGCCGAGCGGTTTGCGCACGCCCTTCGGCACCCCGGTGGTGCCCGAGGAGTAGAGCATCTCCCGGCCCTCGCCCTCGTCGTCGAGGGCGGTGGGGAGGCCCGTCTGGAGCGCCTCCTCGAAGGACGTGAACCCGGGGACGTCACCACCGGCGGCGATGCGCAGCGGGACGGCGCCCAGGTCCAGCGAGGCGGCCACCTCGGCCAGGCCGGACGTGATCACCAGGGCGCGGGCACCGCAGTCGTCCAGGATGTACTGGGCCTCCTCTCGTCGGAGGTGGGCGTTGAGCGCGGTGTAGTAGAGGCCGGCCCGCTGTGCTGCCCACGCCGCCTCCAGGAACGGGGAGCCGTTGGCCATCATCAGGGCGATGTGGTCGCCGGGCAGTAATCCCGCCGTGCGGAAGGCATGGGCCAGCCGGTTCGAGCGCTCGTCGAGCTCGCCGTACGTGGTGACGTCGCCCGATCCTGCCATCACCACGGCAGGGCGCTCCGGGTGGTCGGCGGCATGGGCGCCGAGGTGGGGTGCGGGCGACACGGGTGCGGGCTCCATTGGGGGCGGATTGTAAACCACCCGATCGGCGGGGACACCGGACCGGCACGGTCGGAGCCGGGGGGCGGGGCCGGAGCCGGAGCCTGGGACGGGGACGGGGCCGGCCGTGGAGCGTCTGGCTAACCTGGCGGGTCACCGGGGAGGTGGACCGTGGTCGGGACGGGGGAGTGGGGGGACGGGGGCGGGCCGGACATCAGGCTGGGGACCCCTGGGTTCTACCTCCGACCCGACTACCACGACGTCCTGGCCTGGCTGCGCCGGAACGCGCCGGTGTACCCGACGGGCGACGGCATGGTGGCGCTCAGCCGGTACGAGGACGTCCGGGACGTCAGTCGCGACCCGGAGCGGTTCGTGTCCGGACGGGGCGTGCTGATCAACGACCCGCTTCGGGACGCCGACAGCGGCGGCCTGGGCGCCTTTTCCATCCTCCACCTCGACCCGCCGCTCCACGCCGCCTACCGCTCGGTGGTGAACCGGATGTTCACCCCCCGGTCGGTGGCGCTCCTCGAGGATCGCATTCGGGAGGTGGTCCGCGACGCGCTGGATGCCGTACCCGCTGACGAACCCGTCGACCTGGTCGGCGCGCTGGCCGCACCCATTCCCATCGCCGTGATCGCGGAGCTGCTCGGTGTGGACGGGTCCGGCTGCGACCGGCTGCGACAGTGGTCCGATGCCATCATCGAATCGGCCGACGGGATCTCCGACGCGCCGGCTGCCCCGATGGGTGAGCTGCTGGGGTTCCTCACCGACCGTGCGCGCTCGTCCGCGTCCGCCGGGGACGGACTGGCGGGCGTGCTGGCCACCACGCCGGTCGGCGACCGGCTGCTCGACGAGGGTGAGGTCACCGGGTTCCTCCTGACCCTGCTGGTGGCCGGCAACGAGACGACCCGGACGCTGCTGTCAGGCGGCGCCGAGGCGCTGGCCCGCCATCCCGAACAGCGGGAAGCGTTGACCGAGGACCCGTCCGCCCTGGCACCGGCGGTCGACGAGATGCTCCGGTGGGTCACACCGATCCAGGCCTTCGGCCGCACGGCCGTGGTGGACGTGGAGGTCGCCGGGACGCGCGTCCCGGCCGGGACGTTCCTGGTCATGCTGTACGCCTCCGCCAACCGCGACGAGGCCGTCTTCGGTCCCGATGCCGGGTGCTTCGACGTCCGGCGTCGGACCGCGGCGCCGCACCTGGCCTTCGGGTTCGGCGAGCACGTCTGCCTGGGGTCGAGCCTGGCCCGGCTGGAGGCCCGTGTGTTCTTCGAGGAGCTGCTGGCCCGCCACCCCCGCTTCCGGCTGGCCGGCGAGCCGACCTATACGAGCTCGACGCTGGTGAACGGGGCCCGGACGCTCCCGGTGGTCCTGGGCGGCTGACGGACCGTCACTCGGCCAGCAGTCCCTCCCGCCCGTTGGCGGCGAACTCGGCCCGCAGCGCGTCCACGTCACCGGGAGTCATCCGGGTGTACGCCGACGACCGGTCCCTGCGCACCCAGTAGGGGTCGGTCGCCGACCACTGGACGGCGCGCAACGGGGCCTTGTCCACCTTGTCGGTCCCGGTCACGGGCAGGGCCGCCACGATCCTCAAGTACCGCGGCGCCCACTTGGTGCCGAGGTCGGGCTCGTCGTCGAGGAACGCGGCGAAGGCCACCGGGTCGAACCGGTCGGGGTCGTCGACTTCGATTGCGGCCATGACCTGGTCACCCGTGCGGCTGTCGGGCACGGCGTACACGGCGACCCCCCGCTGACCGGGGAAGCGCCCGAGGACCCGCTCGACCGGGGCTGCCGTGAAGTTCTCACTGTCGACCCGGAGCCAGTCGCCCGAGCGCCCGGCGAAGTAGAAGATGCCGTCGGGGTCGCGGTAGGCCAGGTCACCCGACCAGTACCAGCCGTCGCGGAGGCGCTCGGCCTCGGCCTCGGGGTTCTTGTAGTAGCCCTCGAACGCCGAGTGCGGCGACCGTCCGATCAGCTCTCCGATGGCGGCCTCGGGGTTGGTGAGCCGTCCGTGGGCATCGAGGACGGCGACCTCCCGCTCCTCGCCCGTGGCGGGGTCGACGACCTTGGCCTCGGCCCCCTTGGGCAGACGGCCGAGGGCGCCTGGCCGCCCGTCGCCGACCGGGTGCAGCACGATCGCCCCCTCGCTCGACCCGTAGCCCTCGAAGACCGGGACGCCGAAACGGCGGGTGAACTCGGCCTTGTCGGGGGCGGAGGTCTCGGGCCCGAGGACGTAGGCGAGCCGGTGGGCGCGGTCGTGGTCGGTCGGCTCGGTGGCCAGGATGTGGGCCACGGCCCGACCGACGGTGTTCATGAACGTTGCGCCGTGCTCGCGCACGTCGGGGAGGAACCCCGAGGCCGAGAACCTGCGACGCAGCACGAGCGTCGCCCCGCTGGCCATCCACGGAAAGAGGGACGAGGACAGCGCGTTCCCGTGGAAGAGCGGCATGGCCGAGTACAGGACGTCGTCCGGCCGGAAGGGCATGCGCAGTGCGGCCCGCGCGGCGCGACCCTGGGACATCAGCACCGCCTTGGGCGTCCCGGTCGATCCCGAGGTGAACACCAGGAGGTAGAGGTCGTCGGGCGCCGGTGCCGGCGGTCGGGCCCCGACGGCGACCCGGGCACCCTCGGTCACCAGTGCGCGGAAGCCGCGCGAATCGGTGTCGAGGACCCGGTCGGCGGTCATGCCCAGGTCGAGCCCGTCGAGCAGTCCCCGGTGGTCCGAGTCGGTGATCAGCAGGGCGCAGTCGGTCGCCCGGACATCGCGGGCCAACTCCTCGCCGCGACGGGTCGGGTTCAGCCCGGCCACCACGGCCCCGGCCAGGGCCGCCCCGGCCAGGAGGAAGACGTAGTCGGCCGTGTTGTCGAGCAGCACCCCGACGTGCACCCGGCCGTCGAGCCGGAACCGGTGGAGCATGCCGGCCCGGGCCCGGGCCTCGGCCACGACCTGGGCCCACGACCACGTGTCTCCTTCGAAGCGCAGAGCCGGGCCGTCGTCCCCCGACCGCCGCTCGAGCAGCCGGGCCACCGTGTCGAGGGGCGCCTCGGCGTCCGTCCCCACCGATGGGTCGCCGGAGGGACCGGTGCGGTCGGCGACCATCGGACCAACGCTACCGGACCGGTACGGTCACTTCCGGGCCGAGTCCTGGGACAGGCCGGAGGGCATGACCATGCCCACGGTCTGCAGGTGCTGGCCGAGCATGCCGTCGAACTGCTCGGCCACCGAGTCGCCGTCCCAGCCGCCGTCCCTGTGCATCCACGCGATCTGCTTGGGGTGCTGGAACAACGAGTAGCTGAAGTCGGTCCTCCCGAAGAGCTGGCCGTTGACGTGGCCGGCCCGGTCCGAGGCGAGGAAGGCGACCAGGGGCGCGTTCATGGCCGGGTCGAGGCGGGGATCGACTTCCCCGTCGTCCCCGGCGAGGGCCGCCGTCATCCGGGTGGCTCCGGCAGGGGCGATGGCGTTGACGGTGATGCCCGACTTCGCCAGCTCGAGCGCCCAGACGAACGTCATCCCCATGATGCCGGCCTTGGCGGCGCCGTAGTTCGTCTGCCCGAAATTGCCGCGTAGTCCGGCCGAGGAGGTGACGTTGACGATGCGGCCGTACCCGGCGTCCTTCATCTCCGGCGCGGCGTGGCGTGTGCAGTTGAACGCACCCTTCAGGTGGGTGGCGATGACGGCGTCGAAGTCCGACTCCTCCATCTTGACCAGGGTCCGGTCCCGGACGATGCCGGCATTGTTGACCAGGATGTCGATCCGGCCGAACGTGTCCACCGCGGTGGCGATGATCCGCTCGGCGGCCGCGAATTCGGTGACCGACTCGTGCGACGGGACCGCCCGCCCACCGCCGGCCTCGATCTCGCGGCACACCGACGCGGCCGGGTCCTCCTCCTCGGTGTCGCCCCGGAGGCTGACCCCGAGGTCGTTGACGACGACGGCGGCGCCCTGGGCGGCAAGTTCGAGGGCGAACTCCCGCCCGATCCCCCGGCCCGCCCCGGTGACAACCGCCACTCGATTCTCCAGCAGCATGCGACTCCTCGGCTCGATGATCCACCGACGCCGTTCCCCGACGGGGAGTTGGGCGCCGCCAGCTCCGGAATACTATGGCAACGCCTTCGGGCCGGCCGGGTCCGGTTCCGGGCACGCCGTCGTCCGTACCGCCCAGTCAGAAAGCCGGTTTGCCGTGGCCACCTCCCGAGGCACAGATCCGTTTGCCGAGTCGGAGGACCAGCAGGCGCTGCGGGCCCTTGCCCGTGACGTGGCGCAGCGGGCCGTTGCGCCGCCCGCCCGCGACGCCGACCTGACGGGCGAGCTGTCGAAGGACGCCGTGGCCGCATTGGCGGCCGCGGACCTGTTCCGCGTCACGATCGGCGAGGACTGGGGCGGGCTGGGCCTGGGTGACGTCGAGGCGGCCATCGTGCTGGAGGAGGTGGCCCGCCAGGACGTGTCGACGGCGATCTGCTGCCAGCTGGCCTTCAACGGGCCGTCCCGAGGGATCGAGCACCTCGGGGGCGCGGCGCTGAAGGACCGGTGGCTACCGAGGGTGGCCGACGGAGAGGCCATCGTCAGTATCGGCATCACCGAGCCCGACGCCGGCTCCGCCGTGCAGGACATGCGGAGTGCGCTGGTCGCCGACGGCCCGGGGCGGTGGCGCCTCTCGGGCTACAAGAATTACTCGACTCTCGGCCACCTGGCGGAGGGGATCCTGGTGTGGTGCCGCTGGCCCGACGGCGAGGGGGCCAAGGGGATCGGCGCCGTCGTGGTGCCGATGGACCGCGACGGGGTGGCGCTGACCGGCCGGCACTGGGGGATGGGGATCCACGCCGCCACCGAGGCGGAGGTGGCCTTCGACGGGGTGGTGGTGACCGAGGACGACATCCTGGTGGCGGGGGAACCGACCACGACCGCCGCCTTCAAGGTGCTGCTCGGTCACCTCAACCACGAGCGCTGCGGAAACGCCGCCATGTGCGTAGGTGCCGCCCAGGGGGCGCTCGAGCACGCGGTCCGATACATGAACGAGCGCCAGCTCGGAGGGCACCCCATCGGCGACCTGCAGGGTCTGCGGTGGAAGCTGTCGGACATGGCCGTGCAACTCGAGGGGGCCCGCCTGCTGCTCACCCGGGCGGTGCACCTGGCCGGGCCCGGTGGGACCCCGCCCCCGTTGGAGACGGCGCTGGCCAAGACGGCGGCCAACCTGGCCGCCAAGCTGGTGTGCGACGAGGCGATGCAGATCCACGGCGGTTACGGCTACAGCCATGAGTACCCGGTGGAACGCGCCTACCGCGACATCCGGGGCCTGTGCTTCGGGGCCGGCACGGTCGAGGCGCAGCGCAACTTCATCGGGTCCTCGGTGGTGGCCGGCCGGACCACGGTGTCGCCGGGCTGGCTGGACCCGCTCGCCGGGTAACTCCCACCGCCGGCCCGAGGAGGCCGCTCAGCCGCCGGGCCGGAGGAACCGGCCCTCGGGGTCCCACCGCCGCAGCCGTTCGACGTGCGCCGGGTCGGGCGGATCGAGCTCGGTCACCCGGTCGGCGACGTGCAGTTCCCACGGGCACAGCGTCCGCACGTGCGCCACCCGATCGGCCACCGAACCGGGGCCCGGTGCCACCGCCGTCAGCGCCAGCTCATCGTCGGCATCGCGCTCGAACAGGGCGAGGTCGGTGACGAACGCCCGGACGCGGCGTCCCGGCGACGTCACGTAGGGCACATCGGCCACGGCGCGGCGTCGGGTGAGGGTCGACATGACCACGACCTCGTTGGCCGTCGACGCCACGTCGTTGCCGCCGCCGGAGCCCACTAGGAACGTCGAGTCCCCGATGACGGTGGAGTTGATGTTGCCGTGCCGATCGATCTGGGCTGCTCCCAGGCAGGCCAGCAGCGTGGTGCCGGGCCCGCCCACCAGGCTGCCGAGCACGGCCTCGGCACCGGTCAGCATCGTGGCGGTCGGGAAGCTGCGGTGATTGAAGATGAACGGGTCGGCCGGCGTGGGTCGGTAGCCCCACAGGCCGAGCTCGGCGGCCAGCACGACCTCGGAACCCTGGTCGTGGGCGAGGTCGACGGCCAGCCAGGCGGCCAGGTTGGCCACGCCGGCACCGGCCAGGACGGCGTCGGCCCCGAGGTCGACGACCCGGTCGGCCAGGTAGCGGGCGCCGTGCACGGCGGCGATCTCCCAGGGGACCGGCTCGGCCTCCAGATCGGGGGGATGGGCGGCCTCGTCGTCCTGCCACGAATCCGGCTCGGCCCGGCGACGCAGCCCGGCGATTCGGTCGGACCCCAGCCGCTCGAGGTAGGCCTCCTGGGTGGCGGGAGCGAGCACCCACTCCTCGATCCAGCGGTCGTACCCATCTCCGTGGCTGGCTGCTCGGGCCTCCGACCAGAACTCGAGGTCCTCGCCGTAGGGCTCGACCGGCAGGTCCCGGGCGAAGAGGCCCCCGGGGTGCGCCCCGAGTGGCGTCTCCACCACGGCCAGCACCCGGTGGGCGGGGACCTGGACCAGGTGGGACCAGGGGCGGATGTCGTCCACCACCCGGTCGACGGTGGCGACCGCCCCGCGTCGAGCCGCCAGCGCTCCCCACACGCCCTCGAGCCCGGGGGGCTGGAAGGCGAGGTTGCCCTGGCGGTCGGCCAGCGGGGCGTGCAGAAGGGTGATGTCGGGGGCGTAGGCCTCGAGGAGGCCGACGGGTCCGAACGGCGAGTCCACCTCGGCGTAGCCGGGGTTGTCGGCCATCGAGGAGCCGGCGAGCGAGCCGGTGGTCACGGCGGGGAGACCCCGCGCCGCCGCCTCGAGCCGCTGGAGGAAGGTCAGGAACGACCAGTGCTCGACCACGACCTCGCCCCGCAGGTACGCATCCGAGAAGTTGGGGTTGGGCGAAAAGCTCGGGAAGACGTCGCCGGAGTAGCCAGTGATCACCTTGTCCACCAGGCCCCCCCGGAAGAACAGGGCCCCCAGACTGGACAGGCTGAGCATCACCAGGGTGAAGTGCGGGTCCTTTCCCCACCAGTGCCGGACCAGGTGGCGGGCCGCCGCCGTCCATCGGGTGTGGTTCGTCACGATGTGCAGGGCATCGCCGGACCGGACGTGGGACACGGCCTCGTCGAGCGAGCAGGTCTTGTCCGCGCCGGCCCTGACCGGGTGGGGTCCGTCGGTGGGCGAGCAGGTCATGTCAGGCAAGCTAGTGGACCAGGCCTACGGATAACATCCCGGGATGATCCGCTACGAAGTCGGCGACGACCGCATCGCCCGCATCACCCTCGACCGGCCCGACGCCAGGAACGCACTCACCGTGGAGATGCGGGACGACCTCGTCGACTCCGTGCGTGCCGCCCGCGATGACGCCCGGGTGCGCTCGTTGTTGGTGACGGGGACGGGTGACTCGTTCTGCTCCGGCATGGACCTGCGAGCCTCGACGGTGGCCGGCGCCGGCGGGGCCGGATTCGACCCCCGCTCCACCAGTGAGGCACTGCGCAAGGGTGTGCAGACGTTCATCCGTGAGCTGTGGGAGCTGGACAAGCCGACGGTGGCCGCCGTCAACGGCACGGCGGTGGGCCCCGGCGCACACCTGGCCCTGGCCTGTGACTTCGTGCTCACCCGGGCCGCCACCCGGTTCATCTGGTCGTTCGCCCGCTGGGGGCTGGTCGTCGATGCCGGCGGCGCGTACCTGCTGCCGCGACTGGTCGGCCTGCCCCGGGCCAAGGCAATGGTGCTTCTGGGTGAGGAGGTGGTCGGGGCGCAGGCCGTCGACCTCGGCCTCGCCTACCGGTGCTTCGACACTGCCGAAGAGCTGACGGCGGCCGCCGACGAGTTGGCGTTGCGGCTGGCCCAGGGCCCGACCCGTTCGCTCGGACTGTCGAAGCAGCTGCTGAACGCCAGCTTCGAGACGTCGCTGCCGGTGTCGCTGGACCGAGAGTCCCACTTCCAAGCCCTGGGCACGGTGTCGCCGGAGATGGCAGAGGGGATGGCGGCCTTCAAGGAGCGCCGCGCCCCCGACTTCGCCGGCTCATCGGAGGTCTCCGGGGAGTGAGCGGCGCCCTGGTGACCCTGGTCGACCTGTTGAGGGGAGACTCGCATTCTCCCTGGACAGGAGGACGTTCGCGCCGTGGCGGACATGGCTGGATCCGCAGGGGCAGAACGACGTTTCGGGGCTAGTATCTCGGCGTGACCGAGCCACATTCGACAGCCGCGGGCTACAACCCTCAGGTTGTCCGCGCCAAGTACCTCGCCGAGCGCGACAAGCGGCTGGTCCCGCATCGCGCCGACATTCGTGACCTGCGGACCGACGAGCAGTTCGCCCGGTACCGTGCCGACCCGTTTACACCGCTCATCGAACGCGACCCGGTGGCCGACGCCGTTGAAGTCGTGATCGTGGGTGGGGGGATTGCGGGGATCCTCGCCGGTGCGAGCCTCCGCAAGGCCGGCGTCGAGCGGATCCGCATCATCGACCAAGCGGGCGGGATCGGTGGCACCTGGTACTGGAATCGCTACCCGGGTGTGATGTGTGACGTCGAGTCGTACATCTACCTGCCCATGCTCGAGGAGCTCGACTTCATTCCCACGAACCGGTACGCGTACGGCGAGGAGATACTGCACCACCTCGAGGCGGTCGCAGATCGGTTCGACCTGGTGGACGACGCGCTCTTCCATACGGGCGTGGCGGTGGCCGAATGGAAGGAGGACTCGGGCCGGTGGCGGATCGGCACCGACCGGGGCGACGAGGTCACGTGCCGGTGGTACGTCCTGGCCGTCGGGATCTTGAACCTCATGAAACTGCCTGCCGTCCCGGGCATGGAGGACTTCGCCGGGCACTCGTTCCACACGGCCCGATGGGACTACGGCTACACCGGCGGAGGCCCGGGCGAGCCACTCACCAACCTGGCGGACAAGTCCGTCGCCCTCATGGGCACCGGGGCGAGTGGCATCCAGTGCGTTCCACCGCTGGCCGCGGCGGCGAAGGAGCTCTTCGTGTTCCAGCGCACGCCGTCGGCCATCGGCGAGCGGGGCAACAGAGCCACGGATCCCGACTTCGCCCGCCGTCTCGAACCGGGGTGGCAGCGGGCCCGCATGGACAACTTCCAGGGCATCATCATGGGTCGACCGGAGGAGAACGACCTGGTGGACGACGGGTGGACGCACGACTATGCCCGCACCCGGAACGTCCCACGTGGTGAGGGCATGACGACGGAGGAGTACCTGCGCAGCGCCGAGGAGGTCGACTACCAGGTCATGGAGGCGCACCGACACCGCGTCGAGGAGCTGGTCGCCGACCTGGCCACCGCCGAGGTCCTGAAGCCCTACTACCGCTACCTGTGCAAACGCCCCTGCTTCCACGACGAGTACCTGCCCGCCCTCAACAGCCCCACCGTCACGGTCGTCGACTGCCCCGGTGGGATCGAGCGGATCGCCGAACGGGGCCCGGTCGTCGACGGTCACCAGTACGACGTCGACTGCATCGTCTATGCCACCGGATTCGAGGCGGAGGTCACCCCGCTCTTCCGGCGCGTGGGCCACGAGATCATCGGTCGCGGTGGCGTCACCTTGGCCGCGAAGTGGGCCGACGGTGCGGCCAGCCTGTTCGGGATGACCAGCCGCGGATTCCCGAACATGTTCGTCATGCCCGCCCCGGGGCAGCAGGCGGTGGTCACCGTCAACTACACGCAGCTGGCCGTCCTCGGCGCCGAGTTCGTCGGGGCCACCGTGGGGCAGCTCGGTCAGAAGGGCGTCGACGTATTCGACGTCAGCGCCGAAGCCGAGGATTCGTGGACACAAGAGATCGTCGACTCCTTCGTCGACGCCAGCTCCATCATGTCCGCCTGCACGCCGTCGCGACTCAATTTCGAAGGGCATCCCGAGGAGATGAATCCCCGAAACGGCAACTTGGGCCGGGGGTTGGGCGACTGGTTCGCCTACCGGGAACGGCTCGAGCGGTGGCTCGAGGCTGGGAACCTCGAGGGCCTGGAACTCGAGGTGCGGCCGTCAGTACCGTGAGCCGACGGCAACGGGTCGCCGTCGTCACCGGCGGTGGGGGCGGGATCGGAGCGGGAATCGCCGACGAACTCGGCCGTGGCGGCTGGTTCGTCGTCACCGTCGACCCGCTCGTGACCCTCGACGGGACCGAGCGGCTCCCGGAGCCCGAAGAGTCCACCGCCGGTCGCATCGTGGCCGCGGGTGGATCGGCTCGGGCCTCGTCGGTGTCGGTCACCGACGGCGACGCGGTCCGCCGCCTGTTCGCTGAACTCGTCGACGAGCACGGTGGGCTCGACGCAGTGGTGAACGTCGCTGGAATCACCCGGCAGACCTACTTCGGGAAAGGTTCCGAGCAGGACTGGTTGGCCGTGCTGGGCGTGCATCTCGCGGGCTACCTCAACGTGCTCGATGCCGCGTTGCCACTCATGGCGGACGCCGGGCACGGTCGCATCCTCGGCATCACATCCGGCTCGGGGTGGCGGGAGGCCGATGCCGGTGCGTACAGCTGCGCCAAGCGGGCCGTCGCCGCGCTCACGTGGCAGTTGGGTCGGCAGGCGCCGCCGGGCGTCACGGTCAATGCCATGTCGCCCATTGCCGCGACCCGGATGATGGCCTCCGCCTTGGAGCGCGCCCGCAAGGAGGGCCGATCGGGTGGGGGTGGGATCTCCTTTCTCACGGTGGCGAGCCCGGAGGACCTCGGTCCGATCGGCGCCCACCTCGTCGATGACGGATTCGGATGGTGCTCCGGCCAGGTGCTCTTCGCCGGCGGACCGGAGGTGGCAGTCATCGACGAGCCCCGTCTCATCGAAGTGGTTCGCACCGAACCCGTGGCCTCGCTGGCCCGGGTGCTCGACGTGGTCGTCCCTGCCGCGTTTGCCGAGGCCGAGGCCCAGCAGGCGAGTGCCGGCGGCGGCAACCCCCGGTTCGGACCGATCTTCGACGAGCCGACCGAGCCCGAGGTCGCACCGGTGCCGGTGCGGTCCTGTGCCGTCGTCTCCGACCGCCCGCTCCTGGCCGCATCGATTGCTGCCGCGCTCGAGTCCCGGTCCATCCGGTGCCACCACGTCGAGCCCGCTCGCGGCTTCCTCGACGCGGCCGAGGCGCTGAACTCCCTCATCGCTGCGACCGGTCCGATCGACGCCGTGGTCGTCGCGGCCGCCGGTCGGCCGTCGTCGGACGCTGAGGCGGAGGGTTGGGAACGGGTGCTCGCCGAACACCGGGACATCGTCGAGCAGCTCCACATCGATGCGGGATGGGCCCGGGCGACCGCCGACTATGCCGCCGGGGCAGCACGCCCGGTGCGGCTCGTGACCCTCACGGACGCCACCTCCTCGGGAGGTCGCAGCCGTGCCCAGGCCTCGGCCCAGCACGCACGCGTGGCTGCCGGTGCCACCGACGGGCGGGTCACGGCCTTCGCGGTTGGTCTCGAAGCCTCGGAGGAGCTCGTTGGCCGGACGTCGGGCGGGCTCGTCGTCCACTTGCTCAGCCATCCTGAGGCCGGCGCCCTGGGCGGAGCGGAGCTGGTGGTCGGCGACGGCTGGCTCGGGCTGCGCAGCCACCCCCGACCGATCGGCAGTATCACCTACGGGGGTCCGGCACTCCCCGGATGGCTCGACGGGAGGCTCCGGGACATCGTCGGGTCCACCGGCCACCCTAGAGGTGGGCCTCCCGGATGACCGAACGACCGCCCCGCGTCGTGGATGCTCACGTGCACCTCTGGGACCCCGCCCGAACCGACTGGTACCCGTACCTATCCCATCCTCAGGCACCGGACGCCGCCGACGTATCGAGGATGTACCGCCCGTTCGATGTGGACGGGTACCAGGCCGAGTCCGCCGGCTGGAACGTCGAGA
>JADGOH010000056.1 GCA_017883025.1 Acidimicrobiales bacterium
GCGGGCCTCGGTGTCGTGGTCGCCATCCCGACCCTGCGCCTGGCCGGCCTGCCGCTGGCCCTCGCCACCCTGGCCTTCGCCCTCCTGGCCGACAACATCCTGTTCCCGAACTCATGGATCGGGAACGGGGCCGGCGGCGTCACCGTGCCCCGCCCCTCGGCCGGGCCGGTGAGCTTCGCCGCCGCCAAGCCGTTCTTCCTCCTGTCGCTGGCAGTACTGGCCGCGGCCGCCGGCGTCGTGAAGCTGGTGGGGGACGGGACCATGGGGCGCTACCTGTCCGCCGTGCGCGGGAGCGAATTGGCCGCCAACGCCGTGGGCGTCGACGTCTACCGGCTGCGGGTGCTGGTCCTCGCGCTGTCCGCCGGCCTGGCCGGCGTCGGCGGGGCGCTCTACGGGTCGCTCGAGGGCTCGCTGTCGCCGGACAATTTCGGCTACCAGATATCCGCCGTGCTCCTGGTGGTGGTCGCCATCGTCGGCCTGCGGTCGATCGCCGGGGCGGTCGTCGCCGGGGTGGTCTACGCGACCCTGCAGGTGGCGGTCACCACGCTTCCCAGCCGCTTCGCCGGCCTGGTCGCCGTCCTGTTCGGCCTCGCCACCCTCAGCTACACGCGCCACCCCGAAGGATTCCTCGACTACCTGGGGGCCCGGACCCAGCACGCCCTGGCCCGTCGCCGGTCCGGCCGGACCGGTGGCCCCACCCCGACGTCGGGCACGGGGGTAGGTGTGGTCGCGGCCGGCGCCCCGGTGGCCCCGATGGGGGAGGGGGCGTGACGAACGCCGGGGCGCTCCTCCTCGCCACGGGGATCACCAAGCAGTTCGGGGGGATCGTGGCGCTCGACCACGTCGACCTCGACATCCGGCCGGGCGAGGCCGTCGGGATCGTCGGGCCGAACGGCGCCGGCAAGACCACGCTCTTCAACTGCCTCTTCGGGCTCGAGGTGCCCGACGAGGGGACCGTGGTGTTCGGCGGCAGGCGCATCGACAGGCTGCCGGTGTGGAAGCGCAGCCGCCTCGGGATCGGCCGGACCTTCCAGCGCATGGAGCTCTTCGAGGGCATGACGGTGGCCGACCACCTGCTGGTGGCCGAGCAGGCCGCCAGCGGGACGGTTCGGATCTGGCGCGACTTCCTCCACCGGGGCGGCCCGACCCCCGCCGAGCTGCACCACGTCGAGGAGGTGCTCGGGCTGCTCGGCCTCGCCGACCTGGCCGACCGGCCGATCGACACCCTGGACCTCGGGCACGCCCGGCTGGTCGAGCTCGGCCGGGCGATGATGGGCACCCCCCGGTTGCTGATGCTGGACGAGCCCTCGTCGGGGCTCGACGGCGAGGACACGGCGCGGCTGGGGCGGATCCTCGACGAGACCCGGCGGAGCACAGGTGTGGCCGTCGTCCTGGTGGAGCACGACCTGGCCCTGGTCGAGTCCACCGTGGACCGGATGGTCGTCCTCAACTTCGGGAAGGTCCTGGCCACCGGGGGCGTGGCCGAGGTCCTGGCGGACCCGGAGGTCCGTCGCGCCTATCTCGGGATCACGGCGTGACCGACGACGCCGTGCCGGGACCGGAGGCCGTCCCGCTGCTGGAGCTGCGCGGGGTGAGTGCCGCATACGGGCCCTACGAGGCGCTGTTCGACGTGTCGCTGCAGGTACGGACCGGGCGGGCGCTGGCCCTGGTGGGGGCCAACGGGGCCGGCAAGTCCACGGTGGCCCGTGTGGTGTCGGGGCTGGTCCCTACGACGCAGGGGTCCGTCCGGTTCGACGGCCGGGACATCACCGACCGTCCCGCCTACGAGATCGCCCGCCGCGGGCTGTCGCAGCTGACGGAGGGACGCTCGGTGTTCTCGTCGCTCTCGGTCGAGGAGAACCTGACGCTGGCCTTCCGTCGGGCACTGGGCCGCAAGGGGGTCCCCGACGCACTGGCCCGGGCCTACGAGGCGTTCCCGCGGCTCGGCGAACGCCGGAGCCAGTCAGCCGGCACGCTGTCGGGTGGCGAGCAGCGGATGCTGGCGCTGGCCCGGGTCCTGGTGCTCCACCAGAAGCTCCTGGTGGTCGACGAGCTGTCGTTCGGCCTCGCCCCGGCAGTGGTGGACGAGGTCTACGGGGCACTCGAGCAGGTGCTGACCTCGGGCACGTCGCTGCTGCTGATCGAGCAGCACGTCGACCGGGCGCTGGTGCTGGCCGACGACGTCGTCGTGCTCAGCAAGGGCCAGGTCGTCTACGACGGGACAGTGGCCGGCGTCGAGGGCCGCGTGGCCGACCTCGTGCTCGGCCGGCCCCCGGCGCGACCGGGCCCGGTCGTCTGACCGGGCCCGTGTGCCGTGCGTCGTCGTCGGGCGGGGCGCCTCGCGCCCGCCCTCTGCTCAGGCCAGGCTGAACGGGGGCACGCCGGACGAGATGTCCTTGAACAACTCGCCCTTGGCGGCGGCCAGCTCGGCCGGGGTCCACATGGTGTCGCGGTGGATCTCGCCGGTGGTGTGGAACCCGCCGGTGGCCCAGATGTCGCCGCCGTAGACGATGAAGTTCTGTCCGCTGATGTCCGCGGCCTCATCGGTAGCGAGGAAGGTGACCAGCTGGGCGACGTTCTTCGGGTCGAACTTGTCGAAGCCGTTGTCGGCCTTGGCCATCTCGCCGAAGATGTTCTCGGTCATCCGGGTGCGGGCCCGCGGTGAGATCGAGTTGCAGGTGATGCCGTAGCGGCCCAGCTCCCGGGCGAGCACCCAGGTCATCGAGGCGATGCCGGCCTTGGCGGCCGAGTAGTTGGCCTGGCCGGCGTTGCCGAACAGCCCGGCCTCGGACGAGGTGTTGATGATCCGCCCGGTGACGTCCTCGCCGGCCTTGGCCCGGCCCCGCCAGTAGACGGCGGCGTGCCGGGCGGGGGCGAAGTGGCCCTTCAGATGGACGCGGATGACGTCGTCCCAGTCCGACTCCTCCATGTTGAAGCACATCTTGTCCCGCAGGATCCCGGCGTTGTTGACCAGGATGTCGAGCTGGCCGAAGGTGTCGACGGCCTGGTCGATCAGGGCCTTCGCACCCTCCCACGAGCTGACGTCGGACGAGTTGACGGCCGCATCGCTCCCGCCGGACTTGATCAGTTCCACGACCTCTTCGGCCGGGTGCTTGTCGTCACCCTCGCCCTGGAGGGACGCGCCGACGTCGTTGACGATGACCTTGGCGCCCTCGGAGGCGAGCAGGAGGGCCTCCTCGCGTCCGATCCCCCGTCCTGCGCCGGTGACGATGGCGACCTTGCCGTCGAGCATTCCCATGGTGTCCTCCTGGAGTGTCGTGAGCCCGTGTGGAGCGGGCTGCTGTGGTTCTGGGGTGTCGTGATGCCGGGCCGCCGCTGTCCGGCGATCGATCATCGGCCCGCACACGTTGACGCTGTGGCGGAACCGGGGAAGCATGGCCGAAAGCCACCCCCTCCGCAAGACAGGACACCATCGTGAGCGAACGCAGCACCGCCGACCCCGCCGCACCCGACGCACCGCTGGCGGGGCGGACCGCGCTGGTGACCGGGGGCGGGCGTGGCATCGGGCGGGCCATCGCCCTCGCACTCGCCGCCGACGGGTGTGACGTGGCCGTGAACTACCGGCGCGATGCCGAGTCCGCCGCGGCCACCGTCGCCGCCATCGAGGACCTCGGGCGGCGCGGGGCGTCGTTCGCGGCGTCCGTCGACGACCCCGACGCCGCAACCGGTCTGGCCGAGGCGGTCCTGGGCGACCTCGGGCCCGTCGACCTGCTGGTGTGCAACGCCGGGATCGCCAGTCGGGGCAGCACGGTGGCCGACACCCCGCTGTCCGAGGTGGACCGGCTGATGCGGACCCACGTGTACAGCGCGTTCCAGCTCTGCGGGGCACTGCTGCCGGCGATGCGCGAGCGTCCTCGTGGCGACCTCGTCTTCATCTCGTCCGTGGCCGCCAGGCACCTGGCGGCCCGGTCCGCGCCCTACTCGATGGCCAAGGTGGCGCTCGAGGCCCTGGCGCTGACCCTGGCGAAGGAGGAGCGGCCCCACGGGATCCATGCCAACGTCGTCGCTCCCGGCCTGGTCGACACCGAGATGGGCCGCCGACTCGTCAAGGGGATGATGGGGGTGGACGACATCTCGACGCTGGACGCGTCGTCGCCCTTCGGCAGGGTGTGCCTCCCCGAGGACATCGCCGACGTCGTCCGGTTCCTGGTGTCGCCGGCCGCCGGCTACGTCACCGGGCAGGTCGTCTCGGTCGACGGCGGGGGCTGACCCCGCCGGACACCGGGGTCGACGATGGCGGCCGACGACGGGGGCCGACCCGGGACGCAGATCACCGGGTGACGGGGGCTGCCGCTGGTAGGTTGCGCTGCACGCACGACCGGGCGATCCGGGAGCGAGGAGGCGGTGTGGGCACAGCAGGCGACGGACCGGCGGACGGTGCCCGGACCGAACCGGGCGCACGGCTCGCCCACCAGTGGGCACGGGTCGACGGCAGGGTCCGTCGTGAGGCCACTCATCGGGCCGGGCTCTCGTTCACGCAGCTCGTCCCGCACGACGCGGTGCGGATGGCCTACAACGTCCTGCTCCGACGGGAACCCGACCCTGGTGCCTGGACGCAGTACACCGAGGCACTCGAGGCCCGCCTGATGACCTACGACGACCTCGTCGACAGGATCCGTTGCTCCACCGAGTTCCGCGCCAGCGTCCGGCTGCACGCCTCGGCCCTGCACACCTCGCTCCACGCCAGCCGGTGCGAGTTCATCGTCGGCCTGCCCCGGGCCCGGCGGATCGTCGATCTCGGGGGCGGACACACCACCGACGAGCGGGGCGCGTTGGTCGCCCTCGGCTACCCGTACGACTTCGACGAGCTGGTGATCGTCGACCTGCCCCCCGACGACCGCCACCCGCTCTACCACTCGGAGCGCTTCCTCGTAGCGGAGACGGAGCGGGGCCGCGTCACCTACGAGTACCGGTCGATGGTCGACCTGTCGTTCCTCGACGACGATTCGGTCGACCTCGTCTACAGCGGCCAGTCGATCGAGCACGTCTCCGAGGCGGACGGCGAGGTGGTGCTCGCCCACGTACGCCGGATCCTCCGGCCCGGCGGCCACCTGGCCCTCGACACCCCGAACGGGAGGGTCACCCGGCTCCAGCAGGACGACTTCATCGATCCCGACCACGAGGTCGAGTACACGCTCGGACAGCTGCGGGCCAAGCTCGAGGGGGCCGGCCTCGAGGTGGTGTCCGAACGCGGCCTCAATTGGGGCGGGCCGGCGGTCGACGAGGGACGGTTCGACCCGGCCGCGTGCGCCGCCAACTACGGCGTGTTCCACGATGCCGATTCCTGCTATCTCCTGGCGCTGCTCGCCCGGAAGCCCGGCTGACCGGGGCGGGGCCCGCCTGGTCGACCGGCCGGCTGATCGTGCGCCGGCCCCGGCGCACGCCCGTACGCGACTGGGCCCGTCCCCGACCCATGCCGGTGCAGGTGCAGGTGCCGGTGCCGGTGCTCAGTCGCCGGTGAGCTCGGCCACGAGGACGGGGATGACCCGGTCGGTGCGCTCCTGGTAGTCGGCGTAGGGCGGGTAGGCGGCGACGGCCCGCTCCCACCACCGTGCGCGCTCGTCGCCCTCGAGCTGGCGGACGACCCGGTCCCGACGCGCCGACCCGTCCTGCAGCTCGATGTGCGGGTCGGCCACAAGATTGGCGTACCAGTGGGGGTGGGCGGGCGCGCCGCCCTGCGATGCCACCAGGGCGTAGACGCCGTCGTGTTCGACCCGCATCAGCGGCGTCTTGCGGAGCTTGCCCGATGCCACGCCACGGTGGGTGACGATGACGACGGGCATCCCGGTGTCCAGGAGCGTCGTACCCTCGGTCCCGCCGGACGACTCGTACGCTTCCACCTGGTCCCGTACCCACTGCTGCGAACTCGGCTCGTACTCCCCGTGCAACGGCATGGCCCCAGTGAACACCCGCCGGGTGGTCCGTGCCAGCGCGTCGGGTCGGCGCCTGAACGGGGTACTCGGTGCGGGCGAGAGGATTCGAACCTCCACCCCCGAAGGGACCGGGACCTAAACCCGGCGCGTCTGCCGATTCCGCCACGCCCGCGTGGCGTCAGCCTACCGAGCGCCGGGAGGGGGCCGGGGAGGCTCACAGGGGCCCGCGGGACCCCTGGCTATAGTCGCCCTGTGCCGACCTCGTCCCCGACCCCGTCGTCCCTGACGCCCGACGCGCCCGTGCCGGACGGGGGTGCCGCCGCCGACACCGCGGCGCGCGTCCGCTACCTCGACGAGGTGATGGCCGAGATCGACGCCGAGGTCCGCCGGCGCCGGGCCTCGGGTGACCTGCCGGCCGGGCTCGAGGCCGAGCTGGACGAGCTGTTCCTGGAGTTCTCACCGGTCGGGCTGCAGGGCCGGGCCCGCCTGCGCGAGACGCTGTCGCTCGTCGACGGGTCCGCCTATGTCGACATCGCCGTGCCGACGGCGTCGAACAAGGCGGTGGGCAGCTACGTGAAGCGGCTCATCCGTAAGGGCCTCGGTTGGTACATGAACTTCGTCGTCGCCCAGATCGTGAAGTTCGCCTGGTCGGTCTCGCGCATGTTCCACGTCGTGGTCGACCACATCGAGGACCTCGAGGCGGCCGTGGAGACCCACCGGTCGCCCGACCTGCCAGCCGACACCGTCCCGGTCGCCGGACCGGGCCCGGCGTGGTGGGCCGCCGCCGCCGTCGAGGCCTTGCGGGACGTGCACGACCGGGTGCTGGTCGCCGACTGCGGCGACGGCGCCCTGCTCGACACACTGGCTGCTGCCGGTGTCGACGCCTACGGGGTGGACCCGTCGGACCTCGTCCTCGAGCCGGCCCTCGCACGCGGTCTGGACGTCCGGGCCGAGGGGATCGTCGCCCACCTCGACGTCGTCGCGGCCGAGGCGCTCGGCGGCGTGGTGCTGACCGGGTCGCTGCAGTGGCTTCGACCCAATGAACGCGAGCGCCTGCTCGACCTGGCCGCCTCCCGTCTGGCTGTCGGGGGGACGCTGGTCCTGCACTCGACGACGCCGGAGGGCTGGGCGGCCTCGGTCACGCCGGTCGTGCGCGACCTCGCCCCCGGGCGCCCGCTCCACGCCGAGACCTGGGCCCACCTCCTCGGGTCCCACGGGTTCGCCGTGGCCCAGCCGGTGCGGGGCGGCGCCGACCACACGCTGGCCCACGTCGGGGCCGACGCGTCGGACGCCGCCACCGTGAACGCCGCCATCGACGCCCTCAACGACCTGCTGCTCGGGCCGACGGAGTACCTCGTGGTCGCCACGCGGGAGCGGTGACCGCCGTCCACCAGTTCGTGCCGGCGCTCCTGCCCCGGGACGCGACGGGGGACCACACCCTCGCCCTGCGAGATGCGCTCCGCTCGGTGGGGTGGGAGTCCGACATCTATGTCGAGGCCGCCCACGACGAACTCCAGCACGAGGCCGCCTACTTCGAGGAGTACCCGTCCCGGGCGCACCCGGACGACGTGCTCCTGTACCAGCTGGGGACGTCGTCCCCGGTGGCCGACTTCCTGCTCGGCCGCGACGAGTCCCTCGTGCTCGACTACCACAACGTCACTCCCGAGTCGTTCTACGCCGGGTGGGAGGAGCACACGACGGCCAAGGTGGCGCTGGCCCGCCGACAGGTGGCCGCACTCGCTCCCCGGGCCGTGCTCGGCATCGCCGACTCGGCGTTCAACGCCGACGAGCTCGCCGCCCTGGGATGCCCAGCCACCGAGGTGGTGCCGATCCTGGTCGACCTCGAGACCGGCAGCGACATGGTGGACCGGGCCGAACGGGACCGGCTGGCCGCCCGGCACGGCGACGCAACCGTGCTCCTCTTCGTCGGCCGGATCTCGCCCAACAAGTCCCACGAGGACCTGGTGGAGGCGCTGTGGGTCTACCGGCGCCTCTACGACCCGAGCGCCCGGCTCCACCTGGTGGGCCCGACGGTCACCCCGGACTACGCCGCCGCCGTGTTCGCCTTCGCCGACGAGCTCGGCGTTGGCGACGCCGTCGTCCACGGCGAGGGGCTGACCGCCGGTGAGCTGGCGGCCTGGTACGAGGACGCCGACGTCTTCGTCTGCCTGTCCCGCCACGAGGGCTTCTGCATCCCGCTCCTCGAGGCCATGCGGGCGGGCACGCCGATCGTGGCGCTCGACGCCGGCGCGGTGGGGGAGACCCTGGCCGACGCCGGTCTCCTGCTGCCGACGGCCCGCCCGGCCACCGTGGCCGCGGCCGTCGACCGGGTCCACCGCGACCAGGAGCTCGCCGAACGCCTGGTGGCCTCGGGCCACCGGCGCCTCGGCGACTTCGCACCGGCGAGGACCCGGGCCCGCTTCGTCGAGGTGCTGGGTCGGGTCGCCGGCGCCGATCGGGTGGTGGCATGAAACTCGCCTTCGTGACCCCCCGGTACGGGACCGAGGTGATCGGCGGCGCCGAGACCGCGGCCCGGATGCTGGCCGAGCGGCTCTGCCTGCGCCCCGAGTGGGAGGTGGTGGTCCTGACGAGCTGCGCGCTCGACCACCTCACGTGGGAGAACTCCGAGCCCGCCGGCACGACGGTCCTCAACGGCGTCACGGTGCGCCGGTTCCCGACGGCGTCGCGGCGGACGCTCGACTACTTCGAGCTCGACGGCAAGCTGCGTGTCGCACCTCAGGCCGCCTCCCTCGCCGACGCACGGCAGTGGATCGCCCTCAACGGCCCGATGTGCCCAGGACTGGTCGACGCGGTGGCAGGCTCCGACGCCGACGTGATCGCCTGCTACCCGTACCTGTTCGCCACCACGGTCGACGCCATCGCCGTCGCCGGGGCCCCGGTCGTGCTGCACCCGGCCGCCCACGACGAGCCGGCCCTCTACCTGTCGGCCTTCCGGCGCAGCTTCCGGGACATCGACGGCCTCGTGTACCACACCCGTGCCGAGCGGGACCTGATGGAGGACGTGTTCCACGTCGGCGCCCGACCCCAGATCGTGCTCGGGCTCGGCGTCAACGAGCCGGCCGGCGGCGGGCGGCCCGGTGGCGCGGTCCTGGGGATCGGCGACCGCCCCTACCTCTGCTATCTGGGGCGGGTGGACGAGCACAAGGGCTGCGGCATGCTGGCCGACTACTTCGCCGAGTACAAGGAGCGTCACCCCGGCGACCTGGCCCTCGCCTTCGTCGGACCGGTGTCGGCCAAGGCGCCGGACCATCCGGACATCGTGGTCACCGGCACCGTGTCCGAGGCCGACAAGTGGGACATCCTGGCCGGGGCGCAGGTGATGGTGACGCCGTCGGCATACGAGTCGTTCTCCCTCGTCGTGCTCGAGGCCTGGACCCTGGGGGTGCCCGTCCTGGTCAACGGGGCGTGCGCGGCCACCATGGAGCACTGCACCCGGTCCGGCGGGGGGCTGTGGTTCGACTCCTACCGGAGCTTCGAGGCAACGGTCGACCGGCTGACGGGCGATGCCGGACTGCGGGACGCACTGGGTGAGGCCGGTCGCAGCTACACGGCCCGCAACTACTCGTGGCCGGCGATCATCGATCGGTACACGGCGTTCCTCGCCGACGTGGTGGCACGCGGCCGCTCGGCCCCGCTGCGCACGGTGCGGCTCGAGGTCCCGACCGGCGGGACCGCCTACGTCCGGGAAGGCGGCGGCAATGACTGAGGCCGATGGCACGACGGGGTCCGACGCACCGACGACCACCGGCGACGCCGGCGGGCTGCCTGCGGACGAGGTCGAGCTCCTCGAGGCCTTCGAACGGCTCGCTCCCGCGGGGTCGTTCCGCTGGGGCTTCGACGATGCCATGCGGCGGCTGTCGTCGCCGGACGAACGGGGCACCTGGGTGGAGCCCTGGGACGGGCTCCCCGCCGACCTGTGGGACCGGGGCCGGGGGGCGAAGGCGAGCGAGCGGATGCTCGGCGACGTCATCGCCGTCCTGGCCCAGGAGCTGACCGAATACTCGCAGCGCATCGTGGACGACGTCCGCCGCACGGTGCCGACCGACACGGCCGTGTTCGACGCACTGCGGTACCTGGCCGCCCGCGTGGAGCGGCTCGAGGCCGCGGCCGACCCGCTCGGGATCCGCCCGGCCGACCTGGCGCTGCCCGCCCCCGACGCCTCGGCCTGGGTGGAGGCACTCCCGGCATGGCTGGGCGCGGTGGACGGCCGTCCCGTGGTGGTCGGCGAGCTGGGTGACCGCAGCGTGCTCGAGGCCGTGGTCGGCACCGGTGCCGACGTGGACGCCGTCGACCCCAGGGCGGCGCTGTCGTGGACGGTGCGGGACGCGGCACCGGGCCGACCGGGCCAGGTCCGGGCCACCGTCGGCGACGTGGTCGAGCACCTGGCCGGGCTACCCGCGGGCAGTCGGTCGGCCGTCGTGCTGTCCGGGTGCGTGGACCGGTCCTCCCTCGACGGGAAGGCGACGCTGGTGACCGCCGCGGCGCGGGCGCTCGAGTCGGGTGGGGCGCTCGTCCTGCTGGTGACCGACCAGGCGGCATGGGACGCCGACCTCGAGCCACCGGTCCGCGACCTGCTGCCCGGGCGGCCGTTCCACGCGGACACCTGGGCCGTCGTCCTCGCCCACCTGGGGCTGGAAGATCCCGAGGTGCACCTGGCCGAACGGGGGAGCGTGCATGCCGTGGTCGCCCGGAGGCCGCGATGACCGGCCCGGCTCCCGCCGGCGGAGGTGGTGCAGGGGGCGGGCGGCTACCGGGCATCCACCTCTTCGTCCCCATGCTCCACCGGCGTGACGCAGTGGGGGAGCACACCCGGGTCCTGCGCGGCCTGCTGGTCGCCGCCGGGGTGCCGTCGACGATCTACACGGAGCTGCCCGACCCCGACACGGTCGACGAGACACGGCCGTTCCGCGACTACGAGCACGACGCGGTGGCAGGGGACGTGCTCGTCTACCAGGTGGCCACCCGGTCCGACATGACCCGGTGGCTGGCGAAGCGTCCCGAGCCGGTGGTGCTGAACTACCACAGCCTCACCCCTGCGGTGTTCTTCGCCCCGTGGAACAACGGCATCGCCCGGATGCAGGAGGCGGCCGCGCGCGACCTGGCCGATCTCGCCCCACGGTGCGCCCTGGGGATCGGGGTGTCCGACTTCGACGTCGCCGAGCTGCGCGCCGCCGGCTGCCCGTCGACCCGCGTGGTCCCCGTGGTCAACGTGCCTCTGCCGCCCGTCGAGCCCGACCCCGCGGCGCTGGCCGCTCTCGCCCGTCGGACCGCGGCCGGCGGGCCGTGGTGGCTCTCGGTCGGCCGGCTGGCCCCGAACAAGGCCCACCAGGAGACCATCGCCGCGCTGTTCGTGGCCCGGGCCACCACCGCCCCAGACGCCCACCTGACCATCGTCGGCGGGCCCACGGAGCCGCACTACGCCGCCGCCCTGCGCCGCTACGCCGCCGACCTCGGCCTGTCCGGCGCCGTCGAGTTCACCACCCGGCTCAGCCCCGGCGAACTGGCCGCCCGGTATGCGACGGCCGACGTCCTGGTCATGCTGTCGGAGCACGAGGGATTCGGCGTCCCGCTGGTCGAGGCGATGTCCCAGGGGCTGCCGGTCGTGGCCTACGACGCCGGGGCGGTCGCCGAGATCGTGGGCGACGCCGGCGTGCTCCTCGACCGCAAGGGCCCCCGGGCCGTGGCCGCCGCCGTGGCCGCGCTCCTCGACGACCCCGACCGCCGCCACGCGCTGGTGGCCGCCGGCCGGGCCCGACTCGGGGCGCTCGGCCTCGAGCACGCCGGATCCGACCTGGTCAGGGCGCTGCGCGAGGTCGCGGCAGGGGCGTAGGAGGCCGCGGCCGATCCGGAGTCGTGCGCCCCCCTGCGTCCTGGCCGACCCTCCAGCCACTAGGCTCATCGCTCATGGATTCCCCTCTCATCACGTCGTCCGCAGCTCTGTCCGCCGTCACCTCCGGGGGGGTCGACATGAAGTCCGGCGCCGAAGTCGGACCCGGGTCCGACATCTTCCAGCGGCTGCTGAAGGAGCGGATCGTGTTCATCGGGTCGGCCATCGACCAGAACACGGCGAACCTGGTGTGCTCGCAGCTGATCCTGCTCGAGGCCGAGAACCAGGATCGGGACATCTCGGTGTACATCAACTCGCCAGGCGGCTCGGTCACCGACGGCCTCGCCATCTACGACACGATGCAGTACGTGCGGTGCGACGTGCGCACCATCTGCGTGGGCCTGGCCGCCTCGATGGGTCAGTTCCTGCTGTGTGCGGGCACGCCGGGCAAGCGGTTCGCCCTGCCCCACAGCCGGATCCTCATGCACCAGCCGTCCGGCGGCATGCAGGGCCAGGCCTCTGACATCGCCATCCAGGCCGAGCAGATCATCTACCTGAAGCGCATGTTGGCCGAGCGGATCGCCTTCCACACCGGCCAGGACGTGGAACGGATCGAGGCCGACTCGGACCGCGACCGGTGGTTCACCGCCGAGGAGGCGCGTGAGTACGGCTTCATCGACGAGGTGATCCAGAAGGACGTCCTGCCGGCCGCGACTGCCGACTCGGGGTCCGCCACCTGATGAGCCTCGGCATCGACGAGCCGGCCTCGGCCGACTCGGAGCCCGAGCGACCCTCGGTCATCGGCGGGAGCACCCGGTTCGTCCCCGGCCAGAGCAACGACCGCATCACGGTCGTCAACGGCAAGGTCCAGCTGCGCCAGCGCCTGAAGGACCTGTGGATCAATCGCGACCTGTTGGTCCTCCTCACCCGGACCGAGCTCAAGGTCAAGTACAAGAACTCGGTGCTCGGCTACCTGTGGTCGATGCTCAACCCGGCCCTGGTGTTGATCATCTACTACGTGGTCTTCAAGA
>JADGOH010000057.1 GCA_017883025.1 Acidimicrobiales bacterium
CTCTCCCCCGCCACGGCACTGGGCCCGGCCACCGGCGGCAAGCTGCCGATGGGCCTGGCCGTCGGCCCCCGGGTCGGCGCCACCACCCTCGTGGTGGGCGACGCGGCGGGCACCATCAACCCGTTCAACGGTGAGGGCATCGCCTACGGGTACGAGACCGGACGCCTGGCCGCCGCGTCACTCGGCGAGGCGCTGTCCGGCGACGGCTTCGGTGGCCTCCTCCGCTACGAGGACCGGCTGGAGGACGCCTACGGCCTCTACTACCGGGTGGCCCGGGCGTTCATCCGGGTCATCGCCCATCCGGAGCTCATGAAGCTCTGCGTGGGCACGGGCATGTACTCCAGGACCCTGATGGAGTGGATCCTGCGGATCATGTCGAACCTCGTCCGCCCGGACGAGACCGGGCCGGCCGAGGCTGCCTACCGGGCACTGGCGCTGATCGCCCGCATGGCGCCCGAGGGCGTCTGACCCCCGGCCCCGTCGGCTACTTGCCGGCGGCGGCCGCCACCCGCCCGGCAACGGCGTCGAAGGCCGGGGAGAACACGTCACCGGGGATGGCCGGGCCGTTGGTCGACGGCGTCAGGATGGAGACGACCCGCCCACCGAGCATGTAGGCGTCGCCCACCACCTCGGTGCCGGCGCCGGGCAGCGTGTAGGTCGTCACGACGCCGTAGGCCTGCACGCCGGTCGGGCCGGTCAACGTCACCGGCTGCACCGCGGCGGTCGCACCGGGGACGGCCCCGGCGGCCACCGCACCGGCATACTGCTGGAAGCAGGCGTCGAACTTCGGGTTGGTGAACACGGCGTCGAGGGCCTGGACCTGGCCGGGCGACGCCAGCGTCATCGTCTTCGAGCCCATCTCGACCGTGGAGCCGGCCGCGCTCTGGAACGTCGGCGACTGCACCAGGCTGGTCTGGTTCGGCAGCGAGCCGGCACTGAACAGGCCGGCCACGACGGAGTAGCTCGTGTTCAGGCACGAGGCCATCGAATTGGTGGCGTCGGCCTGCGCGACGGCCGGAGCCACCGGTGGGCGCACCACGGCCTGGGCCGGGGCGGCCTGGGTCCACCCGGACGGGAGGTCGGCCAGTCGGAGGTTGATGGAGCCGGCGAGCGCGGTGTCGGCCGCGGCCGACGCGGCCGACGACGCCGGAGCCGGTGCGGTGGACGTCGACGCGCTGTTGCGCTTGGAGAGCACGTATGCGGCTCCGCCGACCAGCACCAGGACCAGGGCGGCGACGAGGGCGATCACCGCGGCACGGTTGGGCTGCTTCTTCGCGGTCGCCAGCACGACACCGGATGCGGCCCCGGTACTCGAGGCGCCGTCGGCCGGGGTGCCGCCCGGGCCTCCGGTGAGGTCGTCGCCGGGGCCCGTCGTCGTCGGACCGGTAGCCGACACCGGCGCGGGCGGCTGCACGGCGAGCGGGACGGGGTCGGCGGGCGGTGCGGGCGGGGGCGGAGGTGCCATCGTCGGCGTCGGGCCGAAGAACGCCGTGCCGGGGGCCGTTGCTGCAGCCGTGGCCCCGGCAGCCTTGGACTTGCTCGGAGCCAACTTGTACCAGGGGGTCTTCGCGTCGGCTGCCGTCGTGTCGACGGACTCGGGGGGTGCTGCCGCCGGTGTCGCCGGTGGCGGGGCGGGCGGTGCGGGTGCGGCGGCAAACGGGGCGGGGGGAGGAGCGGGTGCCGGTGCCGCAGCAGTCGGTGCAGGCGCCGGAGCGGGTGTGTGGCCGCTGAGCAGGGCTTCGGTGGCGATAGGGGCGGCCATGGACTTCGGCTCGCGAGGGGCGAGCTTGTACCACGGCGTCTTCGCGTCCGCCGGTGGGGCGTCGGAGGTCGTCGTCGGCTCGATCCCGGGCGCCGCGGCTGCGGTGCCCACGGGTGCGGACGGTGCGGCTCCGACCGGGGTCGCCGGTGCGGCCTGCACCGCTTCGGGGGCGAGCGCCGCCGCGGCGCCTGCCGCTGCGGCGGTCTCGGTCGCCTTGGGCTTCCGCGGCGCCAGCTTGTACCACGGGGTCTTGGCCGGGGCTTCGGGCTCGGTCGACGCCAGCGGCGGGTCCTCCCACGCACTCGTGGGTGCAGGCGTGGGTGCCGAGAACGCCGACCCTCCGCCCGGCGGGGTCTGCGTCATGGGCGCCTGCGGCGCTGCCGGACGGAAGGTCGGTGCAGGCGTGGGCGGAGGTGGCGACCCTGCCGACGGCGCGGACGGCGCGGGCGGTGGAGCGAGGCGCGAGCTCGGGGACATGTCGGGGGCCGTGCCGTCCACCGGAAGGGAACGGGTGCCGTTCTCATTGGCCGGCGGGCTGCTCGTCTCCAAGCGGTCGGCCGCGGTGACGCCGGCGACCGCACCGGCGGCGGCAACTCCGGCGGTGGCGTAGGACGGGGCCGGCGGTGGAGCGGGCGCCGCAGCCGCAGCCGCAGCGGGACCGGGTGCAGGGAGTTCCACGCCGATGTCGGCACCCTCGTACGCGGAAGCGGCGGCAGTTGCGCCCGCCATCTGGCCCTTGTAGCGGCCGAGCCACGCAGGAAGCGCCTGGTCGAGGTAGGCGGCTTGGCCGGGCGAGACGGTGTCGGTCGGGAGCAGGAACCGGATGGACTGGCCGCCCGAGGTGAGCTCCATGATGGCGGCCTCGCGGGCATCGGCCAACTGCACGACCTCGTGGCACGTGGCCGAGTCGAGCGCCGACCACACCAGGAGCCGCTCGATCTGCGGCTGTGGGCCCTGCACGGTGATGCCGGCTGTCGTGAACAGCAGGCTGATCCCCTCGGTGGTCTTGGTCCCCCGGTCGGCGTCACCGGCCAGGGCGACACCCGGCAACTGCATGCCTTCCGGAGGCAACTCCGTTATCCCGACCGTCATGCCTCGCTCCTTCGTGGACAGGGTTGGTTCGCAATCGGGCGGCATCCGCCCGTCGGTCCTCGGTTCCCCCGTCGGGACCATCCCGGGCCAGACGGGTGAAGTGCGCGAATCCCGCGGGTCGACGCACCGTGTTCATTCTGCCCCATGGGCGGACCGGAACGGGGGTACCCACGTACCACGCCCGTTTCATCGGCACCCCCAGGCGTCACCTTGAACGCCGCCCGCCGGCGACGTCCGCCACCGTCCGAGGGGCTGTCACGGGGAAACCGCCGCCACGATGGCCTCGGAAGCGCACGTCAGGGCGCGGTCGTAGTCGGCGGCGCCATGGGCCATCGACGGGAAGGCCACCTCGTAGGGGCCGGGCGCCAGCGCCACGCCACGGTCGAGCATGGCCCGGAAGAAGCGCGCGTAGATCCCCGTCGCCGCCGACGCCGCTGCGCCCGCATAGTCGTGGACGTCCGACCCCCCGAGGGGCACGAAGAACAGGCCGAAGAGCGGGCCCACCACCGGGACCCGCGCCGTCAGCACCCGGCCGTCGGCATCGGTGGTCCCGGCCGCCGCCAGTGCGTCGGCCAGCACCTGCTGGAGCGAGTCGCCGAACGACGCCACCCGCGCCGCCAGACCGACGTAGGAGTCCTCCGACAGCATCCGCAGGACCGTGAGCCCCGCCGCGGTCGCCAGCGGGTTCCCCGAGAGCGTGCCGGCCTGGTACACCGGGCCCAGCGGTGCGAGCACGGACAGGAGCTCGGCGCTGCCTCCGAAGGCCCCGACGGGCAGGCCGCCGCCGATCACCTTGCCGAAGCACCAGAGGTCGGGCCGCACGCCGATGTACGCGGCCGCGCCGCCCTCGCCCAGGCGGAACCCGGTGATCACCTCGTCGAAGATCAGCAGGGCGCCGGCGGCGTCGCACGCCGCCCGCAGGCCCTCGAGGAAGCCGTCGGCCGGGGGGACGAGGCCCATGTTTGCGGCCACCGCCTCCACGATCACGCAGGCCACCCGGTCGTCGATCTCGGGGACCACGTTGTACGGGGCGACGACGGTGTCGGCCACCGCGGCGGCGGGCACGCCGGCCGAGTCCGGGAGCCCCAGCGTGGCCACCCCGCTACCCCCGCCGGCCAGCAACCCGTCGGAGTGCCCGTGGTAACAGCCGTCGAACTTGACGATGCGATCACGCCCGGTCACCCCGCGGGCCACCCGGATGGCGCTCATGGTGGCCTCGGTGCCCGACGACACCAGCCGGACCTGCTCGCACCCCGGCACCCGCTCGGCGATGGCCTCGGCCAGGAGGACCTCGCCCTCGGTCGGCGCGCCGAAGGTGGTGCCGTGGCCCGCCGCGGCGCGCACCGCCGCCACCACCTGGGGGTCGGCGTGGCCGAGGATCGACGCCCCGTAGGACTGCACGAAGTCGAGCAGCTTGTTGCCGTCCGCGTCCCACACGTGGGCGCCCTCGCCCCGGGCGACGAAGTAGGGGTGGCCGCCGACGGAGCGGAAGGAACGGACCGGCGAGTTCACCCCGCCCGGGATGACCCGGACGGCCCGGGCGAAGAGGTCCTCTGACCGGTCGTGCCCGTGGTCGTCAGTCATGCAGCACCTCGGCCAGCTCGCCGGCGAAGTAGGTCAGGACGAAGTCGGCGCCGGCCCGCTTGACCGCGGTCACCTGCTCGAGGGCGACGGCCGGCCCGTCGATCCAGCCCCGTTCTGCCGCCGCCTTGACCATCGCGTACTCGCCGCTCACGTGGTAGGCCGCCACCGGCACGTCCACGGCGCCGCGCACCTCGGCCACCACGTCGAGGTAGGTGAGGGCCGGCTTCACCATGACCATGTCGGCCCCCTCGGCCACGTCGAGCACGACCTCGGCGAGTGCCTCTCGTCCGTTGCGCGGGTCCTGCTGGTAGCCCTTCCGGTCGCCGCCGCCCACGATGGTCACGTCCGCCGCCTCGCGGAACGGGCCGTACAGCGCCGACGCGTACTTGGCCGCGTAGGCCAGGATCGCCGTGTTCGTGTGCCCGGCGGCGTCGAGGGAGGTCCGGATGGCGGCCACCTGGCCGTCCATCATCCCGCTGGGGGCGATCACGTCGGCGCCCGCCGCCGCCTGGACCACGGCCAGGTCGGCGTAGAGCTCGACGGTTGCGTCGTTGTCCACGTCCCCGGTCGACGGGTCGAGCACGCCGCAGTGCCCGTGGTCGGTGAACTCGTCGAGGCAGCAGTCGGCCATCACCACGAGGTCGTCGCCCACCGCGTCGCGCACCGCCTCGAGTGCGCGCCGGGTAATGCCGTCGGGATCGAGCGCGGCCGAGCCGGTGGCGTCCTTGTCCCGTGGGCGGGGCAGGGGGAACAGGATCACGCCGGGGACGCCCAGGTCGGCCAGGCGCCGCACCTCCTCCACCAGGGACGGGATCGTGTGCTGGACCACGCCGGGGAGCGACCCCACCGGCCGCGGCACCTCGAGTCCGTCGGCCACGAAGAGCGGGGCCACCAGGTCGTCGGTCGTCAGCCGTGTCTGGGCCACCAGGCGGCGCAGGGCCGGGGTGCGGCGCAGGCGGCGCAGGCGGCGGGTGGGGAAGCCGGGGACGGCAGGGACGACAGGCACGGTGTCCCAGCCTACGCCGACCCGGGCGCGCCCCCGGCCGGGCGGGCGGGCCTCACCGGCGGCCGGACAGTGCGAAGGCGATCGCGGCCACCAGGCCGTCGAGGGTGTGCTCGACGGCCTCCACCGTCACCTCCAGCCCCGCTGCACGGGCGGACGCGCTGGTGACCGGGCCGATGGAGGCGACCACCGGCGGCACGCCGGTCACGCCCAGCAGGTCCACGGTCCGCTCCACCGTCGAGGACGAGGTGAAGGCCACGGCGTCCGCAGCCCGCGCCGCCTCGACGGCCGTCGGGTCCACCTCGCCGGCCACGGTGCGGTAGGCGACGGCCTCGTCCACCCGCCAGCCTTTGGCCACCAGGCCCGGGGCGACCACGTCGCGCACCCGCTCGGCCCGGACGAAGAGCACCGCGCCCTCGCAGGTGCCGCTCCCGGGGGCCGCACCCGACGCAGTGGCGACCGGGAAGGCCTCGACCAGCGCGTCCGAGACCGCGACGGGTGGCACCAGGTCGGGGACGATCCCCCGCGTCATCAGCGCCTTGGCCGTCGACGTCCCGACGGCCGCCCACCGGGTGGCGGCGGGCGGCTGGCGCCGCCCGAGCGCGTCGACGAGCCGGGACACCGCGTTGGACGAGGTCACCACCAGCCACTCGTACTCGCCGGACACCACGCGGTCAGCGGCTGCAGCCAGTTGCGCTCCGCCATCGGCCGGCCCCTCGATGGCGATCACGGGCAGCTCGACCACCGCAGCGCCCAGGTCGGCCAGGCGCTGCACCAGCGTCGAGGCCTGCACCCGTGCCCGGGTGACGACGACGCGGGTGCCGGCGAGCGACCCCGGCGCCGGGACCGGCAGCGCCTCGGGCGGCGTGGGCGGGGGTCCCGGCCCGTGCCCGGACCCGTGGTCGGGGCCGTGCACCGGCTCAGACCTCCGTCGCGACGACGGCTGTCACGTCGAGTGCGGCCACGGCGCCGACCACGATGGTCGCCGGCGCCTCGAGCCCGACCTCGGCCAGGCGGTCCAGGGTGGTGCGGGCCACCTCCTGGCGGTCGGTCGTCCCCCATCGCACCACGGCCACCGGGGTGTCGGGTCGGCGTCCGGCGGCCATCAGTCGCTCGGCGATCACCGAGCGGGCTCCCATGCCCATCAGGACGACCAGCGTCCCCTCGAGCCGGCCCAGCACGTCCCAGTCGACCCCGGGCAGCGTCGGGTCGCCGGCATGTCCGGTGACCACGGTCACCGAGGTGGAGACCGTCCGGTGGGTGACCGGGATGCCGGCGGCGGCAGGTGCGGCGAACGCCGAGGTCACCCCGGGGACGATCTCCACGTCGACCCCGGCGCGGCGCAGGGCCTCAGCCTCCTCGCCCCCGCGTCCGAACACGAACGGGTCGCCACCCTTCAGACGGACGACCCGGCGCCCGGACCGGCCGTAGGCGACCAGCAGCTCGTTGATGTCGGCCTGACGGCCGGACTGGCCGGGGCCCTTGCCGACGTCGACGAGCTCGGCCCCGTCAGGTGCCAACTCGAGGAGCTCGGCAGCGACCAGGCGGTCGTAGACGACGACCTCGGCCGTCTCGAGGAGCTCGGCGCCACGGCGCGTCAGCAGCCCGGGGTCGCCGGGACCGGCCCCGACGAGGGCGACGGTCACGACGCCGGGCTCCACGGCCCGAGGTCGGACCCGCCGGCGTCGTCCAGCAGGTAGCGGGCCACGGACCGCCCGAGGGCGGGCCCGTCGTCGCCGGTCGCCTCGTGGCGCAGCACCACATGACCGTCAGCACCGGCGAGCAGTCCGGTCAGCCGCAGGAGGGCCCCACCGGAGGCGCCGGTCCCGGACGGGGCATCGGCCACGGCGTGGGCACCCACCGGCAGGGTGCAGCCGCCGCCCAGCTCGGCCAGGAACGCCCGCTCGGCCTCGACCACGGTCCGGACCCCGGCGTCGTCGATCGCCGCCAGCGAGCGTCTGGTCGCGTCGTCGTCGGCCCGGCACTCGACGGCCAGGGCGCCCTGGGCCACCTGGGGCAGCATCACGCCCGGCTCGAGCGTCTCGACCTCGACACCGTCGGGCGCCCGCCAGTCCAGCCGGTCCAGCGCGGCACGGGCGGCCACCACCGCGGTGATCCCCTCGTCCCCCACCCGGGCGAGCCGGGTGGCCAGATTGCCCCGGAGGTCCGCGAAGGTGAGGTCGGGCCGGAGGTTCGCCAGCTGCGACCGTCGGCGCGCCGACCCCGTGGCCACGGTGGCACCGGTGGCCAGCGTGTCGAGCCGGCCGCCCACCAGCACATCACGCGGATCGGCCCGCTCCGGGAATGCCGCCAGCACCAGTCCGGGGACCCCCAGGGCGTCGGATGCCGGCAGGTCCTTGGCCGAGTGCACGGCGGCGTCGGCGTCGCCCCTGGCCACGGCGGCCTGGACCTCCTTGACGAAGACCCCCTGGCCGCCCAGCTGGGACAGCGGCACGTCGGTGCGCCGGTCGCCCTCGGTGTCCACCAGGACGGGCGCGGCATCGATGCCGGCAGCCGCCAGCAGCGCGACGACGCGGTGCGCCTGCCACAGGGCGAGGGGGGAGCCGCGGGTGGCCAGCCGGAGCGGGCCCGGTGCCGAGGTCATGCAGCCCGACCGGTCATGGATCAGATGTCGAACAGGGCGCGCAGCGCCTCGACGAGGCGCTCCCCCCGCGGGGTGCCGGCGGCCTCCTTGAGCGTGACCGTCGGCTGGTGCAGGAGCTTCGCCACGAGGGACCGGGTCACCGCGTCCACCTGTTCCCACTGCGCCTCGTCAAGGTCGGACCGCTTCGACCGCAGTCGCTCCAGCTCGGCCACCCGGGCGTCCTCCACGCGCATGCGGAGCGCCGACACGATCGGGGCGGCGTCGCGGGCGCGGGATGCCGCCCGGTACCGCTCCACCTCGTCGGTCACGATCCCCGAGGCGGCGGCCACCTCGTCCTGGCGCCCGCCGATCGCCTCGGCCACCGCGGCGCGCAGGTCCTCCATGTCGAGGAGGACGAGCCCGGCCAGGGTCGAGGCGTCGGGCTGCACGTTGCGGGGCACGCCCAGGTCGACGACGACCAGGTCGCCCCGGTCGCCGCGCGGCGCCACGGCAGCCTCGAGCATCGCCCGGTCGACGACGGGGTGCGAGGTGCCCACAGTGGTGAGGACGACGTCGGACGACATCAGGAGCACGTCCAGACCGCCGAGGTCGGCGGACACCACCGAATCGGCCACACCGGGCGGCAGCGCGGCGACCACGGCCTCGGCCCGCTCGACGGTCCGGTTGGCCACCACCACGTGGTCGACCCCGCGGCCGGCCAGCGCCTGGGTCACGCCTTCGCCCATCTCCCCGGCGCCGACGACGAGGACGCGGGCCCCGGCCAGCCCGCCCGGTCGGCGGTCAGCGGCCAGGGCGACGGCGCCGTGGGACAGCGAGGTGATGCCACGTGCGATGGCCGTCTCGGAGCGGACACGCTTGCCCGTCTCCACGGCGTGGCGGAACAACGTGCCGAGGACCGGGCCCGACGCGTGCTCGCCCTGGGCCCGCTCCCAGGCCCGGCGCACCTGGCCGAGGACCTCGGACTCGCCGAGGACGGCCGACTCCAGGCCGGAGGCGACGGCGAACAGGTGCTCGATGACGTCGTCGTCGAAGCGGATCGTGCAGTACTCGCCGAGGGCGTCCACCGAGCTGCCGCTCCTGTCGGCGAGGAATTCCTGGATCTCGGCCACGCCGTCGTGGAACCGCTCGACGACGGCGTACACCTCGGTACGCAGGCAGGTCGACACCAGCACGGCTTCGGACAGGTTGGGCTGGTCGCGGAGGCGGCCGAGCGCCTTGGCGGTGTCCGCCTCGGTCACCGAGACGCGGTCCAGGAGCTCCAGCGGCGCGTGCTTCTGCTCGAGTCCGACGACGATCACCGACATGGGGCGGCCGCCTCGGTCGGTACGTGGCTCACAGGATCGGTCACTTGGTCACAGCCTCGATGTCACAGCGTCGGACGACTCGGTCGATGGAACGGCACGTGCCTCCCGACCACCCTACCGAGCTACGGGAACCCGCCGGTCACCAGGGCCGACGTCGCCCCACCAGCATCGCGGCACCGGGCCGACCCCGCCAGTCGCCGGTTGCGGCCGCTCACGACGGGCCGGCCGGGGTGCGCCCGATCGATCGGATCCTCGGCATCCGGGCGTCGGGGCCGGCGTCGAGTTGGCGGGCCTGGTAGAAGCTCATGACCTGGAGCTCCATGCTCAGGTCCACGTAGCGGAGGAGCACGCCGGGCGGTACGTCGAGCACCCGCGGTGCGAAGTTGAGCAGTGACCGCACCCCGGCGTCGACCAGCAGGTCCGCCACACGCTGGGCCACCGGGGCCGGGGTGGTGATGACACCGATCGACAGCGACGTGTCGGCGACGATCGAGGGCAGGTCGTCCGGGTGGCGCACGTCGATGCCGTCGATGCGCTCGCCGATGATCGCCGGGTCGGTGTCGATGAGGGCGGCCACCGTGAAGTTCCGCGCCGCGAAGCCCTGGCTGCGGGCCAGGGCCCGACCCAGGTTCCCGATGCCGGCGATCACGACCGTCCATTCCCGGTCGAGCCCGAGCTGGCGGTCGATCTGCTCGACCAGGAAGGCGACGTCGTAGCCGGCGCCACGGGTGCCGAACGAGCCGAGGAGCGAGAGGTCCTTGCGCACCTTGGCCGCATTCACCTGGGCGGCGGCGCCCAGCAGCTCGGAGGAAACGGTGGACGTGCCGGACCGGAGGAGCTCCTCGAGGATCCGCTGGTAGACCGGCAACCGTGCCACGGTGGCCTCGGGGATCCGTCGGCCCGCCGCACCAGGCGACACGGACCGGGGGCCGCTGATCGGCGGCGGAGGATTACTCGGCACGGCAGGATCGTAGGGCGGCGGGACCGAGCGCGTCGTCACCCGGACCGGACCCGCCCCGCCGCGGTCGGGCCGGCTAGCGGCCGAGCTGCCTCGAGCGCTCGACGGCGGCGGCCACCGCCTCGATGAACGCGGAGCGCACGGCCTTGAACTCCAGGGTGCGCACGGCGGCGGCCGTGGTCCCGCCCGGCGACGTGACCGCGGCCCGCAGCTCGGCGGGATCCTGGCCCGTTTCGTCCAGCATGCGGGCCGAGCCGAGGAGCGTCCCCACCACCAGCTGCCGGCTGACGTCCCGGGGCAGGCCGGCGGTGACGGCGGCGTCGATCATGGCCTCGGCCACCAGGAAGACGTAGGCCGGACCCGACCCCGACACCCCGGTGACGGCGTCGAGTTGACGCTCGGGGAGCCGGACGACCGTTCCGACGGCGCCGAGGATGCCTTCGGCCCAGGCGAGATCGGCCGACGTCGCCGCCATCCCACCCGACAGCCCGGCCACGCCGGCGCCCACCAGGGAGGGGGTGTTGGGCATGGCCCGCACCACGACCGAACCCGCCGGCATGACGGCCTCGAGCCGGGCCGAGGAGATGCCGGCCACGATGGACAGGACCCTGCGGGCACCGTTGGCGGCCAGCGTGAGCAGGACCGGCTCGGCCACGTCGGGCTTGACGGCGAGCAGCACGTCCTCCGCCTCGACGGGGCCGGGCACGACGGTCAGGCCGGGATGGGCTGCTTCCAGTCGATCGCGCTGAGCGGCGTCGACCTCGCTGACGACGAGGTCGCCGATCGGGGCCCAGCCGGCGGCCACCAGCCCGCTGACCAGGGCCGAGCCCATCTTGCCGCCGCCGACCACGAGGAGCTTGGGTGCCATGGACGCACGCTACCAGCGGCCGTTTCGGCCTCCCGGGGTGCCATGCCGGCGGACCGGCAGGTCGTGCCCCGTCGCTGCGGTCAGCGCTCGGACTGCGGGCGGCGGCGGTACCGGCCCTCGTAGCCGAGTGACATCGCCGTCGGGAAACACTCGTCGGTGTAGGCCAGCGACGACCCGATGATGCGGTCCAACTCGTCGTCGTCCACCCGCGAGACGGGCACCCGGCCCACCAGGTAGACGGCGTCCTCCGCCCCCAGGGCGAACGACAGGCCGACCAGATCGGCATTGCGCGTGAGGAGGTACTGCCAGGTCGCCTCGACGTTCGTCTCGGGCGCGGGCATGAACTGCGTCTCGTGGCGCAGGGTCCGCTGGCGCAGGGTCAGCCACACCGTGACGAACTCCTTCTCCTCGCCTTGCAGCCGGAGGTACCACCGGGGTGCGCCCGTGACCGGGTCGCCGCCGGCCTGGCGGTCGACCGCCAGCAACGCCCCGCCGGTGGCCAGCTCTCGCTCGGCCCAGGCGTCGATCCGGGCGCAGACGGCGTCACGCTCGGCGGGCGCCAGGACGCCCGCCCACTCGTCGGTCACCGGCACTCCACCAGCCGGCCCACCGTGAGGTCGGCGTAGATGTCGACCAGCAGGTGGGCGGCCCGGGCCCAGGTGTACCGGCGGGCCCGCAGGACCGACCCCGTGCTCAGGCGCTCGGCCAGCAGCGGCTCGGCCAGGATCTGGCGCACCCAGGCGGCGTACGCCTCGGGATCGGGCTCCTCCACGAGGTACCCGGTGCGACCGTGGTCGACCAGGCTGCGCAGGCCGCCGACGTCGGAGGCGACGACCGGCGTACCGCACGCCGCCGCCTCGAGCGCGACCAGTCCGAACGACTCCGAGCGACTCGGCACCAGGCACACGTCGGCCGCCCGGTAGAACGTCGAGAGCAGCTCGTGGGGTCGTGGCGGCACGAACACCACCCGGTCCCGAAGCCCGAGCCCGTCGACCAGCTCGTCGATGCGCGCGACCTCCTCCTCGCCGTGGGGTCCGCTGGGGCCGCCGACGACGACCAGATGGGCGTCGGGCTGGTCCCGCACCACCGACGCCAGGGTGGCCACGGCGACCGCCGCCCCCTTCAGCGGCTGGATGCGGCCGACGAACAGGAGGAGCGGACCGTGGACGGGCAAGCCGAGGGCGCGGCGGGCCTGGGCTCGGTCGCCGGGACCGAAGAAGGCGTGATCCACGCCCGGGGCCACGATGCGGATCCGAGACGGGTCGGCACCGTAGAGCTCGGAGATCTGGGCGGCCTCGACCGAGCACGACGCCAGCACCGTGTCCGAGCACCGGATGATGGCCGCCTCGGCCTCGGCCCGGATGTGGCGCGAGTGGGCCTCGACCTCCTCGGGGCTGGCCTCCGCCTTGACCCGGTCCAAGGTGTGGAACGTCGACACCAGGGGGAGGTCGAGCTGGTGCTTGATGGTGTGGCCGGCGATGCCGCTCAACCAGTAGTTGGCGTGCACGGCGTCGAAGGGCAGGTCGTCGTGGCCTCCGTAGGCACCGGCCGAGGACATCGACTTGAGGACGCCATCGGCGAATTCGTCGACTACGCCGATGAGCGCCTCCTTGGGCAGGGGCGCAGGCGGGCCGGCGGCGACGTGGTGGAGGCGGAACCCGGGCTCGATCTCGAGGACGGTCGGCAGGTCGTCGGTGGCGGCCCGGGTGTAGACGTCGCACTCGACGCCGGCACGGGCGAGGGCGGACGACAGCTCGCGCACGTACACGTTCATGCCACCACCGTCCCCGGTGCCGGGTTGCGCCAAGGGGGAGGTGTGGAGGGAGAGAACGGCGAGTCGCCTCATGCCGCGTCGATCCTACCGGGAGGGCCGCGTCAGCCCGCTGCTGCGGCCGGGTCGGCCACGCCGGACCCGCCGTCGGGCTCCTCCGGCGGTGGCACGGCCCCGATGTCGGTGCCGGGCGGCTCGAGGTCCTGGTTCTCGTGGCGGAACGACAGGTAGATCCGCATGAGCGCCTGGCGCTGCTCCTCGGTCAGGTGCTGGTCGGCGAAGATGTGCCGCGACAGGTCCGTGTCGCCGGTCGGGCGCTCCAGGATCCCCGCCTGCACGTACAGGGTCTCGGCGGAGATGCGCAGCGCCTTGGCGATCTGCTGGAGGATCTCGGCCGAGGGCCGGCGCAGCCCCCGCTCGATCTGGCTCAGGTAGGGGTTCGAGATCCCGGCCAGCTCGGACAGCCGGCGGAGCGACAGGCGAGCCGAGCTGCGCTGTTCGCGGATGAAGGACCCGAGTTCGTTGAAGCGCTCCGGCAGCTCCTTGACGAACCGGTCGCCGTCGTGGCCGACCGGGTCCTTCATGACAGGAGGCCGTCCACCGACGCACGCCCCGACTTGTGGCGCTCGACCAGCTCCGCCTGGAGCGTGTCGATCCGCTCGTGCAGGCCCCGTCGCTCGCCGGACACCCGGATCTCCAGTTCCTGGAGCCGGTTGGCCAGGTCGCGCAGCTCGTCCTCGGTCAGGTCAGCGAGGTGGCCGATCTCGTCGGCGCCGAGGATGGCGTCGAGCTCGGTGGTCAGCGCCTCCATGTCGTCCGTGTCCGGCGAGTAGAGCACCGGGTTGCGACCCGGGCCCGACGGCCGGCCGGGGCCGGCGAGGATCCCGGCCAGGTTGTCGACGACGCTGGACAGGTCGGGTGCGTCGGAGCCCGCGGGCCGCTCGAGGTAGGCGTGGACGATGTCCAGGCGACCCTGGATGAGTCGGCGCAGGTAGGAGAGGGACGCCTCCGCCTCCTGGCACTCGGTGCGCATACGACGGATGTCGTCGAGCGTCAACGACCCGACGTCCGCCAGGTAGGTCGGGGCGAGGAGTCGGCTCAGTTCGTCCAGGGTGCTCGGCATCACGATCGATCGTACCCCCTGGGCCAGGGCCCAGGGCCGGTTCGGCCCGTCGGGGCGTAGCGGTAGACCGCACGGCCGACCACCGAGGCGACCGGGACGGGGCCGAACTGGCGGCTGTCGGTGCTGGCACCGGGGTCGTCGCCGCGTAGCTCGAGCGTGCCGGCGGCCCGGTCCACGGCTGCCACCCGCTTCACCAGCGTGCGGTCCGGGTCACGGGGGTCGGCCACCGCCACGACGTCGCCGACCGAAGGCCACGCCGGGTTCCCCAGGGGTCGGGCCAGCACCAGGAGCCGGTCACCGGGAAGGAACGTGGGGGCCATCGAGCCGCCGGCCACCTCCACCCGTCGCAGGACCCGGGAGGCGGCCAGGCCGGCGCCCCCGAGCACCAGTCCGAGCAGTGCCGTCCGGAGCGCCACCCGTCGCCCCGTCCAGCCTTGTCGACGCCGGGGCGTGCCCGGGCCCGGACTGGGTAAGGTGGCGACGTCGGGGCCCATCCCCCACTCTGTACCAGACGGGTCGGCGCCAGCCGTGCCCGGGCCCGGCGCGCGAGCGCCGTCCCGTCCGTCAAGACCCACCCGAGCACCCAGCACACCGAACCCAGGAAAGAGGAGCACCCATGCGCATCGCAGAACACCTGCTCGCCATTGCCGACCGCGTGTCACCCCCGACCGTCGTCCACGCCCACTGCGACCTGCCCTGCGGCGTCTACGACCCGGCCCAGGCACGGATCGAGGCCGAGTCGGTCAAGGCCACGATGGAGAAGGCCAACGCCTCGGACGACGAGACCTTCAAGGTCCGCGCCGTCATCATCAAGGAGGAGCGGGCCGAGCTGGTCAAGCACCACCTGTGGGTGCTGTGGACCGACTACTTCAAGCCGGAGCACCTCGAGCGGTTCCCGGACCTCCACGACAAGTTCTGGAAGGCCACCAAGACCGCCGGCGAGGCCAAGAAGACCAATGACGTGGCCGTCGGCGAGCGCCTGCTGGCCGAGATCGCCGAGATCGACGCCATGTTCTGGGAGTCGAAGAAGTAGGGACGCCGCCGGGGCCCGCCCCGGCACACGATCCACGGTCCGACGGCCACGCACCCTGTGTGCGCGGCCGTCGCCGCGTCCGGGCGCTGGGCAGCGGCAAGCGGTCCGACCGCGAGGACCCGGTTGCCAGCGGTGAGACAGCGTCGTCCGGCGGCCTCCCTGTGACCTGTGTCAACTTCCCCCGGGGTTGGCAACGGGAACGACAACGGGGGTGGCAACATGGCCACGTGACCGAACCGGACGAGCGCCCGTATCACCACGGCAACCTCAGGCCGGCGCTCATCGAGGCCGCCGTGGCCCGTGCCCGGGCCGACGGGCCGGACGCCGTCAGCCTCCGGGACGTTGCCCACGACGTCGGCGTGTCCCCGTCCGCCGCCTACCGCCACGTGCGCGACCGCACCCACCTGATGACCCTGGTCTCACAGGTGGCCCGCCAGGAGCTGGCCCGCACCATGATCGACGGGCAGGACGCCGTGGTCCCGACCGGGGACGACGCCGCCGACGCGGTCGCCCGCTTCGAGGCGTGCGGACGTGGCTACATCGACTTCGCCACCCGGTCGCCCGAGCTGTTCCGCACGGCATTCCTGGCCACCGGCTGTGCTCCCGACACGGTCGACCATCCCGACCCGGCACTCGTCCTGGGCACGGCAGTGGACGGGCTGGTGGCCGCCGGGCTGCTCGAGGCGACCCGGCGCATGGACGCCGCCCTCATCGCCTGGACCGCCGTGCATGGGCTCAGTGCCCTGCTGGTCGACGACATGGTGGTGCTCGGCTTCGGCATCGAGTCCGACCAGGCCCACCGGGCCGTCCTCGACGGCGTACTGCGCGCCATCGTCGGTCCGAGCGTCACGACGCCCACCCGCTGAGTCCGACGAGGGGTTCGCCGATCGGGGCACCGTCGGAAGGAGTTCGGCGCACCACCCGTCCGAATCCGTCGTCCATGCGCCGATTCGGGGCGCGTAATGCCTGTTCAGAAGCGAATTGCCGGAAATCGGGAACATCCTCGAGAAATCGCTCAAGTTCCGGCCGGTGCATGCCGATACAACCCGCGGCGTCCCCGTCAAGACCATACGTGGACGCCGCGGGGGACCGCCGTCAGAGCCGGGCGGTCAGGCTCAGGCGGTGACCGGCTCGACGGGGCCGGTGGCCGGTGCGCCCCCGTCCACCTGGTCGCAGTTCCCGCACGTGCGCGCGATCGGCAGTCGGGCCAGACGGTCGTCGACGATCGGCTCCCCGCACGCCTCGCACCGGCCGTAGGTGCCGTCGTCGAGCCGGGCGAGCGCCAACTCCACCTCGTCGAGCAGCCCGTCGACCGCGTCGACGGCCGCGCGGTGCAGCTCCTCTTCGGCGACCTGCTCGGGCCCGGCGACCTGCCCGTGCTCGACCTGCCCGTGCTCGAACTGCCTGAGCTCGATCTCGATGGCGGGCTCGACCTCGACGGTCGCCGCGCCGACGGAGGGCTCGTCATCCACGGCAACTGCGCCGGTGTGCGCCGGCGACCAGCGCGCCGGTTCGGGCGCGATCGACGACTCGTCGTTCTCGGGGGACCACTCGGTCTGCATGCCCGGGAGCGTACCTCCGTGCGAGGGCCATCTCGTAGGGTGGGCAGGTGGAGCACGCCCGACACGACCCTGCCGCCGCCCTGGCGCAGCTGGTGGGGTCCGGCCAGCCCGTCCCCTGCCTCGACGGCGTGGAGCGGCCCGCCGTCGAGCTCGACCAGGCCGCCTCGACCCAGGCGCACCCGGCCGTCGCCCAACGGGTCACCGAGTTCCTTCCGTGGTACTCGAGCGTGCATCGGGGCGCCGGCTTCCGGTCGCGTCGAGCAACCGCCGCCTACGAGGAGGCACGCCGGGCGGTGCTCGCCTTCGCCGGCCGGGACGTGGACGGCGACGACGTCGCCATCCTGTGCCGCAACACCACCGAGGCCATCAACCATCTCGCCTACCGGCTGCGCCTGGATCCGGGCGACGTGGTGGTCACCACCGTGGTCGAGCACCACGCCAACCTCCTGCCCTGGGGACGGGTGGCCGAGCGCCGCTACGTCGAGTGCGGGACCGACGGGACCTTCTCCGTCGACGACGTCGTCACCGCCCTCGAGGCCGGGCCGCGTCGTCCGGCCCTCCTGGCGGTCACCGGTGCCTCCAACGTGTCCGGGTGGCTGCCGCCCCTCGACGGGATCATCGCCGCCGCCCACGAACGGGGCGTGCCGGTGCTGGTGGACGCCGCCCAACTGGCCCCGCACCGGCCGCTTCCGGCCGAGGCCGACTACCTGGCCCTGTCCGGGCACAAGCTCTACTCGCCCTTCGGCTGTGGCGCCCTGATCGGGCCCCGGGCCCTGTTCGAGACCGGCGACCCGTTCCTGGCCGGAGGTGGAGCCGTCGACCTGGTGGGGCTGGACGAGGTGATCTGGACGGCGCCACCCGACCGCGAGGAGGCAGGATCGCCCAACGTCGTCGGCGCCATCGCGCTCCACGCCGCGATCGACACACTCCTCGAACTCGGATGGGACAACGTCGCGGCACACGAGAACGAGCTCGCCGGTCGGCTCCACAGCGGGCTCGCGGCGATCGACGGCGTCCGCCTGCTCGGCCCGGTCGGTGCCGGCGTGCCCGACGTGTCGACGCTTCCGGTGGCCGCGTTCACCGTCGAGGGCATGCACCACGCCCTGGTGGCGGCCCGGCTGAGCGCCGAGTACGGCATCGCCGTCCGCCACGGCTGCTTCTGCGCCCACCCTTACGTGATCCGGCTCCTCGGGATGGACGAGACCGCCGTCGACGCCTACCGCCGGGAGGTGCTCCGCGGCGACCACCGGGGGATCCCGGGCGCGGTCCGGGCCAGCGCAGGACTCGGCACGGCGGGCGTCGACATCGACGCGCTGGTCGCCGCCGTGGGCGACCTGGCCGCCGGCACGCCGCCGCCCGTCCCCTACCAGCAGGACACCGCCACGGGCGACTTCTTCCCGGTGACCGACGAGCCGGGGTGGCGACACGCCGCCCAGGAGCTCGGCGCCGCCTGCTCGCGCGGGTGACCCCGGCCGCCCCCTACGATCGCCCGGTGCACCGGAGCGCCCGATGACTACCCTACGGACCCGGGTCCGTCACCTGTCTGCTGCCGTGGTCGCACTCGCCCTCGGCGCGCCCGGGCTGGCCGGGTGCACCACCGAGTCGGTCACCCCGGCCTCCTCCCCCGTCGCCTACGCCACGCTCGGCTCGGGGATCGCCAACCCCGGCAGCACGGTCGCCGTCGTCGACGCCGCCAGCGGCAAGGTGGGCCGTCCGGTCACCGTCGGAACCCTCCCGTCGGGTCTCGCCCTGCTGCCGGGTGCGAAGGACCTGGTGGTGGCGGTCAAGGCCCAGAACGAACTCGTCGAGGTGTCGACGGCCACGGGCAAGGTCGTGCACCGGGTGACCGTGGGGCTCGAGCCCGATGCGGTGGCGGTCACCCCCGACGGGACGACGGCGCTCGTCGCCGACTTCGGGGACAACACGGTCACCACGGTCCACCTCCCGAGCTTCACCGTCGGCACCACCGTTGCCGTCGGGCGCCAGCCGGTGGCCGTGGCGGTCACCCCCGACGGGACTACGGCGCTCGTCGCCGACTTCCAGGACGGCACGGTGACGCCGATCGCCCTGCCGGCGCTGACCCCGGGCCCGCCGATCGCGGTCGGCCCCGAGCCCGGTGCCGTGTTCGTCGCGTCGAGCGGAGCCACGGCACTCGTGGCCGGGTTCCAGACGAGCTCCGTGACCCCGGTGGCCCTGCCGTCACTCGTCGCCGGCCCGGCGATACCGGTCGGAGCGAACCCGACCGGTATCGCCGGCGCCGCCGGGTCGCCCGTGGCCTGGGTCAGCGGTGGTGACGCCGTCACCCCGATCGCCATCGCCACCCTCCAGGTCGGCAACCCCGTGGTCACCGGGGCACCCGCCCAGTGCGTCGCCGCCTCGCCGGCCGGCGCCGTATGGGTGTGCAGCGGCAACGGCGCGCTGGTCGAAGTGGACCCGGCCAAGGGTCGGGTCGTGCGCACGGTGGCCCTGGACGGCCTGCCGTCCTCCGTGGTCCTCAGCCCAGGGGTGGGAGCGTGAGCGCGGGCTCACCCGTCGACGGCATGCCCGGTGACCGGGCGGCCACGAAACGGGTGCGGCGCCTGACCGAGAATCCCATCGCCTCGTAGAGCCGGACGGCGCCGGTGTTGTCGGCCGCGGCATGGAGCATCGGCGTCTCGCCACGGGCGGCGATGCCCGCCGCCACCACCCGGACCAGCAGCTCGCCCAGACCCTGCCGCCTGTGGTCGGGGTGTGTGGCCACGGCGCTGATCTCCGCCCAGCCGACCGGACGCATGCGCTCGCCGGCCATGGCCACGAGCTGCCCGTCCCGCCGGACGCCGACGTAGCCGCCCAGCACCCATGTCCGGGGCTCGAAGGGCCCGGGCCGGGTGCGTGCCACCAGTCCGAGCATGTCGTCGACATCGTCCGCGCCGAGCACGACGACCTCGATCCCGTTCGGTGCCGGCGGCGGGTCGTCCGCCAGCGCCTCGCCCGTGAGCTGCACACCCTCGCCGTCGTATTCCACCTCCCACCCTTCGGGAGGCGCGCCGGTGCACCCGGTGGTGATCACGACCGCGCCCGGCCCCACCAGCTCGGCCAGAGCGGACCAGTCCGCGGTGCCGGGGACGTGGGCGAAGGCCCCGAAGGCGGAGACCTGGCGGTGGTAGCAGGCCACGGCGCCGACCACCTCGCCCCGGACCCGCTGGGGACCGTTCAGTGCCGACCAGGCCGGGTTGTCGAGCACGTGCAACGGAGCGGTCACCTTCGCGAGAGGAGCAGTGGGGAACCCGAACCTACAACGGAGCGGACCCCGCGGATCCGCCGTCGGCGAGCCGATACGCTCCTCGGCGGGCCGTTAGCTCATCCGGTAGAGCAGGGGACTTTTAATCCCAAGGTGGCGAGATCGAGACTCGCACGGCCCACTGAACCGCAACGTCGAGCCGCAGCGCGGGCCGCGAGTCGGGCGATCCGCCCCGCTCCGCCTCCCGGTCGCACGGGAACGAGGTACCGCCGATCCGGTCGGTCAGCGGTGCGCGTTCAGGAACGGGGCGATCCGGTCCTTGGGTCGGCCGATGATGGCGGCGCCGCCGGCCACGAGCACCGGGCGCTGGAGCATCTCCGGATGGGCGGCCAGGACCTCGGCCACCTGCTCGACCGTCCGGACGTCGGACTCGTCCAGGCCGAGCTTGGTGAAGGTGGCGTCCCGGCGGACGAGTGCGGTGGGCTCGTCCTCCAGGATCGCGAGCAGGCCGCGCAGCTCGTCGACCGTCGGCCGCTCGGCCTTCAGCAGGTACCGACGGATGTCCACCGGCACGCCGAGCTCGGCGGCGATCTCGGTCGCCGCCCGGGAACTGGAGCAGTTGGGGTTGTGGAAGATGGTGATGGTCGCCATGGCACCGAACCTACCGGTCGCTCCCGACCGGCCGCTCCCGACTCACCCCACGTCGGACGAGGCCAGCCACTCGGCGGGCCCGGGGCCGGCGACGACGGCACCGGCACCGGGCAGCAGGGCGCCGGTGCGCACGGCGGTCCCGACCCGCCCCGGCAGGTGCACGGGGACGACGCATCGGCGCTGCCCCCGGACGCGCACCGTCCGCCGGGCGAGCTCGACCAGGTCGATCTCCTCGGGTCCGGCGAGCTCGGTACGCTCCACCGGGGCGGAGCCGGTGGCCACCTCGACCAGTTGCTCGCCCACCGTCCGGGCCGCCACGGGCTGGATGCGCATCGTCGGCATCGGGGCCACCGGCCCGATCGACATCCGGTCGAGCAGCTGCCCGGCGAACTCGTGGAACTGCGTGGCCCGCACGACGACGGCCGGCACCGGCCCCTGGAGCGCCACCTCCTCGTGGGCCAGCTTGGCGTCGTAGTAGGCGAACCCGGGGACCCGGTCGATCCCGACGATCGACAGGACGACGATCCGGGACACGCCGGCCCGCTCCCCGGCGGACTGCAGGTTGCGGGTCGTCGTGACGAAGAACGCGGTGGCCCGGGACCGGCCTGACGTCGGCCCGTTGAGCGCGTCGATCACCACGTCGATGCCGGCCAGTGCGTCCTCGAGCCCCGAGCCGTCGACGACGTCCACACCGTCGGCCCGACTCAGCGACACGACGTCGTGGCCCGCCGCCCGCCCCGCGGCCACGGCGTGCCGTCCGGCGGTACCCGTCCCTCCGGCCACTGCGATCCGCATGGGGTCCTCCTAACTCGGATATCAGATATCCGAGTTCTACACGGTTCGGCGTTCACGGACAAGTAGTATCCGGGTATGCGGATGAGCGAGCGGGTCGAGTGGGCGGCCCACTGTGCGGTCCTGCTCGCCCTCCTGCCCGACGGTCGGTCCCTGACGGCGGCGCAGCTGGCCGAGTACCACGGCGTCCCCGGCCCCTACCTGGCCAAGTCGCTCCAGGCACTCATGCAGGCCGGGATCGTCGCATCCCGGTCGGGACGGTCGGGGGGCTACCGACTGGCCAGGGCGGCAGACGCCGTGTCGCTGCTCGACGTGTTCGACGCCATCGAGGGTGAGGGTGCCTTCTTCCGGTGCACCGAGATCCGCCGCCGGGGCCCGTCGCGGGTGGCCGCGGCCAGGTACACCCCCGTGTGCGGGGTGGCCGGGGCCATGTGGGAGGCCGAGCAGGCCTGGCGTGCCTCCCTCGCCCGGGTCAACATCGCCGACCTGGCCGCCGGGACCGTCGCCGACGCGCCACCCGAGGCCGTCGCCAAGGGTGTGCGGTGGCTGGCCACCGTGCGCGTCACCTGACCACCCCCGCCGTCCCGGCCCCGTCCCCACCGGCGGTACCCTCGTGCCGGTGAGCGTCCTCGTCGATCTGCAGGGCGTCGGCGTGACCATGGCCGACCGGGCGCTCTTCGCCGACCTGGCCGTGACCGTCGGGACCGGGGACCGACTCGGCGTCGTCGGGATCAACGGGACGGGCAAGTCGACCCTGCTGCGGGTGCTGGCCGGGCGCATGGCGCCCGATTCCGGCGTCGTGCGCCGTGGCCGGGGCGTGCGCACGAACTACCTCGGCCAGACGCCCGAGCTGCCCGCGGGCACGGTCCGCGCCGCGGTGGGCGACGGGTGGGAGGCGGCCGCCGCACTCGACCGGCTGGGCATGTCCGGCTCGGTCGGCGCCGACGTGGCCACGCTGTCGGGTGGCCAGGCCAAGCGGGTGGCTCTGGCCCGGGTGCTCGCCGACCCGGGCGAGCTGCTGGTGCTGGACGAGCCCACCAACCACCTCGACCTGGGCGCCGTGGCCTGGCTCGAGGACTGGCTCATGGCCTACCCCGGCGGGCTCGTCCTCGTCTCCCACGACCGCTACCTGCTCGACCGTCTGACCACCCGGATGCTCGAGCTCGACCGCGGAAGGGCCTACGTGCACGAGGGCGGCTACGCCTCCTACCTCGAGGGGAGGGCGGAGCGCGAGGAGCAGGCCGCCAGCGCCGAGTCGACGCGCCGCAATCTGGCGCGGACCGAGCTGGCCTGGCTCCGACGCGGGGCCAAGGCCCGCAGCCGCAAGCCGCGGGCGCGGATCGACGCGGCCCGGGCGCTGCTGGCCGGCGGGCCGGCCGAGGCGGCCCGGGCGGGCGTCCTGGAACTCGACGTGGCCATGACCCGGCTGGGCGACAAGGTGATCGCATGCACCGGGGTGTCGGCCGGCTACACCCCGGGCGAGCCGGTGCTGCATGACGTCGACCTGCTCCTCGGCCCCGGCGACCGGCTCGGCGTGGTCGGGGCCAACGGGTCGGGCAAGTCCACCCTGCTCGACCTCCTGGCCGGGCGGCTGGCGCCGACGTCGGGAACGGTCGATGTCGGCCCCACCGTCGTCGTCGGCTACTACGACCAGCACGGTACGGACCTCGACCCCGGGGCCCGGGTCCAGGAGGTCGTCGCCGGCCCTCACCGGACGCCGGGGTCGCTCGCCGACGTCGCGCTCATGAAGCGCTTCTGGTTCACCGGCAACCTCCCCTACACGACGGTCGCCAACCTGTCGGGCGGCGAGCGGCGCCGACTCCAGCTGCTGGCCGTGCTGGCCACCCGACCGAACGTCCTGCTCCTCGACGAGCCGACCAACGACCTCGACCTCGACACGTTGCGGATCCTCGAGGACTTCCTCGACGACTGGCCGGGGACGCTGGTGGTGGTCAGCCACGACCGCGCCTTCCTCGACCGGACCATCGAGACGGTCGTCGCCGTCGATGCCGACGGGGTGTCGCCTGTGGCGGGCGGTCTCGACGCCTGGCTCGCCGCACTCGCCGCCCCGCCGCCGCGGGCGCCCCGTACGGCACCACCGACGGCGTCGCCCGCGGCGGCGTCCCGTGTCACCGATGGCCCGCCGGTCGGCCGCCTCCTGCGCGAGGCCGACAAGGAGCTCGCCCGACTGGGCCGCCAACGGGACAGGCTGCACGAGTCCCTCGTCGTCAGCACCGACCACGTCGAGCTGACCAGGCTCGGGGCGGAGTTGCGTGCCGTGCAGGCGGAGTTGGACGCCGCCGAGGAGCAGTGGCTGACCCTCGCGGAACAGGCCGAGGACCCGGCCGACTAGGGCCTCAGGCGGGGGCGTCGCCGGGTAGCAATGGCAGGACGGCTGACAGCTGGGAGATCAGCGAGGGCACGTCGAAGATCAGCCCCGAGGTGCGGACGTCCTGCATCGTCTCGCCGTTGACGCTGCACCCCAGCGCGAGGTCGTCCGGGTCGTCAAGCTCGACCGGGGTGATCAGCCACGGCCCGACGGGCGCGAAGCCCCGGTAGGACTTGCCCAGCGAGAACTGGACCCCGGTGGCGAACTGGACCGTGCGCTCGGACAGGTCCTGGCCCACGCACTGGCCGGCCACGTGCGACCACGCCCCGGCCTCCGCCACCCGGTCGGCGCGGCGGCCGATGACCACCACGGACTCGACCCCCCAGTGGACGGTGTCCGCAGGCAGCTCCACGACGGACTCCGGCCCGGTCAGGCAGGTCGGGAACTTCGTGAACACCGCCGGGATCGACGGCGCCGGCATGCCGGTCTCATCGGAGTGGGTCCCGTAGTTCACGCCGATCCCGAACACCTGTCGGGGCATCGGGGACGGGCACCCGAGGTCGGCGGGCACGACCTCGACGCCGGGGGACAGCTCGACCCCGTCGACCCATGCCGCGAACCCGTCCCACGCCTCGTAGACGTCCGCCAGAGCGGGGCCGAACCGACCGTCCGACGCCCGGGCGACGTCGAGGGCGGTCGACCCTTCGAGCAGGACGGCCCGGTCAGCCAGGTTCCCGAGCCTCACGCCCGGCCGCCGAGTCCGGCGAGCACCTCGGCGAGCACGGCGACCGGATGGTCCACCGCTGCCGCCGACCGCCAGGCCACGTGCTGGTCGGGACGCACGAGCACGGCGCCCTCGGCACCGATCCCCGACACTGCGTCCCACATCCCGTCCGTGTCGAGGACGTCGGTGCCGACCCGCACGACAGTGACCGGAACGGGGCCGCCCGCCAGCGACTCGGCCGCGTCGGCCCACGCCGGCGAACCCGTCACCACCACGTACCGGTCCGGCGGCACGACGTCGAGCGTCGACACCCGCTGCCCGTCACGGGCCACCCAGGCGTGGGGCAGCCGGCCGCCGGGTCGGGTGCTCGGCGCGTACTCACGCACCGGGTTGGCCACCGCCACCGGTTCCGAGCCGTCGTCGACCACGACCCCGGGAGCGGGCGGATAGGCGAATCCCAGCTGCAGGCCGAGCATGTCGAAGTGCTCGTCCTGCCCTTCGGTGGCCGCTGCGATGGCGGCCCGGCCGTCCTCGCTCGACAACGCGGCGTCAAACGCGGCCCGGGACTCGTCGGGCGTGCCCGTGAGCCCGCACGCCACGAAGACCTCGATCATCCGCAGTGCGTTGTCGAGGCTCTTGGCCGCGTTGTGCTCGGCCACCGGGCGCCGCTCGGTTCCGTAGGTGTCGAGCAGGCCGGCGGGCGCCCAGCCCCGCTCGGTGGCGGCCAGCTTCCACACCAGGTTGTGGACGTCGGCCACGCCGGTGTTCAGCCCCAGACCGCCGGTGGGCGGGAACCGGTGGGCGGCGTCGCCGACCAGGAAGATGCGGCCGTCCGAGTACCGCTCGGCGATCTGGCACGTCATCTGCCACGGGCGGATGTGACGGATCTCCAGGTCCACGTCGTCGGTGCCGGCCGCGGCCCGGAACAGCGCCTCGCACCGCTCAACCGAGTACGACTCGAGGCCCTCGGTCTCGGGATCCCAGTCGGTCATGAGCACCCAGGTGGACCCGGGGTCGTGGGCGACGAGCACCCCGCGGGCGTCGGGGTCCATCGTCCAGTACAGGGTGGCCGGACGGTCGGCGACCAGGTGGCGGAGGTCGGCGGTGGCGTGGATCATCACGAAGTTCTGGAGGACGTCGGGGCCCTCCATGTCGATCCCCAGCGATGCCCGCACGCGGCTTCCCGCCCCGTCGGCCGCGATCACGTAGCCACTGGTGATCGTGGTGGTGGCCCCGGTGGCCGCGTCGTACAGCGTGCTGGTCACCCCGTCGGCGTCCTGGGTGGCGCCCGACCACTCGACGCCGTCGACCAGCTCGTCGACGTGGTCGCGCAGGATGGGCTCGAGCCGGTGCTGCGACAGGTTCCGGAGCGGGGTCGGCGTGACGACATCGAGCTCGCGGATCCGGTGCTGGAGCTCGAAGGGGACCTTGCCGAGCTCGTCGCCGACCAACGTCGTCACCCACCGGACCCAGGCACCCTCGTCAGGATCCTGGCAGGCGGCGAGCACCCGGTCCATGTCGGCACCGGCCGAGCGCAGGATCTCGAACGTGCGGGCATTGGTCACGTGGGCCGCCGGGGCCGACTGCGCACCGTCCCTGCGCTCGACGATCACGTGGTCGATCCCCTGCCGGGCCAGCAGGAGCGACGCGACCAGGCCCACCGGCCCGCCACCCACCACCAGGACGGTGGTCCGGTCAGGCAGCGCGTCCAGTCCCGTCGCGGTGGTCGTCGTCGTGCCCATCAGAGCAGCCCTTCATAGGCGCCGCCGTCGAGCTGGAGGTTCTGGCCGGTCAGGTAGCCCGACTGCGCCGCGCACAGGAACGCACAGGCGTCGCCGACCTCCTCGGGCCGGCCCAGTCGACCGGCCGGGATGGTGGCGGCGATCTCGGCGTACGCCGCCTCCAGGGTGACGCCCCGGACGGCCACCGCCAGCTCGGCCATCTGCAGCTGGCGGGCCGTGTCGATCCGCTCGGGCAGGAGGTTGTTGACCGTGACGTTGTCACGCGCCACGTCGCGGGCCACGGCCTTCATCACGCCGGTCAGTCCGGCGCGCGCCCCGACCGACGGGGTCATCAGCGCATGGGGTGACTTCACCATGGCGCTGGTGATGTTGACGATGCGCCCGAACCGGCGGGCCCGCATGCCGGGCAGGACGGCCTGGACCAGCTCGACGGCGGCCAGCATGTTGGACTGCAGCGCGGCCAGCCACGCGTCCGGGGCCACGTCGGTGAAGACGGCCGGCGGCGGCCCGGCGTTGTTGGTCACCAGGATGTCGGGGTCGGGGCACGCCGCCAGCAGCGCCCGTCGCCCCGCGGCCGTGTCGAGGTCGGCGGCGACACCGAGCACGGCCACATGGTGGCGTCCGGCCAATTCGGTCGCCGCGGACTCCACCCCGGTGGCGTCCCGGCCGTTGACCACGAGGTCCACGCCTTCGGCGGCCAGCGACTCGGCGCAGGCCCGGCCGAGGCCCCGGGTCGATGCGCACACCAGCGCGGTGTACCCGCGGATGCCCAGGTCCACGTCAGCGCCCTGCGGCCTCGCGGGCCTCGGCCAGCTGCTCGATGTCGGCAGGCAGGAAGAAGTCGGGCTTCGAGGGGCCGGGCTCCCACGAGGCGATGGTGAAGGGATCCCAGTCGTCCCGGTACTCGTCCGCCTCCCACGCCTCGTCGTCGGTGATCTGGTCCATGTCGGCAAACAGTTCGAACATCCCGCCCTGCGGGTCGAGCAGGTACCAGAAGAGGTTGGCGCCCAGCACGTGCCGCCCGATGCCGTAGACCGCGGACTCGGGCTGCTCGGTCACGACGCGCATGCCGGCCAGTCCGATGGCGTCGACGTCGTCCATCTCGACGGCGTAGTGGTTCATGCACGGGACCGGCGCCGGCATCAGGAGCAGGTTGTGATGGTCGGTCGAGCACCGCAGGAACGTGCCGATCCCGCCGTCGATCGTGTCGGACAGCTTGAAGCCGAGCCCGTCGCGGTAGAAGGCGACGCTGCGGGCCACGTCGGTGGAGCCGAACACCACGTGTCCGACGCGGCGCGGCGGCGCCGGCGTCGGGCGGACCGCGCCGGACGAACGTCGGTTGACCCGTGCCGGTGACCCCGGCCGGTTGATCTCCCGGGGGGGCGGCGCGGTGAGCGGTGGCGCCCCGGCGACCTCGACGACCACGTCGTGGTCGGCCAGCGGGTCCGCGCAGCGCAGCACGCCGTCGCCCATGGTCGACGCCACGCCGAGTGCGGCCAGCCCGTCGCGGATGGCGACCAGGTCGGCCTCGTCCGTGCAACCCAATCGGAGCTCGGACACGTGGCGGTAGGTGCTCTCGGCCAGCCGTAGTTGGGAGGGGCGGTCGGCCGTGCCGAGCGTGGCGTCGTCGGTCCGCTCCATGCCGAGGCCGGTCCAGAACCCGACCAGGGCGTCCGGGTCCGGCACCGACAGCTCGAGGTCCAGCAGCGTGTGGAGCGCCATGGCTCGCCTCCTTGCTCGCCGACCAGGGTATATGTTTAATTGTCACATGTCAATCACTGCTCCCGATAGCCGGTACTGCTAACAATTGTGGATATGGGAGATTTCGAGACGGTCGACACGGGGACGGGCGCTCCGGAGGCGCCCGCCACCCCCGTTGACACCGCCCCCGTCGACACCACCCCCGTCGACGCTGTCCACACGGTGGAGCTGCAGGCCCCGCCGGAAGCGCGCGGCCGCCCCCGGATACGCCAGGACGACGAGATCCTGGCCGCCGCCCTCGAGGCGTTCGCCGCCCAGGGGTACGACGCCATGTCGCTGCGGTCCCTGAACGCCCACCTCGGACTCAGCCACGGCACGATCAGCCAGCGCTTCGGCACCAAGGAGCGTCTCTACTTCGCCGCAATCGACCTCGGGTTCAGCCGGTTCATCGAGGACATCGATCAGCGTCGCCGCCACCTGCTGGCTGCCATCGAGATCCTGGACGACCTGGCCGACCTCCGGGCCACCATCCGCGCCTTCCTCGGCGCCGCGCACCTCCGTCCCGAGCTCGGCCGGCTGATGAACCAGGAGGGGCTGCACTCGACCGTTCGGCTCCAGTACTTCGTCGACACGATCATGCTCCCCCTGTTCGGCCCCATCGGCGAGCTCCTCGACCGCCTGCGGCGGACGGGCCGCATCCGACCGGTCACCGCTCGCGGGCTCTTCTTCCTCGTCGGTCACGGCGCCGAGGCGCCCTACACGCTGACCGCCATGTCCGAGGCGTTCGACGCGGTCGACGGCCCGCTCGACCCCGAGCGGCATGCCGACGACATGACCGACCTCATCATGCGCGGCATCACGCTCACCGACCGGGACGCCCCCGAGGGCGCAACCTCGGCGCTGCGCCACCGCGCCGGCCCGACGCCGCCACCGGGCCCGACGCCGCTGCTCGACGCGCTCAAGCGCCGCTGACCGGCACGCCGCGGCCGGTCCCCGCCGCCCTAGAGTGCGGTGAGCCGCGACCGAGGAGCGAACCACCATGAGCAGGACCGTCATGATCACCGGGGCCGGTTCCGGCTTCGGCAAGGGGGCCAGCCTGGCGCTGGCGGCGCGGGGCCACACGGTCATCGCCACCACGGAGACCGAGGAGCAGGCGGCGGCCCTGGCGGCCGAGGCGCCGCAGCTCCGGGTCGAGAAGCTCGACATCACCACCGACGACGTGGGCAAGGCGTCCGGGTGGGACCTCGACGTCCTCATCAACAACGCCGGCGCCGGCCAGACCGGCCCGATGGCCGACGTCCCCATCGACCGCGTCCGCCGGCTCTTCGACGTCAACGTCTTCGGCACACTGGCCGTCACCCAGGCCGTCCTGCCGAGGATGGTGGCCAAGGGTTCCGGTCGGATCATCATCATGTCGTCGATCTCGGGGGTGCTGTCCGCTCCCGCGTTCGGCCCCTACTCCATGACCAAGCACGCACTCGAGGCGATGGGCAAGGCCATGCGTGGCGAGCTGGCCGGCCAGGGGATCGACGTCTGCCTGCTCAACCCCGGCCCCTACCTCACCGGGTTCAACGACCGCATGGCCGACTCGATGTGGGAGTGGTTCGGGGACGACGCCGTCAACGCCGGCTCGACGCCGCTGTTCGAGATGATGCGCGACTTCGTGAAGAACGACCAGCGGGACCCGATCGAGGTCGTCGACAAGATGGTCGAGCTGACCGAGGCGGACACCACCGAGGAGCACAACTTCGTGCCGCCGGAACTGGCCGCCTTCCTCGGCGGCTGAGCCACCCCTACCAGCCCAGGCCCCCCCGGGGGGGAGCCTGGGCGAGATCCCGGGTCCGAGACCTCCCTGGTCAGAGGTGAATTCGGGAAATCTCGGGAAATCCGCTCAAGTCGCGTCCCGAACCTACCGATACGGCGGTGAGGGTCGCCGCTCCGCCAGGAGGGGCACGGTCCGCGTCAGCCCGGGTCCGGACCCGGCGTCCGGACTCGTTGGAGCAGTCCGGCAGCGGCGCGCCAGCCCAGCAGGCCGAGCCCGACGAAGGCCAGGGCGACTCCGATGAAGGCTCCCGCCACCCCCTGTCCCGAGGCCGCCCGCAGCACCATGGCCACCGCCACGCACACCGGCCAGACCACCACGCCGGTCGGTACCACTGTCGCCGGACGGCGCCAGGCCCGTGCCGCCACCCACCCCACGGCGAGCCCGACCAGGAAGGGCCAGAGGGTGCGAGCGACACCGGCCACCGACTCGCCCTCGGTGTGCGACGACCGGCCGAGGACCACGAAGGCCCCCAGCCACACGACGTCGGCGGCGACGGCCACTGCCGGCTGCGCCCGGCCGGCACGCAGCCAGTCCGTCCGGCCCGGTCCCGAGTCCTCGACGAGCACCGCGTCAGCCGTCGCGCATGCCCGGGTGCACCTTGGCCAGCATCGGCAGGAGCACTCTGCGGGGCGACAGCCAGGCGGCACGCGCACTGACGCGATTGGGCAGCCCGGGGATGACCACGGCGCGGTTGGCGTCCATGCCGTCGACGCCCGCCTTCGCCACGTCGGCAGCCGACTCCCAGAAGAACTGGGGCATCAGCGTGGCCACCTCCTCGGGGTCGAAGCCGGCGGCTTCGCCGAACCCGGTGTCCACCGGGCCGGGGCACAGGACGGTCGCCGTCACGCCGTGGGGGCGGAGCTCCACCCGGATGGCATGGGTATAGGAGAGGACGAAGGCCTTCGACGCGCCGTACCCGGCCTGGCCCGGGATCGGCTGGAATGCGGCGGTCGAAGCGACGTTGAGGACGCAGCCGCTCCGGCGCTCGACCATGCCCGGTGTGAACAGCGCGCACAGATGGACGACGGCCTCGACGTCGGTGCGGACCATGGCGATCTCCCGGTCGGGGTCGGCCCGGTAGACGGTCCCGAGTGTCGAGAACCCGGCGTTGTTGACCAGGACGTTGACCTCGAGGCCGAGCTCGGCCACCCGGCCCGGCAGTGCGCTGCGGGCATCGCTGTCGGTCAGGTCGGTCGGGAGGACCTCCACCCGGACCCCGTGACGGGCGGCGAGCCCTCCGGCCAGCTCGAGGAGCTTCGTCTCGGACCGGGCCACGAGGGTGACACCCAGGCCTCGGGCGGCCAGCAGGCCGGCGATCTCCTCACCGATGCCGGAGGAGGCTCCGGTCACCAGGCACGTGCGGTCGGGGCGGGGTGCGGGCAGGCTCATGGGCCCGAGCGTACGCCCCCGCCCGCGCGGTGCGTCCGGCCGCGGCGGCTGCGTCAGCGTGCGGGGCCGACGTGGTCGACCGGCCGCTCCTCGATCCACCGCAGGTGCAGCTCGCGCCGGGCGATCCGCCATCCCTCGGGCCCCCGTCGGTACCGGTCCCGGTAGCGCAGGTACCAGGCCGAATCGGTGCCCTGGCCCCCGCCGACGACGGTACCGGTGTCGGGTCCGGTCGCCCTCAGGTGGTGGGCGACCCCGGTCACCTCGCCGGTGGCCACGTCACCGCTGACGGCGTAGGTCGCCGGTCCCACCCGGTGGTGGGTCGCGTGGTACCGGGCCAGTCCGGACGGGATCCGCGACAGCGCCGGGCCCCCCGATCGGCAGATCGTCGGATCCGGCCCGCGGGTCACGTCCGGCACCCAGAGCTCCCCGTCCCCGGTGAACAGGGCGGCGAACGCCTCGCCGTCGAGGGCGTCGACCGCCGCCGCATACCCGAGGGACAGTGCGCGGAGCGCGGCGTCGTCGGTCATCCTGGCGCCGACAGGCCGAACCGGGTGGCGAACGCCGACACCTCGTCGGCCAGGCCGTCGAGATCCTGGCTCATCGACGTGGACAGCAGCATGCGGTCGATCCCGGCGGCCTCGGCCGCGGCCACCTCGTCCTCGGTGGTCGTCGGCAGGTACCCCGACACCGACAGCTCGATCGCCGCGGGGTCGCGTTCGGCGGCCTCGGCCGCCTCGCGCATCTGCCCGATGCGCAGCGCCAGGTCCCCGGGCGACAGGCCCAGCGGCTGGAAGCCGTCGCCCAGCCGCCCGGCCCGGCGGGCTGCGGCCTCGCTGTGCCCGCCGATGTGCAGCGGCACCCCGCCGGGGCGCGCCGGCTTGGGGAACGAGTGCGCATGCTCGAACCGGACGAACTCGCCCGAGTACGCCGCTCCCTCGGGGCCGGAGTCGGCCCACAGCACCCGCATGGCCTCGATCGTCTCGTCCATCCGGCGGCCCCGCGTCCTCGGGTCGGCCCCGGTGGCCCGCAGCTCCTCCTCCATCCACCCGACCCCCAGGCACATCCGCACCCGGCCGTGCGCCAGGACGTCGACGGTGGCGATGCGCTTGGCCAGGACGACCGGTTGGTGGTTGGGGACGACCAGGACGCCGGTGGCCAGCGTGATCCTGTCGGTGACCGCGGCCAGGAAGGCCATCAGGTCCAGCGGGTCGGGGATCCGGCAGTCGTCGGGCAGCGGCATCCTCCCCGACGGGGCATAGGGGTACGTGCTCGTGTAGCCGGAGATCACCACGGCGTGCTCGACGAGCACCAGCGACTCGAACCCGGACGCCTCGACATGGCGCGCGAACACCGTCATCCACTCGGGGTCGGCCGTGGCCCCGGTGCGGACGGGCGGGATGATTCCGAACTCCATGACGTCGCTCCTTGGTGCCGCCGCGTCGCCCGGTGCTCCACGCCCCGCGCCCGGCTGCCGCCCGAGCGTACGCACGGCCGGACCGCGGTCGCCACGATGGTGCCCGACGGGGATCCGGGCACGGGGCACGGGTGACCTCCCGGCACCCGGTCCGCGTCGGTATCGTGGATCGATCCCCTTCGGCCGGGACCCACCCAAGTGGGTGCTCGGGCCGAAGGGCACGACACTCCATGAGCAGAACCGGCGCCCACAGTCCGAAGCGACATCCGGACACCACCGGCGGGACCGACGGGGACGGGCGGCGCTCCACGATGAGCCGACGCCGGTTCCTGGGATGGACCGCGGCCGGGGGTGTTGCCGCCGCGACCGCGGTCGTGGCCATCGAGGCCGGCGGGACGGGTTCCCACCGGACGACGGCTCGGGCCACGACGACGACTGGGACGCACGGATCGACCACGACCACGACCACCCGGCCCCCTGGAGCGCAGCTCACCAACGTACAGGGCGTGATGCTCCCCACGTCGCCGGCGATCATCGCCGAGAACGCCCGCACCGGTGATGCCTGGTGGGTGACGACGTCCCAGGCCGCGGGTGACATCGAGGGCTTCACCGACCGGGTGAGCGCACAGGTCGGCGACACCGTGACCCTGCGGGTGAGCACCAAGGCCCCGTCGTTCCACGTCGAGGCCTACCGCATGGGCTGCTACCAGGGGATCGGTGCCCGGCGGGTGTGGACGTCGGCGGAGGTGCCCGGTGCGCGCCAGGCGCCGCCCGTGCTCGTCGCGCCCACCAACACCGTCGAGTGCCAGTGGACCCCCTCCCTCCAGGTCGTGGTCGACGCCACGTGGCCGCCCGGGGCCTACCTGCTCAAGCTCGTGGGATCGGGCGGCGAGCAGGGTCTCGTCCCCTTCTGCGTCCGCGACGACACGTCCAACGCGGCGATCCTCGTCATGCAGGGAGTGACCAGCTGGCAGGCGTACAACCGCTGGGGCGGCTACTCGCTCTACTTCGGCAACAAGGGCGGAGCACAGACCTTCACGCAGTCATCGGGCGGCGGCTCGTATGACGACCGCGCCCGTGTCGTCTCCTACGACCGGCCCTACAGCCATGACTGGGCGTCGGGGGCGGCGGACTTCGTAGGCAACGAGTTGCCCGTCGTGTTCCAGGCCGAGCAGCTGGGGCTCGACGTGTCGTACTGGACCGACGTCGATCTCCACGAGCGTCCCGAGGTCCTCCCGAACCACCGGGCGCTGGTCAGCCTCGGGCACGACGAGTACTGGTCGGCCGCCATGCGTGCCAACGCCCAGACGGCGCTGCAGCAAGGTCTCAACATCGCCTTCCTGGGCGCCAACGCCTGCTACCGGCAGATCCGCCTCGAGCCGTCGGCGCTCGGTCCCGACCGGCACGTCGTCTGCTACAAGTCGGCGGCCGAGGACCCGATGACGGGCAAGGACGATGCCGTGGTGACCGTGAACTGGGACCAGCCGCCCGTGTCGAGCCCCGAGTCGACGCTGACCGGCGCCATGTACCAGGACATCGACGCCGAGGCAGACATGGTGATCACGGACCCGACCTCGTGGGTGCTCGCCGGCACGGGGCTCACGGCCGGCCAGCACCTCCCCGGCGCCGTACGTGGCGAGTTCGACCGGTACGTGCCCGGGCCGTCGGCACCGGCCGACGCCGACGTGATCGCCCACTCACCCATTCCCAACCGTCGCGGCAACTACTCCGACGTCACCTGGTTCACGGTGGCGGGCGGCGGCGGCGTCTTCGACAGCGGGAACGCGTCGTGGGTCGGTCAGTTGGCGGATGCGCCGCTGATCCCACCCAATGTCCTCCAGGCACCGGAGCCCGGGGTGACCGAGCATCTGCAACGGATCATGCTCA
>JADGOH010000058.1 GCA_017883025.1 Acidimicrobiales bacterium
ACTTTCGATGCCCAGTTCGCCATCTGGGACCGCCACGGTGGCGACGTGGTCCGCTCCGCCCGGTACTGCCCGCCGACCGTCGCCTACGAGGACCGGCTCGTGCTCGACGGTCTCGGCGGCCCGGTGCTCGAGTGCCGCCACGGCCTGGGGGAGACCGATGACCACACCTGGATCTGGTTGCCGGGATCGAAGGTCATCATCGGCGGCGACTTCATCGTGTCATCGTTGCCCAACGCCGGCACGCCGTTCCGTGTCCAGCGCTTTGTCCTCGAGTGGGCCGAGGCGCTGGAGGAGATGGCCTCGCTCGACCCGGCCGCCATCGTGTCCGGCCACGGCGGCGTGTTCCGCGAGCACGGCCAGGAAATGCTGCACACTACGGCCCGCGCACTGCGGTACCTGGACGCCGAGGTCGTCCGGCGGCTCAACGAAGGTCAGTGGCAGGAGCAGATCCTGGCCGAGGTGGAGCTGCCCGAGGACTTGGCCACGAGCTCGTACCTCCAGCCGCTCTACGGGTGCACGGCGTTCGCCGTACGGGACGTCATGCGCCGGTACATGGGCTGGTACGACGGGAACCCGTCGATGCTCTTCCCGAGCCTGCGGGCCGACGTGGCCCACGAGGTGGTGGCGCTGGCCGGCGGCACCGGCCCGGTGCTGGACCGCGCCAGGGTCCTGGCCGGGTCCGACGTCACCGGGGACCTGCAGCAGGCGCTCCACCTGGTCGACTTCGTCCTCTTCCACGGGGACGGACTGGTCGACGAGGCCCACGCCCTGAAGGCCGACGTGCTCGACGCCCGGGCGGCGAAGGAGCGCTCGTTCGTGGCCCACAACATCCTGGCGTCGGCCGCCGTGCTCGAGCGCGAGGGCGGTTCGGCGGTCTGAACCGTTCGGCCCGTCGGCCCCGCGCCAGGCGGCGGTGCCGATGACCTCTGCGCGAACACCCGGCACCGTCACGCTCGGGTCCGTCCCACGTCGGACCTCGTGGCGGTCGCCGTCGAGGGCATCGATCACCGGTCGAAGGGGTATGGTGCCGCCGCTGCAGGGGATGGGGAGACGACCCCACCCGGTACCGAACGAACGGAGTACTGGACATGCACACGAAGCTCGTCAGGACGGCACTGATCGGGGCGGTACTTGCCATCGGGGTGCCGACCGCGCTCACGGTCGCCACGTCGGTGGCGGGGGCGCACACCTCCAAGCCGGCGAAGCTCCCGAACAACCCGGTGGCCGGATTCGAGAACTCGACGCCGGCATCGTCAGCTGCCGGGTCGACGACGATGGTCGTACCGTCGGCCGGCTGCACCAGTCTGTCGTCCGGGATCGCCGGCGGGGTCGTCCTGTGGGACTCGGCCACGCCGCCGCTGTCCAGCATCAACCAGGCACCGGCCGGCGCCGTACTCCAGATCCAGTGCAGCAAGGGCTCGCTGCTCGAGTACGTGTCCGCCACGGCCGGGCTGGCCTCGTTCCGGTTCCCGGTCCTGCCGGGGGACTCGGTGAGCCTGTCGGTGTCCCAGCGGGCCGGGACGGCCACCGCCACCGCCGCGGACACCACCAACGGCAGCACCGAGTCGGCCTCGTCGGCAGCGCCGGGCACCGCGCTGCTCGAGGTGATGGGGGCCATGTCCGCCTCGAACACCCTGCCGACGATCGCGGGCGGCCAGCTCGCCTTCAGCTCCTCCTCGTTCGACGGCACCGCGCTCGACGTCGGTGCCGTCCCGCTGAACATGGCCAAGAAGGGCACGACGGTGCTCACGACGTCTGCCGCATCGGCGGGCGCCTTCACCATCACCCAGCCGTAGCCGTAGCCGTAGCCGTGGCCGGGCCCCCGGGCCTCGAACACGCCGGTCCGCACCGTGTCGGACGTGCCGCGGCCCGGGACAAGCGCCTCGGGTCACGGATCCACCTGGTGGGCGACCGGCGGCCCGACCGCTACGGCTGAGCGGCGGCCGCGTGCCGCGGGTCGTGACCGACCCCGTCGGCCAGGAGTTCGCGGACCCGGGGGATGACCCCGGTCCCGTAGAGCTCGATGCTCTGCAGCAGCAGGTCGTGGGGGAGCTGCCCGGCGCTGTACTTCATGTCGAACCGGTGCAGCTGCAGGGTGCGGGCCGTGGCGGCGATCTTCGCCGCCACGGTCTCGGGTGAGCCGACGTACAGCGAGCCGTCCGGCCCGGCCTGCTGGTCGAACTCGGCCCGGTCCATCGGCCCCCAGCCCCGCTCGGCGCCGATCCGGTCGCGCATGCGCTTCATGTGGGGCCACAGCTGCTCGCGGGCGAGCTCGTCCGTCTCGGCGATGTGGCCGGGGGAGTGGACCCCGATGGGCAACCGGGGCAGCTCGAACTTGTCGAGGGCCCGGTGGTAGAGGTCGACGAGCGGGGCGAACCGGGCACTCTCCCCGCCGATGATGGCGATCATGAGCGGGAGTCCGTAGCGCGCGGCCCGGATCACCGACTCGGGGCTGCCGCCCACGCCGATCCAGGTCGAGAGCGACCCCGACTCCGTGCGGGGGAACACCTGTTGGTCGGAGAGCGCGGCCCGGGTGTGGCCCGACCAGGTCACCGGCTGCTCGGCCAGGAGGCGGACGAAGAGGTCGACCTTCTCCTCGAACAGCTCCTCGTACTGGGTCAGCTCATACCCGAAGAGGGGGAACGACTCGGTGAACGACCCGCGGCCGAGGATCACCTCGGCCCGCCCCGCCGACAGCGCGTCCAGGGTGGCGAACCGCTGGAACACCCGCACCGGATCGTCCGAGCTGAGCACGGTGACGGCGGAGCCGAGGCGGATCCGCTCGGTGCGCCCGGCGATGGTGGCGAGCACCATCTCGGGCGTCGACACGGCGAAGTCGGCCCGGTGGTGCTCGCCCACCCCGATGGAGTCGACGCCCACCGAGTCGGCCAGTACCGCCTCGTCCACGACGTGGCGGATGACCTCGGGCTCGGACAGCGGGCGGCCTTCGCCGTCGACGGTCACGTCGCCGAACGTGTCGATGCCGAGTTCGAGTACGTGGTGCATGGCGGGCTCCCGTCCGTTCCGTGCCGCGCCGTGCCGTGGCGGCGTGGCGCCGGGCCTCGTCCGGCTCGGACAGCGTAGTGACGGGAGCGACGGACGCAGGTCGGCGGCGGGGTCCTGGGTCCGCGCGTGGCGGGTGGGATCAGCGGACTGGTTCGAACGGCAGGAGCGTGAAGCGGCGACCGCTCACCGTCCCGGGGACCAGGCGGATGACCTGACTGCCGTCTACCTGGCCCGGGCCGTCCGACGACGAGGGGGCCAGCAGCGCCCGGCCCTGCAGCTGGACCATCCATCCGGTGGACGTCAGCTCGTCGATCCGGTCGACGGCGAAGGCCACGACGGCGTCGTGCACCGAGACGGTGGGCATGCCGAGCCGGCCCAGGCTGATGGCCACGGACGCATCGTCGACCACGTAGCGGACCGGCAGGATCAGCGGCAGCGCCCGGATGGACAGCGCCACACGGCCCACGCCGGCCGTCCCCAGCAGTTCCCAGCACTCGTCCGGGGAGAGGTCGCCGTCGGATCGCTCCATGGGTGCACGGTACGCAGTCGGCGCCGGACGTCCTAGGGCCGAACGTCCCAACTGCACCTGGTGTTGCCGGGTGCAGTTGACGGTGCGCGGTCAGTCGACCACGGTGTCGTGCTCCGGCTACCGGCTGTACGGCGTCCGCCGGCCGTTCTGCTGGAGCCGGAAGGCGACCGACCGGATCTCGCGCACCGCTCGGTCGAGGTCGTCGGAGACCCCGAGGAGCGTCGTGGACAGGGGCCGGTCGTCCCGCCGTGCCGCCGCCGCACCGGTCAGCGTGAGCCCGCTCCGGAACACGTGGCGGACCACCTCGTCGAGGCCGCGGGCCAGGTCGGCGATCTCGTGATCCAGGTAGAGCACGTGGTCGGGTGGGTGCTCGACTGCGATCCGGGTCGTGCCGCGGAGCAGCACGACGGCCCCCGTGCCCCGGCTGAGCGGCAGTCGCCCGACACGTACCTCGAGAGCTGTCACCGTACCGTCGGCCAGCACCCCGTCCACCAGCAGGGTGGGACCGGTCGTCCCGGTCGGCCCGGCCACGGGCGTATACCGCTCGTCGGATAGCTCGAGCTCGGGCAGGAGGTGGCGGACCGGCATCCCCGCCAGGCGGTCCGGCGGGTGGCCGAAGAGCTGCTCGGCACCCCGTCCGGCCCGGACCACGGTCCCGTGGTCGTCCACCACCAGGATCCCGAGTGGCGCCCGGTCCAGCAGGAGCTGGGCGAACACGTCGCCCAGTCGCTCCGACCGGTCGGCGTAGTAGGCGGGGACGGCGGGGCCGTGGTCCGCCGTCGGCACCGGTGCTGCGACGGGCGGCTCACGGGACGGCAGGACCGGCGACAGGGTCACGGTCGCGCCGACGCACGCGCCGGTGTCGTCGAACCGGGACGAGACGAGCACGTCGAACCACCGGGCCCGGTTCGGTCCGTGGCACGGGACCGCGACCTGCACCGGCGCCGGGAGGTCGCCGCAGAGGGCGGTGCGGATGGCCGCCGCCACCTCCCGTGAGCGCGGGTCCGCCGGGGCCGCGGCACAGGCGTCGAGGTAGGAGGCGCCCACCCCGGCGCGGCCGGGGTCGGCGCCGTTGGCGGCGCCGAACGACGTCCAGGCCTCGTTGACCGACACGATGACGCCGGTCCGGTCGAGCAGGGCCACCTCGACGAAGGTGCCAGGCGCTCGGCCGGACGACGGTTCGTCGCTCCCCGGTGCAGTCCGAGTGGCTGCCGGGTCGTGCTCCGCCATCAGACGTGCTCCGTTCCGGCCATCGACGACCTCCTCCCGACGGGCTGCCAGGTCGGCGGGGTGCCGTGGGACCTGCCCCGACGGTACTGCCCAACCGGGGCCCGGACAACCGGCCCGGCGCCGCCGGCGACGGCCGCGGCCGCGTCGGGGGCTCAGGCGGGCCGGCGGAGGTGCGACACCAGCGCGTCGGCCTCACGGCCGTGCCCGGCGGCGGCGGTGACGTCGCGGGGGCCCACCTGCTCGCCACAGTCGGGGCACACCAGCACCAGCGGGTCGGACGACCCGCACGCCCGATGGGTGACCTCGACGGGACGGCCGGCCGGGGCGGCATAGGCGTCGCCCCACTGGCGCAAGGCGGTCAGCACCGGCCACAGGTCCTGGCCCTTGTCGGTCAGGCGGTAGTCGACACGGGGCGGATGCTCCGAATAGGGGACCCGGGTGAGCACGCCGGCATCGACGAGTTTGGTGAGGCGCTGCTGGAGGATGTTGCGCGAGATCCCGAGCCGGCGCTGGAAGTCCTCGAACCGGGTCACGCCGAGGAACGCGTCACGGACGACGAGCATGCTCCACCACTCGCCGACCACCTCGAGGCACTGGGCTACCGAGCAGTCCATGTCGGCGAAGCTCTTCCGTTCCATGGCCCCACTGTAGAGGGTTGCATCATGAAACGCAATCCGGTAGGGTCCGTTGCATGAGCGAACGCACTACGCCCGCCCCGGCCGTCGCCATCGCTGCCCGACGCCGCCTGCGGGCGGTCTTCGCGGTGACGGCGCTCGGGGCCTTCATGGCCTCCCTCGACCTGTCGATCGTGAACGTGGCGTTCCCTGCGCTCGAGCGGACGTTCCCGGGCGACTCGGCGGCGTCGCTGGCCTGGGTCATCACCGGGTACTCCATCGTGTTCGGCTCCCTCCTGGTGGTGGCCGGCCGAACCGCCGACCGGTTGGGGAGCCGCCGGGTGTTCTTCGCCGGGCTCGTCGTCTTCTGCCTGGGATCCGGGCTGGCCGGGCTGGCCCCCACCGTCCCACTGCTGGTGGCCGGCCGGCTGGTCCAGGGGGTCGGCGCCGCCGCGCTCCTGCCGTCCTCGCTCGGCCTCCTGCTCGCCGCCTATCCGTCGGACCGGCGTTCGCAGGTTGTGGCGATGTGGGGTGGCATCGGCGCCCTGGCGGTCGCCACCGGCCCCTCGCTGGGTGCCGTCCTGATCACCGGGTTCGGCTGGCGGGCCGCCTTCTTCGTGAACCTGCCCATCGGGCTCGCCGCCTGGCTGGTCGGCCGCACCGTGCTCCCGTCGGTGCGGGGCGACGCTTCGACCTCGTCACCCGACTACCCGGGCGTGGCCCTGCTGACCGTCAGCCTGGCCGCCCTGGTGCTCGCCATCTCCGAGGGGCCCGGCTGGGGCTGGTCGAGCCCTGAGGTCGTCGGCGCCGTCGTGACGTTCCTGGTGCTCGGCGCCGTCTTCCTCCGCCGCTCGACCCGCCACCCGCAGCCCGTGCTCGACCTCACGCTGTTCCGGTCCCGCTCGTTCAGCGTGGCGAACGCCGCCGCCCTCCTCTACTCCATGGGCTTCTTCGCCATGCTGCTGGGGAACATTCTCTTCCTGACGTCGGTGTGGCACTACTCGATCCTGCGCACCGGGCTGGCCGTGACGCCTGGCCCGCTGGTGGTGGCCGGGGTGGCCGGTCCGGCCGGGAAGCTGGCCGGCCGCTACGGCTTCCGGCGGGTGCTGCTCACCGGCTTCGTGGCATTCACCGCCGGCCTCGCCTGGTACGCCACCCACGTCGGGCTCCACGCCCGGTACCTCGAGATCTGGCTGCCCGGCACCCTGGTGGTGGGCCTCGGGATCGGGCTCACCTTCCCGGTCCTGAGTGCCGCGGCCGTCTCCAGCCTGCACCCCCAGCGGTTCGCCGTGGGCAGCGCGGTCAACCAGACGGCCCGTCAGGTGGGCGGTGCGCTGGGGGTGGCCGTGCTCGTGGTGATCCTCGGCACGCCGACCGGCGCCGTCGACGCGTTGTCCCACTTCCATCTCCTGTGGTGGTTCGTCGCCGCCATGGCCGCCGCGTCCGGCCTGGTGTGCTGTCTGCTCGGGCCGCCGGGCTCGGTGCAGGTGCCGACGGACGTGACCACCGCCGGTGCGCCCGTCCCGGTGGTCGCGGCCGGAACGGCGGCATGACCGCGACCTACCCGCACACGCCGCCGCACCCGCTCGACGGATGGGGCCCACCCAGGACGCGATCGGTGACGTGGTACGACCCGGTGCCGGCGGCGGCGTCGGCGACGAGCGGGATCGAGTTCCTCGTCGGGCTGCGGGACGGATCCGCCTCGCCGCCCCCCATCGCCTCGCCGCTGGGCATGCGGCTCCGCGACGCGGAGCCGGGCCGGGTGGTGTTCGAGTACGGGCCCGACGAGTCGGTCTACAACCCGATCGGGACGGTCCCCGGCGGCGTGGTGTGCACGCTGGCCGACACCGCATCGCCTGTGCCGTGCACTCGACCCTCGCTGCCGGCGTGGCGTACACCTCGATCGACCTCCAGGTCGCCTACCTCCGCCCGCTCGCCTCGACCA
>JADGOH010000059.1 GCA_017883025.1 Acidimicrobiales bacterium
CTATCCCATCCTGAGCCTCATCTGGATGATGTTCATGTTCTTCGTGTTCGTCCTCTGGATCTGGCTGCTCATCAGCGTCTTCATGGACATCTTCCGGAGCTCGGACCTCAGCGGCGGGCTCAAGGCCGTCTGGGTCCTCTTCGTGATCATCCTCCCGTTCCTGGGCGTCCTCGTGTACCTCATCGCCCGTGGCGGCAAGATGCACGAGCGCGCGGCCGAGCAGGCGGCCCAGCAGCAGAAGGCGTTCGACGCCTACGTCAAGCAGGCCGCCGGCTCGGGCAGCTCGACCGACGAGCTCGCCAAGCTCGCCGACCTGAAGCAGAGTGGCGCCATCACCGATGCCGAGTTCGAGGCGCAGAAGGCCAAGATCCTGGCCTGACGCACCTCGTCGGCCCGACGGGTGGCCGCCCCCTGTGCCCCGTGCACGGGAGGCGGCCATCGTCGCGTCCGGCCGGAGGAGCGTCCACGGTGACCGTGGGACCCGCCGATACAGTGGACCCGTGACAATCGAACCCCCGGCGGACGGCAAGAATCTCGACGCGCTCCAGCACGAGGTCGAGGCGCTGGCCCAGGAGAACGAGGCACTCCGCCACGAGGTGGAGGCCACCACACCGCCGAAGCCGAAGAAGAAGCGGGGGAGGACGATCGCCTCGTGGGTGCTGATCGTCCTGGCGTGCCTGATGGCCATCTTGTCCGTCGTCGTCGTCTACGCCCGCAACGAGCTGCTGAACACCGACACGTTCGTGGCCACGGTGGGTCCGCTGGCCAAGGACCCCAACGTCCAGAAGACCGTCGCCACCAAGGTGAGCGACAGCTTGGTGGCGAAGTCCGACATCGAGCAGCGGGTGAAGAACGCACTGCCCGCCAGGGCCGGCTTCCTCGCCAACCCGATCAGCGGTGCCGTCCAGACCGCCGCCTACCAGATCACCCTCAAGCTGGTGCAGAGCTCGCGGTTCCAGCAACTGTGGGAGCAGGCCCTGCGCAACTCCCACGCCCAGCTCGACAACCTGCTGCTGGGCGACAAGGTCGGGGCGTTCCAATCCACCAACGGCCAGGTCACCGTCGATCTCACCCAGGTCGAGGACGCGGCCAAGAAGCAGCTGGCCGCGCGCGGCCTGTCGGTGTTCGACAAGGTCCCGAACTACACCGGTGCGCCCCTGGTGCTCTTCCAGTCCGACCAGCTGGCCAAGCTCCAACGGTGGATCAGGTTCCTCAATCACCTGGCCCTGGTGCTGCCGATCCTCTCGATCCTGGTGTTCGCCGGAGCCGTCCTGCTCGCCCGGGACCGGAGACGGGGCCTCGTCCACGCCGCCTCGGCGCTCGCCGTGTCGATGGCCGTGTTGCTCATCGGGGCCAATGTCGGCCGCAACCAGTACCTGGCGTCGCTCAAGGTCACCCAGTCGAAGGCCACGACGGCCGCAATCATCGACACGGTCGACGCCGCGCTGCTCGACACCGTCCGCGTCGTGCTGATCCTCTCGGCGATCGTGGCGATCGTCGCCTTCGTCGTCGGGCTCGGGCCGGTGCGGAAGTGGATGGAGGAGCGCACCATGCCGTCGTGGCTTTCCGGCGGGCCCGTCCACGACACGGTGGCCGCCCACCGCAAGGCCTTCCAGTGGGGTGTTCTCGTGCTCGGACTGGTGGTCCTGGTGCTGTGGAACCAGCCGACGGTCGCGGTGGCGCTGATCATCGTACTGATCACCCTGTTCGTGGTCGTGCTCGTCGGCCTCTACGGGGGACGCCGCCCGCCGGCGGGCCGGTTGCCCGAGATCGGCGACGGTCCCGGGCCTGACGCGGCACTCGCCGCCGGCAACGGCTCCACCACCGCCCCGGACTGAGGCGGGTCGGACCGGACCGTGACGATGCCAACCGCCCGCGAGTGGTGGCTGGCGCTCGAGCCGGTCCACGCCGTCGTCTACTTCGACGAGGGGTGCCGCGCCTCCATGGCCGACCTCGGCCTGCGGGGCTTCTGGATGGGTTACTTCGCCGGACGCGCCGCACCGCTCGGTCCGGTGGGGCCCGAGGTCGTGGCGGCGACGTTCTTCAACTTCGCGCCCGGAATGGTGGCCCGCGCGCTCCCCGACGCCTGGGCCATCGCTGGCCCGGACGGCGTCTGGGCGGCACGACGGGTCGGGGCGGCAGCAGCGCTCCGACGGTTCGCGTCCGACGTCGACGAACTAGCGGCGAGAGCGGCGCCGCTCCTCGCCCGCCCGGTCGCCGCGGCGTCGGGCGCCGGCCGGCCCCTGTTCGCGGCCACCCGGGCGACGAGCCGGTCGGACGACCCCGTCGAGGCGCTGTGGCACGCCTGCTCCTGCATGCGGGAGCACCGCGGGGACGGTCACGTGGCTGCCCTGACGGCTTCCGGGCTCGACGCGGTCGAGGCGCTCGTCCTGTTCGCCGCCTCCGAGGGGCTGCCCGAGTCGCTCTTCCTGGCGGCCCGCGGCTGGTCGGCCGACGAATGGGCCGCCGCCGGCGCCCGGCTGGCGGCCCGTGGGCTGGTCGGGGCGCAAGGGATCACCGGGGAGGGTGCGCACCTGCGCCGGTCCGTGGAGGCGATGACCGATCACCAGGCGGGCCTGCCCTTCACCGTCCTCGACGACGGGGAGCAGCGGGTGCTGCTCGACGCGTTGGGCCGGATCGGCGCGGACGTCCACGCAGCCGGCGTCATCGCGTACCCGAACCCGATGGGCCTGCCGCGGCCACCTCCCGTCTGAGGCTCAGCCGGGGTCGGTGACGTCCGTGACGCCGCGGGCGTCCGGAACAGCCAACGGCGACGGTGACGGCGGCGCCTCAGGTGCCGGCCCGTCGGCCCCCGCCACCCGCACGCCGTCCTCGTCCCAGGCCACGATCGAGGCCAGGAACTCGTCCGTCTCGCGCTGGGCGGCGACCATCCGCTTCTCGGCACCGGCGGCCAGCAATCGGCCCAGCACCGGGATCTCCCACAGCGACTCGGCCCGCAGGATGGCCATGACCACGGGCACCAGGTGCTCGGCCGTGTCGAACACCACGAAGCGGGGGAGCCACTCCGGTTCGTACTTGGCATTGAACTTCCAGAGCGATTCGATCTGGGCGAAATTCGACAGGCGCTTGAGGAACCAGCGCTCGGCCCGCTGCATGGTCCCGTCGCCCTTTTCCCCGGCCAACGTGGAGCGCATGGCCGCGAAGTTGAGGCTGAGGCCGTCGAACCCGCGGGCGGCCAGATGCTCGATGGTGGAGCAGAGGGCGAAGTCGAGGAGCCCGTTCGGGTGGTCGCCCGGGTCCCGGCGCATGAGGTCGAGTGAGAAGCCGTTGATGCCGGTCGCCGGCACGAACTGGCACATGGCCGCCGCCGTGCCGTCGGGGGTGCGTACGACGGTGAGCAGGAGCCCGGTGTCGCGCGGGTCGAAGACCCGTCCGAGCATCATCGAGAACCCCCGCTCGTGCTCGCCCTGACGCGACAGGCGCATCAACGACGTGAGCTCCTCGACGAGCCCGGGGCCGATCTTGGCCGGGTCGTGGAAGGTGACGGTGTAGCCGTACTTCTGGATCCGGTTGTGGGCCTGGCGCAGGCCCTTCATGTGCTTGCCGGCAAGGCTGAATTCCTGGAGCTGCACCACGGCCTCGTCGCCCAGGTAGATGTGGTGCATGCCCGAGTCGCGGTAGGTGGGGAGCCACTGCTCACCGGCCCCCATGACCGCGGTGGTCCAGCCGTGGGAGTCCGCGAACGCCCGGAAGGCCCCCCACACCTGCTCGCGTTCGTTGCGGGGTCCGATCGGGTCGGGCGAGATCAGGCAGACGCCCCCGTAGACGGCGTAGGCCACCAGGCTGTCCCGGTGGAAGAACCACCGCTTGTCCGACCGCAGGGCGAAGTAGTCGAGCGTCGTCGAGCCGTGCCGGCGGACGATATCGCGCGCCCGGAACTCGGCGGCCCGGCCGGACCCGAGGCGGCGGTCGACCACCGGGCGGGTGAGCAGGTAGAGGGTGACCGCCACCAGGCACAGCCCGATGGTGAGGAGTGCGGGGGCGAGGAACCGGTCGGCCCGCTCGGGCAGGTCGATGGTGGTGATGCCGGCGAAGCGTTCGGAGACGGCCCAGAAGACCGTCCACCACGCCAGCGTCTGGCCGTGGTGGCCGACGTGGGTGAACAGCTCGATGGACACCGTGGTCAGCACGGCCACGCCGAGGGCCACGGCTGCCAGCGTGACCAGGGCGGAGCGCAGCGACGTGGCGTCGGAGGCGGACTGGAACTCCCTGCGGTTCACCAGGAGGAAGACCAGCACCGCCCCGGTGATCAGCGATTCCTCGACGTCGGCCCCGGCGACGACGTGCAGGAGGATCGTGCCGGCCAGCAGCGCCACCGACACCCGCCACGCCCGCCGCTGACCCCGAAGGATGCCGCGTCCGAGGGCGATCAGGGCGAGTCCGGCCATGGCGACGAGGGCGCCGGCGGCCACGCTGGCCCGCACCGGCAGGTACTGCTCGAGCACGTGGAGGCGGCCGTGCAGGGGCGGGGTGATCGAGTCCAGTACGTCGATGATCCCGGTCACCAGGATGGCGGCCGCGCCCCACCGGCGGACCCGGCGGGTGCGGCGGTGGGACTGGCGCAGGTCGTCTGCCGGCGGCCACGAGGCGCCCACCGGGTAGGAGGCGACGAGGGACGGGTGCAGTGCCCCGCCGGCCCGGCCGCGGGTGACCACCCGCTCGAGGCGGCTCGGGGATGCCAACTCGTCGTGGGCGAGGAGCATCCGGACGTGCAGCTCGGCGCCGGACTCGAGCTCGACCCAGCTGACCCACCGGCTGTGCAGGAACACCGGGGGGAGGCCGAACCGGCCCCGGTGCTCGGCCACGACCTCGGTGGTCGCGCCCACGTTGGCGTAGAACCCGGTGCCGAGGTTGGTGAGCTCGGACTTGAAGGTCGCGGCGGTGACCAGCCCGGCGTAGCCCCGGGCCACCAGTCGGCGTGCGTCGTCCCGCGCCGTGTCGTTGGGGCCGGTGTCGGTACGCACCTCCTGGAGGGCACCGCCGCCCAGGATCGACCACATGCGGCGGCTCAAGAGGCCCAGGACCACGGCAAGGACGCCCAGGACGACGACGGACGCCCCGATGGCGACGACCAGCTGGTCCTGGAAGTCGGCGAAGTGGGCGTGGCGGATCGCCCGGGCGGGGAGCCCCGACCCGAGGTGCTGGAGGACCCACGGGGTGACGGCGATGCGCAGGAGCAGCGCCACACCGAAGGGCACCAGCAGCCACCATGCGTACCGGCCGAACCGGCGGTAGAGCGTGCGCGACACCAGGAACCGGGTCAGCGCCGACGGGTCGCTCAGGTGGTCGAGGCCTTCGAACCAGGGCGCGTCCTCGCCTGCCTCGGGCACCAGCGAGCGCCAGTGCCGGCCGGCCGCCGAGGTCGACACGGCTCCCGGCTTGGTGTCGGGGGTCGGATCCGCGGCGGGTCCGGTGTCGGCGATATCGTGCCCGACGACGGCAGCGCAGGCACCCGGGTGCACCCGCACCACCCGCACCCCCGTGCCCGTCTGGACGTGGAGATCGACCGCCCCGAGGTGCTCGACCCCGGCGGCGGCGAGCGTGGCCACCACATCGGACGCCCCGTCGGGCACGGTCCCGACCCGGCGGGCGAGGTCCTCGGGCTCGTGGCTGCCGCGCTGGCGGAGCACCCGGCGCTCGTCGATGCCGAGGAAGCGGATGAGCGATTCGGCCAGCGCCGGGTGGGCGTCGAGGGCGCGACCCGCAGTGGTCAGGGGGTCGTCGTCCCCGGTGAGGTCGAAGAGGTTGCCGGCGATGATCAGGATGCCCGGGCCGTCCCAGGTGTCGAGGGCCTGGGCCAGTTCGGCGGTGACGGCCAGGGTGGAGGGCGTGGCGTCGGGGGTCAGGAGGAGGTCGCTCACGACCATGACCCGCCGCCCTATGGGGACGTCGACCTGGGTGCCCCCCGGCTCGGGGGTGAATTGTGGGGTGCGGGCGGGCGGGCCGACGGGCTCGAGGTCGCTCGGGTCCTCGGTGTGGGTCGTCGTGCTCACGGCCCCCCATTGTAAAGGGCCGCCGGCGTTAGGCTGAGGCGGTTGCGGAACGGGACCGTCCAGGTCCGGCCGGACGTGAAGGGGGAGCAGTGCCCGACGAGGACAGCAGCGAGCCGACGATCGAGGACTACTTCACCGAGGAGCGGGTCTTCCCGCCCCCACCGGCGTTCGCGGCGGACGCCGTGGTCCGCGACCCGGGCGTCTACGAGGAGGCCGCTGCACTCGGTCCCGAGTTCTGGGCCCGCCAGGCCGGGGCCCTCGACTGGTTCCGCCCCTGGGACACCGTCCTGGAGTGGGACCTCCCCTTCGCCCGCTGGTTCGACGGCGGGACGCTCAACGTCTCCTACAACTGCCTGGACCGCCATGTTGCGGCCGGTCGGGGTGACAAGGTCGCGTTCCACTGGGAAGGCGAACCCGGCGACACCCGGACCATCAGCTACGGCGAGCTCCTCGGCGACGTGTCCCGCGTCGCCAACGTCCTGCGCGGCCTCGGCGTGGCCCGGGGCGACCGGGTGGCCATCTACATGCCGATGATCCCCGAACTGGCCGTGGCCATGCTGGCCTGCACCCGGATCGGGGCGGTCCACTCTGTCGTGTTCGGCGGATTCTCCTCCGATGCCCTGCGCGACCGGATCCTGGACGCCGAGGCCCGGGTCGTCGTCACCGCCGACGGCGGCTGGCGCCGGGGCCAGGCCGTGGGCCTGAAGGGCAACGTGGACGCCGCCGTCGCCGAGTGCGCCTGCGTCGACCACGTGGTCGTGGTCGAGCGGACCGGGGACGCCACGACTGGCGGTCCCGTCGCCATGACGTCGGGTCGGGACCACTGGTGGCACGAGCTCCTGTCCGGTGAGGACGGGGCGGCCGGCGGTGCGCCCTCCGACACGTGCGAGCCGGAGCACATGGAGGCCGAGGACCTCCTGTTCATCCTCTACACCTCGGGAACGACAGCTGCGCCCAAGGGCATCATGCACACGACCGGCGGCTACCTGACCCAGGTGGCGTACACGCACAAGACCGTGTTCGACCTGCACCCCGACGAGGACGTGTACTGGTGCGCGGCCGACATCGGGTGGGTCACCGGGCACAGCTACATCGTCTACGGCCCCCTCGCCAACGGGGCGACCTCGGTGATGTACGAGGGTACGCCCGACCACCCGGGGCGGGACCGGTGGTGGTCGATCGTCGAGCGCTACGGCGTGACCATCCTGTACTGCGCGCCGACGGCAATCCGCACCTTCATGAAGTGGGGCGAGCAGGAGCCGGCGGGACACGACCTGTCCAGCCTCCGTCTGCTCGGCTCGGTGGGGGAGCCCATCAACCCCGAGGCGTGGATGTGGTACTCGACCCACATCGGCGGCGGTCGGTGCCCGGTCGTCGACACCTGGTGGCAGACGGAGACGGGAGCGATCATGATCGCCCCGCTTCCCGGGATCACCACGACCAAGCCGGGCTCGGCGACCTTCGCCCTGCCCGGCATCGGGGCCGAGGTCGTCGACGAGGAGGGCCACCGGATCGAGTGGGGAGGCGGCTACCTGACCCTCACCACCCCGTGGCCGTCGATGCTGCGCGGTATCTACGGCGACCCCGAGCGCTACCGCGACACCTACTGGAGCCGCTACCCGGACCGCTATTTCGCCGGTGACGGCGCCAAGGTCGACGACGACGGGTACCTGTGGCTGCTCGGCCGGGTCGACGACGTGATGAACGTGTCCGGCCACCGCATCTCCACCACCGAGGTGGAGTCGGCACTGGTCGACCACTACCTGGTGGCCGAGTCGGCGGTGGTGGGTGCGGTCGACGCAACGACCGGCCAGGCCATCGTCGCCTTCGTGACCCTGGTGGCGGACGCCGGCGAGGCGAACGACGACCGGGGCCAGGAGCTGCGCGCCCACGTGGTTACCAAGATCGGTCCGATCGCCCGGCCGAGGACGGTGATCTTCACCGACGAGCTGCCGAAGACACGGAGCGGCAAGATCATGCGGCGCCTGCTGCGTGACGTCGCCGAGGGGCGGGTGCTCGGCGACACCACCACCCTCGCCGACCCCGCCGTGGTGGAGGAGATCCGCCGGCTCGCCGACGCCTCGCCCGGCGAGGACTGAGGGTGGGGGACCCCGGGAACTGGTCCTGGCGAGACGGGCGGATCGAGCAACCGGGTGAGGCCGTGGTGTTCGATGTCGACGGGGTGCTGTCCGATGCCGTCGGCCGCCAGCACTTCCTCGAGCGGGGACGGCGCGACTGGGACGCATTCTTCGATGCCTGTGGCGAGGACGCCGTCATCGCCGAACTGGCCCGGGTGCTCGAGCTGCTCGACCCGAAGCTCCAGATCATCCTGCTGACGGGGCGTCCGATGCGGGTCCAGCCCCAGACGCTGGCCTGGCTCGAGCGCTACGACCTGCGGTGGGACCTGCTGGTCATGCGGTCGCGGGGGGACTACTCGCAGGTCACCTGGTACAAGCGCGACACCGTGGACGAACTGCGCCACTTCGGGTTCGACCTGCGCCTCGCCTTCGAGGACGACCCCAACAACTTCGCCATGTTCCACGCCATGGGCATTCCCTGCGTGTACATCCACTCCGGCTACTACGAGTAGCGGCGGCCCCGGGCACGGGCGGCCAGCCACCACCCGGCGACCAGCGCGACGCCGGAGGCGAGCAGGACGGGCGTGTCGCCCAGGCGGACGTACAGCGTCCGACCGACCCGCCGCTGCAGGACGGCGGGGACGACCTGGCGCACACCCAGTGTCGAGCGTGCGAGAAGTGTCCCCCGGTTGGTGACCCATGCGCTGAACCCGGTGGGCGCCGCCTGCAGCAGGTCCCGGCCCTGCTGGACGGCCTGGACCTCGCTGGCGGCGATCTCCTGAGTGGGGATCTGGCCGGTGGCGTAGGAGGAGGTGTTGGTGGGCACGACCAGCAGCTCCGCCCCGGCCCGCACCGGCGTCCGCCCCCGATCGGCGTAGAAGACCTCGAAGGAGATCATCGCCCCGAGCGGACCGGCCGGTGTGCGCAGCAGGCCGGTGCCGGTGCCGGGTACGGCGTCGCGTGGCACGGCCGACAGATCGCCGAGGCGGGCGAAGACCGACCGGTAGGGGACGTACTCGCCGAAGGGCACCCGGTGGACCTTCTCGTACCGGGAGACCACGGTGCCGTCGGGGCCGAAGGCGACGACCTCGTTGCGGAACGCGGCGTCCGACAGGGTCTCGGTCACCCCGACCACCAGGGTCGACCCGAGCCGGCGGGCCAGGGCGGACAGCGCCGCCTCCTCGGCCGAGCCGTCGAGGGGGCCGTCGAGCGAGACGACGTCCTCGGGCCACAGCACCAGACCGAGCGGCCGGCCGGCCGTGTGCCTGGCCAGCTGGTCGGTGGCGGCCACCGCCGCTGCCAGCACCGTCGCGGGGTCGACCTGGGACTTCCGGAAGCCGCGTTGGCCACCGCCCTGGACGGCCGCGGCCGTCACCGCCCCGACCGAGGCGCCCCCGTCGGGGGCGTGGGCGGCGGCCACTCCGGTCCCGAGGACGGCGGCCACCGCCACCGCCGCCACGCCGACGAGGCTGCCGAGCCCGGCCACGGCCCCACGCCACGGTGCGGGCGCCGTCGGGTCGTCGGCGGTGCGGCGGAACTCGGCCACCCGCCGGTGGTCGCGCACCGCCAGGGCCACGGCGGTGCCGGCGGCCCCGAGGGCCACGCCACCGAGGTACACGAGGGCGGTAAGGGCGAGCGGCCCGCCGAGGCGCGCCGTCCCGAGCAGGGGCCCGTCGGCCTGTCCGAGGAAGACCCCGCCGATCGGGAGCCCGCCGAATGGCCAGCCCTGGCGTGCCGCCTCGGCGAGGGTCATGGCGGCGGGGAAGGCCAGCGCCCGGGCCCATACCGGCCCGCGTGGGACGGCCAGGCAGGCGACGCCGACGAAGACCGCTTCGGTGGCGATCAGCACGGCCGCACCGAGCAGGGTGAAGGCACGGGCGAACATGAGGCCGGGCACGTAGCACCCGAGCCCGGCCAGCCATCCGGCCCACAGCCGGGTCCGTGATCGCAGCCCGGCGAGCCGCCACCACAGCAGCCCGGCGGCGGGGAAGGCGAAGACCCAGAAGCCCCACGGGGGGAGCGACAGCGCCAGGCCGACCCCGGCGGCCACGGCGGGCAGTGCCACCCCGCCCCGCCGGGGGACGACGATGCCCGACCGGTCGGCCACCATCGTCACCCGGGACGGCCGCCACGGCGGGCGGTCGTCGCCGGCCGTGGCGGCGACGACCCCGGGCGCACCCGGGTCGGGCCGCGCCCCCGGGCCCGGCGACCCCGGGTTCATCACACCGGTGCGGTCGGCGGCGCCCCGTCGAGCGACGCCAGCACCACACGGGCGGCGGCGCGGCCGCTGCCCACGACGGCCGGGATCCCGACGCCGCGGTAGGCGCTGCCGGCCACGGCGACCCCGGGCAGCTCGGCCACGGCCTGCTCGACGCGGTCGGACCGGGCGAGGTGCCCCGGCGTGTACTGCGGGAAGGCACCGTGCCACCGGGTCACCAGCGACTCGCTGGGGCGACCGTCGATGCCGAGGATGCGGGCCAGCTCCTCGAAGGCGGCGGCCGTCAGCTCGTCGTCGTCGATCGAGTCGGGGCGCTCGTCGCCGAACCGGCCGACCGACAGCCGGATCAGCTCGTCCCCTGGACGAGCCAGGCCCGGCCACTTCCGGGTCAGGTAGGTGCAACCGGTGATGAGCGCCGTCCGCCCACCCACAGGCGACGTCCGGGGGACGAGGAACCCGGTCCCCACGAGCTCGCCCCGGATGGCCCTGGATGGCACGGCCAGGGTCACCACCGAGACCGACGAGTGACGGATGTCCCCCAGGACGGCGGCCGCCCGGGGCGCGTGGTCGGCCAGCAGTCCCGACGCCTGGCCGGCGGGCACGGCCAGGATGACCCCGTCCACGGCGAGCGTCCGGGCGGCGTCGGAGGGGCCCGAGGCGCCGGGCACCGATGCGGTGTCCCCGGCCAGGGTCAGTTCCCAGGCGGGGCCGCCCGTCGCGTCGTCGGCCCGCCGCACGAGGGCCTCCACGGCGACACCGGTGTGGACGGCGACGCCGCGGGCGACGAGGGCGGCGGTCAGTTCGGCCGGGAGCCGGGCGGCTGTGCCGTCGAGGGACCAGAAGACCGGCGACGGCGCCCCGGACGGATCAGGCGGCGGGGTCGCCGGCAGGCGGAGCCGCCGCATGAGGCTGCCCGCCTGTCGGTCGGCCGACAGTAGCGGAGGGAACGTGGCCTCGGCACTCAGGTCGTCGACCCCGCCGGCGTGGATCCCGCCGATGAGCGGGTCGACCAGGCGCTCGGTGACCTCGTGGCCGAGCCGGGCGGTGACCACGCCGCCGACGGCGCGGTCACCGGCGGCTGCCGGATCGGCGCGATGGGGTCGCACCAGGTCGAGCGCGGCGCGGGCTGCGCCCGCGTGCCCGAGGATGCCGGACCGGGCGAGTGGCCACCACCGGGTGGGGACGCCCAGGTTGACGCCGTCCGGCATCATCCGCAGCCGTCCCCGGGCCCACAGGGCGGCGCCCGACGTCCCCGGGGCGACGAGTGCATCGGTCAGGCCGAGCTCGGCGCACAGTCCGGTGGCCTCCGGTCGACGGGCGAGGAAGGCGTCCGCAGCCAGGTCGACCTGGCGTCCGGCGAACTCGGTGGACCGCACCTTGCCGCCGGTCCGAGCGCCTGCCTCCAGCACCAGCACGCGGGCGGTGCCGTCGGCGGGCGCGCCGAGGTCCTGGCTGAGTTGCCATGCCGCCGCCAGCCCGGCCATGCCGCCGCCCACGACGGCCACCACCGGCTGCCTGCCGTCGTGGCCCGTGGTCATGGTGCGGCGTCCGCCGCCGCCCGCACCACGTCGGCCAGCATCGCCAGGAACGCGGGGTCGTCATTGAGCGACGGGGTCCGGGCGAAGGCGATCCCGAGGGCGTCGGCCTTGTCGAGCGCCTCGATGTCGAGGTCGTAGAGGACCTCGAGGTGGTCGGAGACGAAGCCGACCGGGCACACCACGACGGCGGTGGCGCCCTCGGCTGCCACCCGCTCCATCTCCAGCAGCAGGTCGGGCCCGATCCACGGGTCGGCCGTGCGGCCGGCGCTCTGCCAGGCGGTGCCCCAGGTGACGCTCGGGTCGGCGTCGAGGTCGAGCTCCCGGGCGATGTCGGCCCCCGACTCCGTCACCTGGTCCGGGTAGGGGTCGCCCTGGGCCACCACACGCTGGGGGAGACTGTGCGCCGTGAAGAACACCGCCACCTTCACCCGGGCGGCCACGTCGAGGGCGTCGAGGACGGCACGGGTCCGGGCGGCCAGGAGGGGGACGAATTCCGGGGCCCGGTGCCACGACGGGATCACGGTCAGGGCGAGTGGCGTGCCCGCGGCAGCGGCTGCTGCCTCGGCCCGCTCGAAGTACTCGCCCGAGCCCATCGTCGACTGGTGCGGGGTGAGGACCACGCCGACGATGCGGTCGACGCCCAGGCCGGCCAGCTCGGCCACGCCCTCCTCGATGGTCGGCGCCACGTACTTGGTGCCGAGGCGGACGGCGAAGCGCCCCGGTTCGGTGGCCTCGAGGGCGGCGGCCAGCCCTTCGACCTGGGCACGCGTGCGTCCGGTCAGGGGCGAGGTGCCCCCGATCGCCTCGTAACGACCGGTGAGCTCGGCGAGCAGCTCGGGCGTGGGCGGCCGGCCCCGGCGGATCCGGGTGTAGAAGGCCTCGATCTCCTCCGGCGTGTCCGGTGTCCCGTGCGCCATCACCAGGACACCCGTGGGGGCCGTCACGTCGGCTCCACCCCGGCCCGGCCCTCGGCGTGGACGAGCTCGACGATGCGCTCGAGGATGGCGGGATCGGTCTCGGGCAGCACGCCGTGACCCAGGTTGAACACGTGGCCGGGGGCCGTGCCCGCCCGGGTGAGGACCTCGCGGGTCTCGGCCGCGGCCACCTCCCACCTGCCGAGGCACATGGCGGGGTCGAGGTTGCCCTGGACGGCCGTGCCCGGGCCGACCCGGGTGCGCGCCACGTCGAGGGGGACCCGCCAGTCGATGCCGACGACCGACGTGCCGGCCGTCGCCATCAGCGGGAGGAGCTCGCCCGTGCCGACGCCGAAGAGGATGGTCGGGACGCCCGGGTGCGACTCACCCAGTTCGGCGACCAGGCGTCGGGTCGCGGGCAGGACCAGCTCCTCGTAGTGACGGGGCGTGAGGATTCCGGCCCAGCTGTCGAACACCTGCACGGCGGAGGCCCCGGCGTCGAGCTGGGACCGAAGGGACGCCAGCGCCATGTCGGTCAGCCGCTCGACGAGGGCGTCCCACAGTGCGGGCTCGGCCTGCATCAGGGCCTTGACCTTGGTGAAGTTCTTGGACGGGCCGCCCTCTACCAGGTAGCTGGCCACGGTGAACGGACCGCCGGCGAATCCGATGAGCGGCACATCGAGCGATCCGGCCAGGATCTGCACCGCCTCGATGACGTAGGGGGTGTCGAGCTCGGGTTCGAGCGGGCGCAGCCGCTGCAGGTCGGCTGCCGAGCGGAACGGCTCGGACACCACCGGTCCCGTGCCCGGGGCCACGTCGACGCCGAAGCCGACGGCCGCGGCCGGCACCACGATGTCGCTGAAGAAGATGGCGGCGTCGGTGCCGTAGCGGTCGACGGGCTGACGGGTCAGCTCGGCCACCAGCTCCGGCTGGGCGATGGCGTCGAGGATGCTGCCCGGTCCCCGGGCAGCCCGGTACTCGGGCAGGGACCGTCCGGCCTGGCGCATGAACCAGACCGGCACGTGGTGCACGGGCTGGCTGCGGCACGCCTGGATGAACGGGGCGTCGTCGAAGCGACCGGGCGCGCGTGACGCGCGGGGCGCGGCGGTGGACATGGCCCGAGTCTACGGGTGGGGGGAGCGCGCCCGGGAGCGTGGGAGCGCCCCCGGCGCACGCGTGTCCGGGGGCGCATACAATCGAGGGTTCCCCTGAGCCGGGCGCGGACCCATCCGGTCGGGTGCACGGCAGGCAGCGGGCAGACAGGAGGTCGGGGCGTGGAGACGGAGCTGGAGTCCGAGCAGGACTTCGTGGACCTCGCCTATGCGCGGCTCGACGCAATGCGTGGCGACGCCAACTCGATGCTCGAGGGCGTCCTCGACCTGGGCCGCGGCGGCACCTTCCAGTCCCGGACCGAGCGCGACGTCATCGTGCGGACGAGCCTGGCGCGCCTCGAGCAGCTCGACATCGGCGACCAGGCCCTGACCTTCGGCAGGATCGACCGCCTCACCGGTGAGCATGCGTCCGACGGCACCCCGCCCAGCGAGACCTTCCACATCGGCCGTCTCGCCATCCACGGGTCCGACCACGAGCCCCTGGTCGTCGACTGGCGGGCGCCGGTGGCCGAGCCCTTCTACCGGGCGACCGGACGGGATCCCCTCGGCCTCGTCCTGCGCCGCCACCTGGCCCTGCAGGGGCGCACCGTCGTCAGCGTCGAGGACGAGCGGTTCGGCACTCCGGGCGAGGTCGTGGACACGCTGACCACGGAGGACGGCACCGAGGACGCCGCCGAGGCCTCGACGGACGGCTCCGGGGAACTCCTCGTCGGCGACCTTCCCATCGGAGGGCCGGCCGCCCTCCTGGCCGCACTCGACCGTGCCCGGTCGGGCCGGATGACCGACATCGTCTCGACCATCCAGGCCGAGCAGGACGAGATCATCCGGGCGCCGCTCAGCGGGGTGCTGGTCGTCCAGGGAGGTCCCGGGACGGGCAAGACGGCGGTCGCCCTCCACCGGGCCGCCTACCTCCTCTACACGCACCGGTTCCCGCTGGAGCGCCAGGGCGTGCTCGTCGTCGGGCCGAACCCCCTCTTCCTCCGCTACATCGAGCAGGTCCTCCCCTCACTGGGGGAGACCGGTGTCACCCTGTCGACCGTGGCCGGCCTGGTGCCCGAGATCAAGGTGCAGGAGAACGGGCCCGCCCCCGTGGCACGACTGAAGGGCGACGTGCGGATGGCCAAGGTGGTCGCCCGCGCCGTGCGGACCCGCCAGCGTCCGCTGCACGAAGGCATCGAGGTCCCCTACGGCGCGCTCGTCCTGCGGCTGACCGCCGAGGAGTCCCGCCGGATCGTCGAAGGGGCGCGTCGCCGCCCGGGGACCCACAACGCCCGGCGCCGCCTGGTCGAGCAGTCCGTCGCCCAGGTGCTGGCCGACCGGGCCCGCCAGACCCAGCAGCGCCTGGGAGTGGGCACACCGGCGGTGACCGCCTTCCCCGGCTACGAGGACCCCGCCGAGCTGGACGAGGACGAGTTCGACTTCGAGGACTTCTCCCGCAAGGTGCGGCGGGTGCCGGAGCTGGCGAGGGCGCTGGACCGGATGTGGCCCCGGCTGTCGCCGCACGAGCTGCTCCACGACCTCTACGGGGCACCCCCGCTCATCGCTGCGGCCGCCAATGGCGTGCTCACCCCCGAGGAGCAGGCCCTGTTGCGTCGCCCGCGCTCGGCGTCCTTCGACGAGGTGGCGTGGTCACCGGCCGACGCCGCGCTGGTGGACGAGGCGCGCCACCTGCTCGGCCCCCGTGCCGGCGGCGCCGACGACGCGCTGCGCAAGTACGGGCACATCGTGGTCGACGAGGTCCAGGACCTCTCGCCCATGCAGCTGCGCATGCTGACGCGTCGCTCACTGGCCGGCTCGATGACGGTGGTGGGGGACATCGCGCAGGCGACGGCGCCGTGGGCGCCGACGTCGTGGGCCGACATCGTCGAGCACCTGCCCCGTCGGCGCCCGGCCCGCACGGTCGAGCTCACCGTCAGCTATCGCACGCCCGCCGAGGTCCTCGCCGTGGCCGGCCGGGTCCTGGCCGTTGCCGCCCCCGAGCTGGCCCCGCCGAAGCCGGTCCGCCGCACCGGCGTGGAGCCCCGCATGGTCCGGGTCAACGGCGCCAGCGGACCGGCGACCGCAGACGACCTCGCCCTCGCCGTGGCCACGGCGGCGGCCGAGGAGATGGATGCCGTGCGTCCCGGCCGGGTCGCGGTGATCGCCCCCGAGTCGCTGCGCGTCGCACTCGCCGAGGCCCTGGCCGAGGCCGGCACCCCGGTGGTCGACCCCCGGGACATGCGCAGGGGTGGGCTGTCCGAGCCACTGGTGCTCCTCGGGGCCGACTCCACGAACGGCCTCGAATTCGACTCGGTCGTGGTGGTCGAACCGGCCCTCATCGCCGGGGAGACGGCCCGCGGGCTGCGCACGCTCTACGTGGCCCTCACCCGGCCCACGCAGCGCCTCGCGGTGGTGTCGCTGACCGCGCCACCGGCCGCCCTGACCGCCCCGGTCTGAGCCGACCGGATCCCTCGAGCGGACCGTCGGGGCAGTCGTGGGCCCGATTTGGCCCCCAGCCCGTTCCGTCGACTAAAACTATGGCCGTGACCCAGGCTCTCGCCGCCGATCCGGCCATCCCCCGTCCCGCGCGCCACCGCCCCGACAGGCCGCCCATGCTGGCCGTGGGCGTCATCATCTGGCTCGGCTCCGAGGTGATGTTCTTCAGCTCGCTGTTCGCCGCCTTCTTCACGATCCGGGCCCATGCCACGGTGTGGCCGCCCCCGGGCGCCCACCTCGACACGGTCCGCGCCGGGATCTTCACGGTCATCCTGGTGGCGTCCAGCTTCACCATGCAGAAGGCCGTGTTCGACCAGGAGCGCGAGGACCGCAAGAGCGCCAAGCTCTGGGTGTGGATCACCCTGGCACTCGGCACCCTGTTCGTGGCCAACCAGTTCTTCGAGTGGGTGGACCTGTCCCACAACCCGGCCACCAACCCGACCCACACGGCCTTCGGCTCGCTCTTCTACATCATGTCGGGCCTCCACGGCCTCCACGTGTTCCTGGGCCTGGCTGCCATGATCTTCCTCCTCGCCCGACTCCGCGGCCCGGCCGGTGACCCCGGGGAGACCTCGGTGTTCCAGGGGGTCAGCTACTACTGGCACTTCGTCGACGTGGTGTGGGTCGGCCTCTACAGCTGCCTCTTCCTCCTCAAGTGATGACCGAGACCCCCCGCCGCTCCGTGAAGTCCCGCCTGGCCGCGCCGGCCGCCCTCGTGGGCGCCGTGGCCATCTTCGGCCTCGTCGCCTTCTCCTCCGGCCCGGCATCGGCCGACACCACCACGACCACGACCGGCCCGACGCCCACCCCCTACGGGGTCGGCTCGTCCGGCAACGGCGCAGCCGGCACGACGGGCAGCACCGTCCCGGGCGCCCAGCCGGGCACTGTCCAGCAGACGCCCACGGCGATCAGCGCCGTCCCGTCCCCGGCCGCCGCGGCCAAGGCCAACGCACCGGCCAACGAGACCGGGATCTACTACACCGAACTCCCGTCCTCCTTCATCGCACCGGGCCAGGCGCTCTTTGCCGCGAACTGCTCGAGCTGCCACGGTGCCGAGGCGAACGGCAAGGCCGGGGTCGCCCCGAACCTGCAGGGCCTGGGCGCGGGCACTGTCGACTTCTGGGTCTCCACCGGACGCATGCCGCTGGCCAACACCAGCGTGCAGGCGGCCCGCAAGCCCCCCCGCTTCAACCGGATCCAGACCCTGGAGATCGCCGCCTGGGTGCAGTCGCTCACGCCGGGGCAGGGCACCAAGGTGCCGGTCGTCCACACGGCGGGCGCCGACCTCGAGAACGGGAACACCCTGTTCACACTCAACTGCGCGGCCTGCCACACCATCTCGGGCGCCGGGGACGCGCTGGCCGAGGGCGCCTACGCCCCCGGCCTCCACCTGGCGTCACCCACCCAGGTGGTCGAAGCCATCCGTTCGGGCCCGGGCAACATGCCCCGTTTCGCCCCCGGCAACATCACCAACACCGAGGCCCGGGACATCGCCGCCTACGTGACCGGCGTGCTCCAGCACCCGAACAACTCCGGTGGTGTGGGCCTGGGCGGCATCGGCCCGGTCGGTGAAGGCTTCGTCGGACTACTCCTCGGCGTCGGCATCCTGATGCTGTTCTGCTTCTGGATCGGAGATCGCTCGTGAGCGACAAGACCACCCCCCTCGAGGGCACCCTGCCGCCCGCCACGCTCGACGACCCGCACCTGCTGCCGTCGGCCAAGAACCCCAAGCGCATGGAGGCCCTGGCCGCCCTCGCCATGGTCATCGGCATGGCCGGCTTCGTCGCCTTCATCTACGTCTACTGGGTGAACGCCTCCAACAAGTGGGAGGCGCTCACCCTCGGCATCGGCATGCTCGGCCTGGGCGTCGGCGTCATCGCCTGGGGCAAGTACCTCATGCCCCAGGGCCCCTTCGTCGAGGAGCGTCACGAATTCCACTCCACCGACGACGAGCGCGAGTCCTTCAACGCGGCCATCACCGGTCGCGGCGGCATCGAGGTCAAGCGCCGCAAGATGCTGCTCGGGGTCTTCGCCCTCGGCGGGGGCGTCATGACCCTCGCCCTGCTCATCCCGGGCGTGCGCTCGCTCGGCCCGAAGCCGGCCAAGTCCGAGGGCACCCAGGGGTCGACCGAGGACTCGCTCTTCACCACCAACTGGAAGAAGGGCGCCAAGCTCGTCACCGTCGGCGGCCGGCCGGTCAAGGTCGACGACCTCGACGTCGGCGGCGTGCTCACCGTGTTCCCCCAGGGCCACGAGGGCTCGTCCCCCGACCAGGTGATCCTCATCCGCCTGGCCCAACTCGGTCCGAACGACCCGCCCTACCCGATCGCCGCCCCCGGCAGGACCGAGTGGGGCGTCCAGGGGTACGTGGCCTATTCCAAGCTCTGCACCCACCTGGGCTGTCCGGTCGGCCTCTACCAGGAGCGCACCCAGCAGCTGGTGTGCCCGTGCCACCAGTCGATCTTCAACGTCAATGCCGGCGCCATCCCGCAGTTCGGCCCCGCCCCCCGCCCGCTGCCGATGCTGCCCATCACCGTGGACGCCACCGGGCAGATGCGGGCCAACGGCGGCTTCGACCAGGCAGTCGGCCCCGGATTCTGGGAGCGCCCATGATCGACAAGTCCCTCAACTGGCTCGACGACCGCCTCGGCTTCGCCAAGGGCGGCCGGACGTTCCTCGACAAGATCTTCCCCGACCACTGGTCGTTCATGCTGGGCGAGATCGCCCTCTACTCCTTCGTGATCCTGCTCGGCACCGGGGTCTTCCTGAGCCTCTACTTCGTGCCCTCCGGGCACGAGATCGTGTATCACGGCAGCTATGTGCCCCTGCGGGGCCAGCACGTGTCCGAGGCGTACGCGTCGACCGTGGGCCTCTCGTTCGACGTCCGGTCCGGCCTCCTCATGCGTCAGGCCCACCACTGGGCCGCGGACATCTTCCTCGGGGCCATCGCCGTCCACATGGCCCGGGTGTTCTTCACCGGCGCCTTCCGCAAGCCCCGTGAGTTCAACTGGATCGTCGGCACGCTGATGCTCATCCTGGGCATCGTCAACGGCTTCCTCGGCTACTCGCTGCCCGACGACCTGGTGTCTGGGACCGGTATCCGCATCGCCTTCTCGATCATCGAGTCGATCCCGGTGGTAGGCAGTTACCTGGGCTTCTTCCTGTTCGGGGGCAACTATCCGGGCTCGGGCATCATCATCCCGAGATTCTTCACCATCCACGTGCTGATCGTGCCGGCCATCATCGTCGGCCTCCTGGCCGCCCACCTCGGGTTGCTGGTCAAACAGAAGCACACGCAGTTCCCGGGGAAGGGCAAGACCGAGCACAACGTCGTCGGGTCCCCGATGTTCCCGACCTTCATCGCCAAGACGACCGGCTTCCTGTTTGTGTCGGCGGCCGTCACCTTCCTGCTCGGCGGCTTCGCCCAGATCAACCCCATCTGGCAGTTCGGCCAGTACGAGCCCTACCAGATCTCCTACGCCGTCCAGCCGGACTGGTACATGGGCTGGCTCGACGGTGCCCTGCGGATCATGCCGAGCTGGGAGTGGGTCGGCTGGGGCCACACCCTCCCACTCGAGGTGTTCCTGCCGGCCGTGATCTTCCCGGGCCTGATCTTCAACATCCTCATCGTGTGGCCGTTCATCGAGTCGATCTACACGAAGGACCACGAGTACCACAACCTGTTGGACCGCCCGCGTGACCGTCCCAAGCGGACGGCCGCCGGTGCGTCGATGCTCACCTTGCTGTTCGCAGTGTTCTTCGCGTCGTCCACCGACGTGATGGCGAACTTCTTCCAGGTGCCGCTCATCGACGTCCTGTGGTTCTTCCGGTTCTTCGTGCCGCTGGCGCCGATCGCCGCCTACTTCCTTACCCTCAAGATCTGCCAGGAGATGCGGGCGGCCGAGGGCATCGGCAAGCGCAAGCACGCGCTGGTCGTCGAGCGGTCCACGACCGGTGAGTACACGACGACCGCGTCGCCGGTCCGCCCGGGCGACGAGCACGAGGAGCTCGAGGCCATCCCGGTGCCGACCTTCATCGACACCACGGACCCCGAGCTCGCGACCGCCGCCGGCGTCCGCCGCGTGATCCGCTAGCCCCGACGGTCCCCTACCGGCGAACCGCCCCCCCTGGGGCGGGACGACCGGCGCCAGCCTCGTCGACCATGGAGCCGCGCGTCGACGGACTGGTCGATCTCCACCGCCACCCGGTGCTGGACCCGTCCGGGTAAGGGTTCGCGGCGCTGGTCCGGGACGCCCGGTCCCATCTGCGGTCGACGGGTGCCGTGGAGTTCGCCGGGTTCGTCCACGCCGCCGCGGCCGCGACCCTGGTGGCTCCGTCGGCGTGGCGGTGGTTCTCGTCGAATGCCACGGCCAACTACGCGCTGGAGCCGGAAGGATGGCGGCGCATCCGGGGACGGTAGGAGCCCGACGACCGGTGCTCCGGCCCAGCGGGGCCGTCAGGTCGGACGGTCCAGGTGCTCGACCATGACGGTGTCTGCGGCTACCGCCGGGTCGACGCGGGGCGGCTGGCCTCACTGCCGACTAAGACCAATGGGCGAACTCCTCGTCGATGAGCCGCTGACTGTGGCGGGCCGCCCGGTCGAATCGTTCGAGCGGAGGATCGGCCTCGACCAGCCGATCCAGGTGGTCGAGCGCGTCCGCCTCCGTGGCCCCGACGGACTCGAGTCGCAGCCAGATGGAGATCGGCCCCGCTCCGAAAGGCGCAGTGTGAGCGACGATCTCCCGGCAGCGGTCGTCGTCACCGGCCATCCGCCGGAGGTAGGCGAAGCCCTGGAGCACATCGGAACGGATGTTCGGCCGACGCGACACTGGTTCGCGCATGGTCGTGGTGAGTGACCGACCCGCCGTCACGGGATCCTCGCTGTGCCCCCGCACCGTGTGGGCGTAGATCGAGTTCAGGTGGGCCCATTGGGACCCGGAGGGGATCGGCGTGAACGACGCGATCGCGCTCACGGCCTCGTCGATCAGGTCCTGGCGCAGCAGGGCCCACACACGGTAGGACTCGATGCCGTGCCGCCAGGCGTACTCCGGTGCGGCGGCGAGGCTCTCGTCCGCCAGTTCGATGCACTCGTCGAACCGGAGCTGTGAGCAGAGGGACCCCATGAGGAAGAGGTTCGCACCGGCCTGCAGGAGCGCGTCGCCCGACCGGATGGCGAGCTCGTGGGCCTGGTCGTTGAGGGTGCGGGCGCCGCGGGAGTCACCCAGGGTGGCCAGAATCGACGCCTTCACGTCGAGCGAGAAGATCATGAAGTCCCCCGGCGCCTCCCGGCCGATGGCCAGCGCCCCGTCGACCGCTGGCAGGGCAGCGACGTCGCCCTTTGTCGCCAGTGCCCAGCCCAGGATGCTCCTGGCGAGCGCGTCGGCCGCCGGTTCGAGCGCCACCGGCCGGCGGAGAATGTCGACGGCCAGGTGGATCTCCCCCCGGGCCGCCGCTGGCTCCGTGCCCATGGCGGCCATGCGCACCGCCTTCTCGTCCTGACCGCGTTCGAGCGCCCACGAGATCGCCGTCCGGAAGTTCTCGTACTCCCGACCCGACCGGATCAGGCGCTCGAGATCGGACCAGTGGTGCAGGGTCATGGTGGCGTCGCCGGCGAAGTGTTCGAGGTGCCGGTCCCGGGCGTCGACCGCCTCGCCCCCCTCCACCAGCTTCGACAGTGCGAACAGCCGGATCGTCTCCAGGAGTCGGTGGCGGACCTCGCCGGAGCCGTCCCGGGTCACGTCGACCAGCGACTTCGCCGCCAGGGCGTCGATCAGCTTGCGCGCGTTGAGCTCGGAGACCTGGGCGACGACGGCGACGTCCGGGGCGGCGAACCCGCCCTGGAAGACGGCGAGCACACGGAGTAGGGCCTGCTCGTCCTCGGACAGGAGGTCGTAGGACCACTGCACGGCACCCTCGAGCGTCGCCTGGCGCTGGCGCGAACGACGGGACCCTCCGGACAGCAGGCTGAACCGGTCGTCCAGGAGGTCTCGGATCTCGGGCACGGACATGCTCCGCATGCGTGCCGCGGCCAATTCGATGGCGAGCGGGATCCCGTCGAGTCGCTCGACGACGTCCCGGACCGCCTCCATCGTGCGCACGTCGCCGGCGAGGAGCTGGACCCCCGCGGCCTCGGCCCGGTCGACGAAGAGCTGGACCGCCGGGGCGTCCCGGCCGGTCGGCAGTGACGGCACCTTCCAGGTGAACTCCCCGTCGACCTCGACCGCCTCGCGGCTGGTGGTCACGATGCGGAGCGCCGGCACCGAGTCCAACAGCCGATCGATGACATCGGCCACTGCGTCGATCACGTGCTCGCAGTTGTCGATCACCATGAGGGCGGTCCGGGGCGCGAGGTAGGCGGTCACCTGGTCCAACGGGTCCGTCGTGGTGTCGGTGGTGAGGCCGAGCGCGGCGACGAACGCCCCGGGCAGCGCTCCGTCGTCGGCGATGGTCGACAGGTCGACGAACCAGACCCCTTGCGGGTGGGCGGGGATCTCCCGGTACGCCACCTCGATGGCGAGCCGGGTCTTGCCGCAGCCGCCGACCCCGGTGAGCGTCACCAGCCGGTGGGTGGCGACCAGCTTGCGGACGTGCTCGACGGAGTCGTCCCGTCCGATGAGCGTCGTGCGAGGGGAGGGGAGCGACATGATGGTCGCTCCGGCGCTCCACAGCGCCGGGAACTCGTGGCCACCGAGCTGGCCGAGGTGAACCGGGCTCTCGATGTCCCGCAACGTGTGGGTGCCGAGGTCGGTGGTGGCCACGCCCGAGGCGTCCCGTACGCCGTCGGTCAGGATGGTCTGGCCGCCGTGGGCCACGGCCATCACCCGGGCCGCCTGGTTGACCGTGGGGCCGAAGTAGTTGGCGTCGCGCTCCTCGGCCTCGCCCAGGTGCAGCCCGATCCGCACCGACAGCTCCGGCCAGGCGCCCCAGTCCACGCCGGACAGGGCCACTTGGATCGCTTCTGCGCACTCGACCGCCTCGCTGGCCCGGCCGAAGGCGGCGGCGAACGAGTCCCCGGCGGTGGAGAAGACGTGGCCGTCGTACTTGGCGATGGTGTCGGTGAAGATCTGGTCGTGGATCCGCAGTGACGCCGACATCGCCTCGGGATCGGCGGCCCACAGCCGGGTCGAACCGACCACGTCGGAGAAGAGGAAGGTGACGGTCCCCGAGGGGACGTTCAGCGGCTCGCCAGGCACGGCGTCACGTTAGCTGGCCTGGGATTTCGTGGCATGGGTATCCGCCCCGCCCGCCCGGCGCAGCCGTTGAGCACGTCCTAGAGCTGCAGCGGGCCCCGCTCCACCTCGCGGGTCTGGATCCCCGCCGCCATTGCCGCCGCCATCCGGTCGGCCGTCTCGGGGTCGCTCAACGACGACCGGAACTGCTGGTCCTCGACCAGCAGGCCGTCGACCGGGTCGGGCAGGGCGGCATCGACGGCGGTCTTGGCCCGGGCCATCGCCTCGGGCGGGAACGAGGCGATCCGCCGGGCGAGCGCGTCGACGAACGGCCGAAGCTCGGCGTCCGGCAGCGCCCGGTTGACGTAGCCCCACCGCTCGGCGGTGATGGCGTCGAGGTCGCCGCACCCGAGGACGACCTCGAGGGCCCGACCTCGTCCGATCGATCGGGGCAGCCGCTGGGTGCCGCTGCCGCCGGGGATGATCCCGAGCGCCACCTCGGGCTGGGCCAGGACGGCCCGCTCCAGCGAGGCGAACCGCATGTCGCACGACAGGGCCAGTTCGCTCCCGCCACCCCGGGCGATCCCCTCGATGACGGCGATGGTCGCCTTGGGCATGGTCCGGAACCGGTCGACCATGGCCTGGAACCCCGTGAGTTCGCTGTGCAGTGAGATGTCGTCGGTCGGGATCGCCTGGATCAGGGTGACGTCGGCGTGGGCCGAGAAGAACTCGGGATCGGCCGAGTCGATGATGACGACCCGCGCCTCGGGGTCGCCGGCCAGGGCCCGGCCGACGGCGTCGAGTTCGATGATGAGCTCCAGGTCGAGCAAGTTGATCGGGGGGTGGTCCAAGGTGACCCGGGCGATCCCACCTTCGAGCGTCACCCGGATCGCATGGAAGTCGTCGTACGCCATGGGCCGACTCTAGGACCGGCCCCCGTCCGGCGCTCGGGCGGACCGCCCTGGTACGCCCGCTCCGGCGACGTTGACGGTCCCATCCACGCGTGCCACGATGCGCCCGGCACCCACGACCCCGCGATCGGAGCACCCATGTCCCGCCTCGAAGGCCGCCGTACCGTCATCACCGGAGCAGCCAGTGGCATCGGCGCCGAGACAGCTCGCCTGTTCGTGGCCGAGGGCGCCTCGGTGGTGCTCGCCGACGTCGAGGTCGAGCGCGGGGCGAAGCTGGCCGCCGAGTTGGGCGACCGGGCCCGCTTCGTGGCCGTCGACGTGTCCGAGGAGGGGGCGATCGAGCGGGCCATCGACGAGTCGATCTCGACATTCGGCGGCCTCGACGCGATCTTCAACAATGCCGGCAATCCGGGCTCGCTCGGCCGCATCGAGGATATCGACATGGCGCTGTTCGACCGCACGGTGGCCATCCACCTGCGGGGCGTGTTCCTGGGCATCCGGGCCGCCGCCCGGGTCATGCGCCCCCAGGGGCACGGCAGCATCGTCAACACGGCCAGCGTGGCCGGGCTGCGGGCCAACTACGGCGGCCACGACTACAGCGCGGCCAAGGCGGCCATCGCCCACCTGACCAAGACCGCCGCCAACGAGCTGGGCGAGGACGGGGTGCGGGTCAACGCCATCTGCCCCGGCGGCATCGCCACCTCGATCTTCGGCCGTGGGGCCGGATTGGACGCCAACGATGCGGAAGCCACCGTCGGGGTCATGGAGATGGTCCTTTCCGACGTGGCCCCGATGAAGCGGTCGGGCCAGCCGATCGACATCGCCGAGGCCGCCCTGTGGCTGGCCAGCGACGCCTCCAGCTTCGTCAACGGCCAGGCCATCGCCGTGGACGGCGGACTGGTGACCGGGCCGACCTATCGCTCGTCGCGTGCCCGCACCGAGTCGATGGTGGGTGCGCTGGTCGAGGTCGCCGAACAGGCCAAGTAGTCCGGGGGACCGGGGCGTGCCCCCGGACGGGCCGGCTGGCTCAGACGGTGCCGCCGCGGCGGCTCTCGACGACGGCGCCGATCACGGCCGACAGGCCGAGTGCGGCGGCGATGGGGGCAAGCCACAGACCGAAGACGAACGTCATGGTGGCGAAGAACGCCCCCAAGCCGAGGAGGAACGGCCAGATGCTCGACCCGGGGAACGAGTCGATGACCCCGGCGCCGTCGGCAACCGTGGCCTCGGGCTCGTCGCCCTCGAGGGGCTTCATCCGCTTGGCCCACCACAGGTAGTAGCCGCCGGGCAGGATGCCCAGCAGCGCCGACCCCATGAGCATCAGGAACCCGGCGTCCTCGTAGGACCAGAACCAGTAGACGATGCCGATGACCGCGAAGAAGACGCCGATGACGGCGAGGAACGACCCGTTGACCCTCATGACGGTGCCCCCACGGTCTCCGGCTCCTTCTGCTCGTGCTCACGGTGCCGTTTGTCCCCGTGCGACTCGTCCTTGCGGTGCTCGGGATGGTTGTAGTCCCACGTCGGTCGCTCCGACCGGATCGGGGGGAGGTGTGTGAAGTTGTGGTGCGGCGGGGGTGACGAGGTGAACCACTCGAGTGCGCCACCGTCCCACGGGTTGTCGCCGGCCGGCACGGGATTGCGCCAGGACGTCACCAGGTTGACGAAGAAGAACAGGAAGGAGAAGCCGATGATCATGGCGCCGACGGTGGACATCTCGTTGAGGAACGTCCAGCCGTTGGTCGGGAGGTAGTCGGCGATGCGTCGGGGCATGCCGCGCAGGCCCACGAGGTACTGGGGCACGAAGGTGACCCAGAAGCCCACGAACAGGAACCAGAAGTGCAGCTTGCCCAGGCGCTCGTTGAGCATCCGGCCGAACATCTTCGGGTACCAGAAGTAGAACCCGGCGAACCCGGCGAAGACCGTCGTGCCGATGAGGACCTGGTGGAAGTGGGCGACCACGAAGTAGGTGTCGTGGGTCATGAAGTCGACCGGAGGCGAGGCGAGCAGCACACCGGTCACGCCGCCCATGAGGAACGCGAACAGGAAGCCCATCGAGAACAGCATGGGCGTCTGGAAGCTCAGCTGACCGCCCCACATCGTGCCGATCCAGTTGAAGAACTTGATGCCGGTCGGCACGGCGATGAGGTACGACAGCAGGGAGAAGAACGGCAGCAGCACGACGCCGGTGGTGAACATGTGGTGGGCCCACACGCCGGTCGACAGCGCCGCGATCGACAAGGTGGCGAACACCATGCCCCGGTAGCCGAAGAGCGGCTTGCGGGAGAACGCCGGGATGATGTCGGTGACGATGCCGAAGTAGGGCAAGGCGAGGATGTACACCTCCGGATGCCCGAAGAACCAGAAGAGGTGCTGCCAGAGCACCGGCACACCACCGCCCGACACCGAGTAGATGTGCGTCCCGAAGTGACGGTCGCAGAAGAGCATGACGACGGCACCGAACAGCACCGGGAAGGCGATGAGGATCAGGATCCCGGTGACGAGCATGTTCCACGAGAAGATCGGCACACGGAACATGGTCATGCCCGGGGCCCGCAGGTAGAAGATCGTCGCCACCAGGTTGACGCCCGTGAAGATGGCGGAGAACCCGGTGAGCCCGAGCGACAGGAGCCACATGTCGGTTCCGGCGCCCGGTGAGTTGATCGAGTTCGACAGCGGGGCGTAGGCGACCCAGCCGAAGCTGGCGGCGCCGCCGGCGACCACGAAGCTGAACGTCATCATCGACGAGCCGCCCAGGTACAGCCAGTACGACAGGGCGTTGAGCCGGGGGTAGGCCATGTCGGGCGCCCCGACCTGCAGCGGCACGATGTAGTTGGCGAGGCCGCCGAAGGCGAAGGGTCCCGCGAACAGGTACAGCATCAGGCTGCCGTGCATCGTGAACAGCTCGTTGTAGGTCTGGAAGTTGACCAGGGACGAGGTCGGGTCGGCGAGCTGGCCGCGGATCACCAGGGCCATGGCGCCCGAGATGAAGAACAGCACCAGCGAGGTGATCATGTACGACTTGCCGATCACCTTGTGGTCGGTCGACGTGATCCAGTTCAGGATGCCCGTCGGCCCGTGGTGCTCGTGGGCGTGGTCGGGGCCGTGGTCCTCGGGGCCGTGGCCACCCGGGCCGTGGGCGTCCGGGCCACCCGGCTCCTCGGGCTCGATCAGTTCGGGGGACTCGATGGTGGTGGTCACAGGGAACCCTTCTTCGAGGAGGGCGCAGCGAGGGCGTTGGACGGTGTCACGTGGGTGTAGGGCGGGGGCGTGTTGGCCTCCGACTGGGGCTCGCGCTGCAGCGTGTGGCCCGCCGCGACCTCACCGGACAGCCACGTCTGGAACGCGGCGGGGGTGACGGCCTTCACGCTGAACAGCATCTCGGTGTGGTACAGCCCGCAGATCTGGGTGCACTGGCCGGCGTAGGTGCCGGTGTGGAGGATGTCGAGGTCGAAGAAGTTGGTCACGCCGGGCAGCGCGTACCGGCTGAAATTGAAGTCCCGCACGTAGAAGCCGTGGATCACGTCGTTCGACACCAGCGTGACCTGGACGGTCTCACCGACGGGCAGGACCATCTGGGGCCCGTGGCCGCCGGGGCCGTTGGTGACGTCACCGGCGATCGAGACGTTGTGGTCCGGGTAGCTGAAGCGCCATCCCCACTGGAATGCCGTGACCCTGACGTGCTCGACGGGGGTCCCGGTCGAGGTCACGGTGGCGTTCACCGGGACGGTGGCGTCCACGTTGTTCTCGGTGAGGACGGTGAACAGGAAGAGGAAGGCCACGACGAGCACCGGGATGCCGGTGTACAGGATCTCGATCGGGATGCTCTCGTGGAACTGCTTCGGCATCTCCTCCGAGCGGCGGCGGTAGCGGAGGATCGTGAACAGGATCAGCAGGCCGACGAAGACGCCGATGATGACGCCCGTCGTCATCATGCCGGAGAAGAGCTTGAAGGTGTCCTGGCCCTGCTTGGTGGCGCCCCGGCTGGCCCCGTAGGACGGGTACATGTTGCACCCGCCCAGGACGAGCGGCGCGGCGACTGCCGCGCCGACGGCGGGCCTGGCCCAGCGGCGCCGACGGGGCGTGGCCGCCACCTCGGCCGCAGGGTCTGCACCCGTGTGCTCGTGTGCGGGCAGGGACGTCGGAGATCCGTTTGTGAAGGCGTTCACGGGGGGAAGACTAGTGGGGTCCGCGGGTAATTGAGAAGTTGAGCGGACCGGTGCCTGGGGACGGCGAACTCCCTGGTAGGAAGGTTGGAAATCCGGGTCCGCGGCGTCGACCGACCCCGTGGCCCCTGTCGGCGGGTCCGCACCGGTGGGTGTGGTCAGGCGGGCGGGTCCGCCGGCGGGGACTTGGGCCCGGCCAGCTTGCCGGCGAGTCGTCCGGCCCCGCGCAACGTGCGCTTCACCTGGGCCTCCACCTGGGGCCGGTGCTCGTCGACCACGCGCTTGCCTGCTGTGGCCGCGGCCCCGGTGGTGCGGCCGGCGCGGCGCAGCGCCGAGTCGGAGTCGTCGCCTTCCGACTCCGCCGGCCGTGCGCCTTCCGGCGGGACCACGGTGGCGGTGGCGTCGATGACTGGACCGCGCGCAGTGCGACGGGACCGGCGCCCACCCCGTCCCGAGCTGGTCATCGTCCGGCTCGCCAGGAACACCAGGGCGACGACGGCTCCCGCGATCACGAGCATCCCCTCGATGTCCGGACGCAGTGCGGGGACGAAGGCGAGCGCTCCGAAGGTGATCGCCGCGCCGGCGACCAGCAGCACGTGCAGCCGCTGGCCGACGACACGGACCACCCCGAGGGGCCCGTCCGCGGTGAGGGCCAGGAGGCCGAAGACCACACCGCCGGCGATGAGGAACCCGCCGCGCCCGACGTGGACCGACTGGGTGACGAGGAGGAAGGCGACGCCGAGCTCCAGTACCTGCAGGGCCCAGAACTGGATCCGCCAGTGGTTCCGCCCGTCGGGCGCGTGACGCTGGTCCGCACCGACGTCCGGCGGCATCCGGAGGGGACGATCAGGAAGCGGCGTCCGCGGTGCCGTCCGCGGCAGGAGGCGCCGGTGCGGGTGCCTGGACGGCCTGCGGTGCGGCCTGCGGTGCTGCCTCGGTCAGCGGAGCGGCGGTCTCGGCCTTGGCCTCCCCGTTGGCGCCTTCGTCCAGCCCCTTCTTGAACTCCTTCTGCGCCGAGCCGAGTGAACGGGCCAGCTTCGGGATCTGGGTGGAGCCGAAGAGGACGACCGCGATCACGATCAGGACGATGATGCCCTGCTCGCCGAAGAGTTCTGCTGGTGCCATGACGTGTCTCCCCTAATTGCCTGCTACTCACAGGTTAGACGTGGTCGGCCGGCGCTGCTGCGCAGGCCGATGTTGCTCAGCCGGCCAGGAAGACGCCCAGGCAGAGGGCAACGACCGAGGCCAGGGCACCGATGGCGCCCCAGACGGCCAGGCCGACCTTCGAGGTCGAGCGCTGGTGGAGGAAGACGGCGACGCCGGCGATCAGCACGACGGTGATCTTGATGCCGAGCACGGCGTTCCAGGCCGACGAGGCGTGCTTGGCGTCCACGGCCTGGATGTTCCAGAACCCCGTGACGATCAGGACGGCATATGCCGGCCAGAGCAGCCGTCCGAATGCCCGGGCCACCTTCTTCGGGGCGTCGTCGCCCAGCGACCGGATGGTCGGGAGCAGTCCGGCCACGGTGAACTGCCCGCCCACCCAGACCGTGGCGGCCAGCACGTGGAGGATGATCCGGAACCCGTCGAGCCCGGGAGCGAGGGTCGGCCCGGCGGAGGCGAGCACGGCAGCGGTGTGCATGCCGGCCGGTTACCTTCCCGTCCAGTTGGGCTCGCGCTTCTCGGCAAAGGCGACGGCGCCCTCCATGGCGTCGGCCGAGCGCCCGATCTCCCCGAAGACGGCGTCGTTGATGGCCCAGGCCTCCGACTCGGGCAGCTCGCCGGCCTGCTTCATCACCTGCTTCGACAGGCGGACGGCGAGCGGCGCGTTCTTGGCGATGCGCTCCGCGAGGGCCAGGGCCTCGGTCATCAGCTGGTCGGCGGGCACCACCCGGTTGACCAGGCCGATCTGCAGGGCGCGCTCGGCGCTGATGGGCTCACCGGTCAGCGCCATCTCCAGTGCGACGGCCCGGGGGATGCGCTTCGGCAGGCGGATGAGCCCGCCGGCGCCCGCCACCAGGCCACGGGCCACCTCGGGAATCCCGAACTTGGCGTGGTCGGCCGCCACCACCAGGTCACAGCTCAGCACGATCTCGCACCCGCCGGCCAGGGCCGAGCCGTTGCACGCGGCGATCAGCGCCTTCGGGAAGTCCCGCTTGGTGATGCCACCGAAGCCCTTCTCGGTGATGGGGAACTCGCCGGTGGCGAAGGCCTTCAGGTCCATGCCCGCCGAGAACGCCTTGTCGCCCGCCGCGGTCAGCACCACGACCCAGACGTCGTCGTCGGCTTCGATCTCGTCGAGGGCGCTCGACAGCGCGGTGGCGGTGGCCAGGTTGATGGCGTTGCGCGCCTCGGGACGGTTGATCGTGAGGATCTCGATGTGACCTTGGCGATCGCGGAGCAGTTCGGACATGGTGGTCTCCCAGGCAAGAGGTATCAGCGTTCCGCCAGACGGTAGCGCGGCTCGCCGGCCTGGACGACCACGGAGCCGCCGACGAGGCCGGGGACGTCGAGATCGCCCATGGCGGCGACGACCGAGTCGTCCGCCGGGGCGAGGGCCATCTGGCGCCCGTCGGCCAGCCTGGCCACGAGCAGCGCGCCGGCCGCCGCCCCGTCGTTGTCACGCCACAGGGTGGCCGCCACGACGGTGGCCGACTCGGGGGCGTCGAGCACGTCGGCCACTTCGACGGCGCTGGCGTCGATGGCGGCCTGGGCGCCGGCGGTGTCCCCGCGGTGGAACCCGGCCGGTGGCGGGGTGGAGCCGTAGACGCCGAGGGCGTGCTTGGTGACGAACCAGCCGAGCCCGGTGGCGAGGCCGAGCCGCGTGGCCCCGCCGCCGTCCTCGCGCAGCAGGTCGGTGAGGGTGGCGATCCCGTGGGTCGTGTAGTTGTTGCCAGGCCCCCCGAAGTACGGGAGGCCCCCGGTAACGGTCAGTCCCCGGGCGTCGTCGGTGGCGATGCCCAGGGCGGCGGTCGCCAGTTGCACGGCGGACGGGAAACACGAGTAGATGTCCATCCGGTCGATGTCGTCGATCCCGACCGTGCGCCCGGCGGCTGCCGATGCCGACGCGAACAGGGCGCGGCCGGCCGCCGCGATGGCGGGGGAGCGACCTGGGTCGGGACGTTGGGACACGAACCGGACGTCGACGGCCTCGGCGCCCGACCACACGAACACGGCCCGGTCGGCCACGCCGGCCCGTCGCGCCTCGGCCAGCGAGCACACGACGAGGGCCGCGGACTGGTCGGAGCCGAGGAAGGCGGTCATGCGCTTCGTGTAGGGCTCGCAGACGATCCGGTTGTCGGGGGAGGGGGTGGCGATCTCCGACGCGGTGCGCTCCTCGGGGAACCACGCGTACCGGTGGGCCGCCGCCACCCTGGTGAACGGAGCCATGAGTTCGCCGAGGACGGCCCGGTGCGCGGCGGCGTCGTGGCCGGCACGTGACGCCAGCACGCTCTCGAACAGCGGGTACACGTGCACGGGGGCGAGCATGGCGACGGCCAGCTCCGCCGGTCCGAACCCGGGAGCATCGTCGCCCACGACGGGGTCGGGCGCGAGCTCGCCCCGGCCCTCGTCGCGAGGCAGCCCCTGGGCCCGGCGGGACCGGGACGACCGGATGGCTTCGGCCCCGGCGATCAGTGTGACCGATCGTTCGCCGCCGGCGATGGCGGAGGCCGCCCGGTTGACGAGCCACTGGGGCGTGTTGCCCCCGACGGTGGTCACCTCCCGTCGGACGTCGGGCCCGAGGCCCAGCGCCTCGGCCAGTTCGGTTGCCGGGGCCGGCCCCGCCTTGGTCATGATGTCCACGACGGTGACCCGGTCGATCCGGTCGCGCAGGCGTGGCACGTCGGCCAGCGCCGCCTCGCACGCCCGGGCCATGAGGTCGACCGGGTTCACCAGCGCCTCGCGCTCGAGGGCCTGGCCCGACGCGATGACGACGGGGAGGCATTCGGGGTCGGTCGGCGACTGCGGCATCGGTGGCGTCCTCGGGGTGTCGGGTGCGGGCGGGTCGTGTGGCCGGGTGCGGGCGGGTCGTGTGGCTGGACGGTCGGATGGGACCGGTGGCCGTACGGGGCGGCAAGCTACCATCGCCACCCTGGGGAGGCCCCTCGGCGGGCGGCCCGACACGAGGAAGTGGGCGCGACGTGGCGACACGGGAGGAGTCAGCAGTGGTGGGCCGCACGCCGTCGTCGGCGGGCGCCGGACTCGTGCCCCCCGGTTTCCTGCTGGGCGTGGCCACCGCCGGATTCCAGGTCGAGGGCGGGTTCAACGGCCCCGACCAGCCGGCCAACAACTGGCTGGCCTGGGAGCAGGTGGGCCGGGTGACCCCGTCGGGCGACGCCGTGGGATTCTGGGATCGGCCCGGGGAGGCCCTCGACCGGGCCGCCGCCATCGGGTGCGACAGCTTCCGCCTGAGCGTGGAGTGGGCCAGGGTGATGCCCGAGCGCGGGGTCGTCGACCGGACCGCACTCGACCGCTACCGCTCGATCGTCGACGGCTGCGTCGAGCGCGGGCTCACCCCCCTGGTCACCCTCCACCACTTCACCCACCCGGCGTGGCTGGGCGAGGACCTCTGGCTCCGGCCGGACGCGCCGGCGCGGTTCGCGGCCTACGCCCGCGCCGTGGTCCCCGCCCTGGTCCCGGCGGCACGGCACTGGGTGACGATCAACGAGGTCAACGTCCTGGCGCTCATGACCTACGTCCTCGGTGCCTTCCCCCCGGGCCGCACCGCCGGGTTGGCCGACGCCGCCCTGGCACTCGACAACCTGCTGGCCGCTCACGTCTTCGCCTACGACGCCATCCACGCCGGGCGGCCCGACGCCGTGGTCACCACCAACAACGCGTCCGTCACCGTCTACGAGTACGACCGGCTCCTGGTCGACCTGCTGCTCGCCCGGAACCACGGCGTCGAGCGCAGGGACCTCGACGCCTGGGTGACCGACCGGCGCCGGCGCCACTACGCCCTGCTGCCCACACCCGGCGTGGGCGAGGACCTGCTGCGCCGGGCCGCCGCCCGGCTCGCCCCCTACGGGTCGACCGGCCGACCGCGGCCGACGCCGCAGCGCGTGCTCGCCGCCCTCGAGGCCAGTCCCCACGAGCGCCCGCTCGACGTGCTGGGCATCGACTACTACGACCCGCAGGCGGCCCGGCATTTCCGTGTGCCCGGGCACCGGACCGCCGGCGGCCGTTCGTCGGCCCCGGCCAGGGAACTGTGGGACGACCCGCCGGACCCGGGCGGGCTGGCCCGGTGGCTCGGAGTCCAGCACGAACTCGCGCCCGGACTGCCCCTGTGGGTGGTGGAGAACGGGCTGTGCAATCGGGTGCGCAACGGGCGTTCCTTCGGACGCCTCGACGGCTGGGACCGCCCCCGCTACCTTCGCGAGAACCTGGCCGCCGTGGTGTCGGCGGTGGACGCCGGCGTACCCGTCGAGGGCTATTGGCACTGGTCGCTGGTCGACAACTACGAGTGGGGCTCCTACGAGCCGCGCTTCGGCCTCCACGGCGTCGACCGCGACCGCGGCCCCGACGGCGGGACGTGGCTCGACACCGACGCCATGGGCCGTGACGCGGCCGGCGAGTACCGCAGGCTCATCGCCGGGCTGCGCTCCGGTGACCGGTCGGTCCTCGACGCCGGCTGAACGCGCCGGTCAGCGCCCGGCGAACCGGGACATGCCGGCGATCACGCCCTCTGCCTCGGCCACGATGCGGCGCACGAGGTCGCCCGCCGGCTCCAGCGTGTCGATGGCGCCCACTCCCTGGCCGGTCGGGTAGCCCTCCGTGGCCGGGTCCACGCCCGGCGTCTCGGCGCCGCCGCCGAGGTGCCACGCCCCGTCCCGCATCGACCGGCCGAGCTGTCCCGGGAACGGCTGCAGCTCTGCCGGGTGGTCCTCGAAGAACTGGGTGTACTCGTTGCGCAGGACCCGCATGGTCTTGCCGGAGAACGCCCGGCTGATCGTGGTCGAGTCCTCCCGGGCGGCCAGCAGTGCGTCCTTGTAGCCGGTCACGCTGCGGGCCTCGGGTGTGGCGATGAACCGGGTGCCCATCCACACGCCGTCGGCGCCGAGGGCGAGGGCTGCGGCCAGGCCCCGGCCGTCCACGATCCCGCCGGCCGCAACCACCGGGATGGCGTCGCCGACCGCGTCGACGATCTGCGGCACCAGCGGCATGGTGGCGACGAGGCCGGTGTGCCCGCCGGCCTCGGTGCCCTGGGCGACGACCATGTCGCATCCGGCATCGAGCGCCCGCCGGGCGTGGTCGACCTTGCCGCACATGTTCACGACCAGCACGCCGTGGGCGTGACAGAGCTCGACGACCTCGCCCGGCACGCCCAGGCCGGCCACGAACACCGTCGCCCCGCCCTCGATGATCTGCTCGACCTGGGCGACCATCGAGCCGGGCATGGCGGTGAGCAGATCGACGCCGAATGGCTTGGACGTGGCGCTCCGAACGGTGGCGATCTCGTCGACCATCCGCCGCTCGTTCATGGTCGAGGCGCCGAGGCAGCCGAAGCCGCCCGCCTCGGACACGGCGGTCACCAGGGTCGAGTACGAGACACCGCCCATGCCGGCGAGCATGACCGGGTGTTCGACGCCCAGCAGTTCGGTGAGTCTCGTCTCCACGGCGGCCTCCTCGGGGTCGGGTCCGGGCGTCCGCACCCTAGCGGCGCTCCGAGGCGACCGGCGGCTGCGTGGGTTGGACCGGGCGGGCGGGGCGGCTACACGAGGTAGGGGCAGTGGCGGCAGCCCTGGTGGCAGCAGGCGCCCCGTCCGGCCAGGTAGTCCGAGGTCATGACCAGGTAGCCGGTCGCAGGGTCGACGTAGCCGGTGGCCCCCGAAGCACGGGCAGCGCGGTGGGCGTCCAGGATCGCGGCGCGCATCGGGTGGTCGGGCGCGAGCCGGGTGGGGTGTGGCTCGTCCGGTCCCCGGTCGGCGAGGGGCTCGCGCCCCGTCATCGGCCGCGGCGCCGGTCCGTGCGGGTCACCCGGCGTGGGAGGCGGTCGCCGGCGGTGACCCGTCGGCGACCCCGGCCCCGTCAACCGGTGCGACCTCGGTGTCTCCAGCGGTGGGGCGGCCACCTCCGGGTCCCGTGGCGTCCCCGGCCGGCTTCCAGTCGCCGTCGCCGATGCTCGGTACGAAGTCCTTCTGCCGCACCAGGAACAGGCAGCCGACGGCGCCCACGAAGGCCACGACGGCGGCGATCCCCATCAGGTGGTCGAAGGTCGACACGAAGCCGGCCTGGTAGGCGCTGAACAAGGCGTGCCGCCCCGCCTCGACCGGGATGGCGGCCACCGCCTGGCGTATGCCACCGGAGGACAGGGCCTGCCCGAGGTGGCTGCCGCCGTGGGCGAGGACGCCGGTGCCGACCGGCGTCGACTGGAGCGACGTCACCACCGCCGGTTTGATCTGGTGGACGAACACCGCGCCCAGGCCGGCGATGCCGGTGGCGATCCCGACCTGGCGGAACGTACTGGCCGCGCCGGTGGCCATGCCGCTGCGCTCGGGGGGCACGACCGACACCGAGGCCGAGGCCAGCACCGGGTTGGTGATGCCGATCCCGATCCCGCCGATCAGGAATCCCGGCAGCAGGACCAGCCACGTCGATGTCGCCTGGACGTGGGACATCAGCTCGCAGCTGAACGAGACGAGCGCGAGGCCCAGCCCCATCATGAACCGCGCCTGGACCCGCACGGTGAGCTTGCCTGCGATCGGTGCCGCGAAGAAGGCGAGCATGGTCAGCGGCAGGAAGCGCAGGCCGGCCTGGAACGGCGAGTAGCCGAGGACCGTCTGCATGTAGAGGGTGAGGTAGAGGAACATGGCGAAGATCGAAGCCGACAGGGTGAACGACCCGAGCGCAACGCCGACCATCGCCGGGCGCCGGAACAGCCCGAGGTCGAGCATCGGGTCGGACTGGCGCCACTCGCCGGCCAGGAAGACGGCCATCAGGACGGCCGACCCGATCAGCATCGACACGATGTACGTGCTGCCCCAGCCCTTGGCGTTGCCCTGGACGAGGGCGTAGACGAGCAGGAACAGCGACGCGGTGAAGGAGACGAAGCCGAGCCAGTCGATCCGGCGCCCGGTCGAGAACTTGGCGTTGTCCACCTTGGCCAGGGTGATCAGCACGGCGACCACGCCGATCGGGATGTTGATGAAGAAGATCCACCGCCAGCCGATGCCGCTGGTGATGGCCCCGCCGACGAGTGGGCCGATGGCCACGGCGCCGCCCACGACGGCGCCGTACACGCCGATCGCCGTGCCCCGCTCCTTGCCCGAGAACGCCTGGGCGATGAGTGCGAGCGACGTGGCGAACATGATCGCCCCGCCGACGCCCTGTGCGGCACGCGACAGGTTGAGCATGAGCGGGGTGGTGGCCAGCCCACAGGTGAGGGAGGCGAGGGAGAACAGGACCAGGCCGATGGCGAACATGCCGCGGCGGCCGTACATGTCGCCGAGCACACCGGCGGTGAGAAGGAACGCGGCGAGCGTCAGGGCGTAGGCGTCCACCACCCACTGGAGGTCGGCGAAGGACGAGTGGAGGGCGACCTGGATGTCCGGCAGCGCCACGTTCACGACGGTGATGTCGAGCAGCAGCATGAACGTCCCGCAGCAGACGGCGATCAGGGTCCACCACTTGCGCTCCACGGTCACTCCCCAGTCCAGTCCGCCACCTGCCTCAACCCGACCGGCGCGCCGTCGCCGACCGCTGTCGGAGCATGTATAGACCACCGCGTCCGGGACCGGCAACGGAGCACGGCGCCCGCCGCCGGATCTCCCACCGGGGTCGGCGCGGCCGGAGTCGCCGGCTCAGACCGTGCCGTAGGTGGTGCCGCGGTCCGCCGCCCGAGCGCCGGTGCGGGCGAGTTCGGCGGTGGCGGCCGCCAGGTCGGCGCACAGGTCCTCGACGACGGCGGCGTGGCCGGCGTGCACCGTGGCGTGCAGGCTGTCCGGCGGGGTCTGGCGGTCGAAGAACCATCCGCCCCGCTCGGCCAGGGCGTCGCCGAGGGCGAAGGTGTCCACCCCGCCCGGCCCGTCGGTGCCCCCGAAGGCGAATACCGTGGCGTCGGGCACTCCCCGCAGCCCGATCCCGGGGGTGGCCTCGATGCAGGCCCGCAGGACGGAGGCGGCACGGTGGGCGTCGGCCGCGAGTCGGAGGTAGCCGTCCGCGCCGAGGTGGTGCAGGACGGCCCACCCGGCGGCGATCGGCCCGCCCGGGCGGGTTCCGGCCATCGACGGCGACCCGTACAGGCCGCCCAGCCAGTCGGTGGTCACGAAGGGCTGGAAGCGGGCCAGCTCCTTGTCGCCGTAGAGGATGACCGACACCCCCTTGGACGCGTAGCCGTACTTGTGCAGGTCGGCGCTGATCGACGTGACGCCCGGAACCGACAGGTCCCATGGCTTGGTGACGTGGCCCAGGGTGCCGAGGAACGGCAGGATGAACCCGCCGAGGCAGGCGTCGACATGGCAGAGGACGCCCCGCTCGGCGGCCAGGGCGCCGAGTTCCGGGATCGGGTCGATGACGCCCTGGGGGTACGACGGGGCCGAGCCGACGACCAGGACGGTCCGGTCGTCGACGGCGTCGGCCATGGCGTCCACGTCGGCGCTGCCGTCCGGGCGCACGGGCACCCGCCGCGACTCGACGTCGAAGTAGTGGGACGCCTTGGCGAAGGCGGCGTGGGCGCTGGTGGCGAGCACCATGTTCGGGTGGTCGACGCCCCGCTCGGCGCGGCCCCAGTCGCGGGCCGTCTTGGTGGCCTGGAGCAGCGACTCCGTTCCTCCCGACGTGAGGTAGCCGCGGACCCCCGAGCTGCCGCCCGGTCGCCGGTCGCCTCCGAGCAGCCCGGTGGTGATGGTGACGATGTCGTGTTGCATCCACCCCAGGCTCGGGAAGGCCATCGTGTTGAGGGCGTTCTCCGCCGCATACCGGGCCGCCGCCCGGGTCAGGAGGTCGCGGACGTCGTCGCCGGCGTCGTAGACGAGGCTGAACACCCTGCCGCCCCGCCAGTCCCGGTCGTCGGCGGCGAACTCGTCGAGGCGGGCCAGGACGGCCGCCGCGTCCATGCCGTGGGCGGGGATCCGGTTGTCGGCGAATTCGGCCATGGGGCGAGCCTACGACCCGGGCGCCGACCCGTCCCGGGGCGTCGCCGCCGACCGGGGCCGGGTCAGGTGATGTCGCGCCGGGCGAGCACGAGCGACCCCATGGTGGCGAAGGCGAGCCCGTAGGCCAGGATCAGGAGGGACCCCTGCCACCAGTTGAACAGGAAGATCTGCTCCCTCGTCCCCGCCGAGACGTTGGAGGCGGCAAGCGCGGCACCGCTCGGGAGCCACTTGACCGTCCCGTGCCAGATTCCACCGAAGATGTTCTCGAGGATCAGGAACCACCCGAGGCAGACCACGATGGCTGCCACCTGGTTGGTGAGCAGTGAGCCCACCCCGACGCCGAGCATGGCGAACAGGGCGTAGACCAGGACCATGCCGGGGGCGACGGCGCCGAGCTGGTGGGCCAGGGCCGAGAACGACCCGCCCCGGGCCGACAGGGTGATCCCACCGCCGAGCAGCGTGCCGGCCAGCACGATGAGGGCCAGTGCGGCGCCGGCCAGCGCGGCGATCAGGAGCTTGCCCAGGACGAAGCGGGTCCGGTGCGGGGTGACCAGGAACGACGTCGTGACCGTCTTGTGGCGGAACTCGACGGTGATGATCAGCACGCCCAGCAGGAGCGAGAACACGTAGATCCCGACGCCGGCGCCCAGCAGGTCCCGGAGCTGCTGGACCGTGTGGGGGATGTCCGGGGTCGGCGGCCCGAAGCCGCCCGGGTGCTCGGGTCCCCCGTTGCCGTGATTGACGAAGTACAGCAGGATCGAGAGGCCGGTGACGACCAGGGCGATCGCGGTCAGCAGCCACGGGATGCTCGTGGTCCGGAGCTTCAGCCACTCGGCGCGCAGCACCGCGATCATGCGGTGCCCGCGTCCGTCGGGAACGGCGTGGGCCCGCGGTCGGGCATCGCGAGCTCCGGTGTGGCGAACCCGGTGGTCAGCTGGAGGAAGACGTCCTCCAGGCTGCTCTTCTCCTGGACGAGCTCATAGAGCACGATCTGGTGCTGGGCGGCGAAGTGGCCGAACCACTCGGGCGTGGCCCCGTCGATCACCAGGGTGTCCGGTGCGGTCAGTCGCCATCCGGCCGGGACGGCGTCAAGCACCCTGGTGAGTCGGTCGAGCTCGGGCGTACGGATCCGCATCCCGGTACCGGTGCCGGCCTGCGCCGCCATGTCGGCGAGGGTGGACTGGAGGACGAGCCTGCCCTCCGAGATGATCACGACGTCGTCGACCGTCTCCTCGACCTCGGCCAGCAGGTGGGAGGAGACGAGCACGGCATGGCCGACCTCGGCCTGGTGCCGGATGAACGACCGGAGCCACTGGATCCCCTGGGGGTCGAGCCCGTTGGCCGGCTCGTCGAGGATCAGGATCTCGGGCTCGCCCAGCAGCGCCGTGGCCAGCTGCAGGCGCTGGCGCATCCCGAGCGAGAACTTGCCGACGCGACGGCGTGCCACGTCGGCGAGGCCGACCAGCTCCAGGGTCTCGCCCACCCGGCGGAGCGGGATGCCGCCGGCGAGCGCCACGGACTTGAGGTGGTCCTCGGCCCGGCGGGTGGGGTGGAAGCTGGTGGCCTCGAGCGCCGCGCCCACGTGGCGGATGGGGTGGTCGAGGTCGCGGTAGCGCTTGCCGCCGATCGTGGCCGAGCCCCCGGTGATGGAGACCAGGCCGAGCAGCATGCGGAGCGTGGTCGTCTTACCCGAGCCGTTGGGACCCAGGAAGCCGGTCACACGGCCCTGGGCCACCTCGAAGCTGAGGTCGTCGACGGCGTGGACGGAGCCGAACCGTTTGGAGAGGCCGCGCACTTCGATGGCCGAGGTCATGTCAGACGGTAACGCGGCCGGCCGCGGGTCGAGGGTCACCGCCGTCGGCGGGCCGGCGGACCCGACGCCGGGTCAGACGCCGGCGTAGACGTCGATGGGCAGCAGTAGGCCGATGGCCACGACCAGCTCGTCGTGGACGCGGCCCATGTTGCTCCACCCGTTCACCCAGCCGACGAGGGCCGAGTACCAGACGTGGCCGAGGATCCGGGCCCGGTCGCTGATGTCGGCGGGCTGGGGCTCCCCGATGGCACGGGTGATGATCCCCTCCATGAGGACCGACACCTGCTGCTGGCACTCGATGGCGGCGGGGTCGGGGGACGCCAGGGCGGTGAACACGGCGCCCACCAGGGTCGGCTGGCGCCCCATGGCCCGCAGTGCCCGGTCGAGGGCGTCGATCACCCGTTCGGCCGGGCTTGCGCCCTGGGCGGGGGACTGGGCCAGCCGACTGTCGAGCTGCTCCACCCAGTGCACGAGGGAGGCGGCCAGCAGGTGGTCCTTACTGGTGAAGTACCGGTAGACGGTACCCATCGCCACGTCCGCCCGGGCGGCCACGTCGCGCATCTGGACCGCCTCGTAGCCGCCTTCGAGGGCCAGGGACATGGCGGCGTCAATGACGCGCTGGCGACGGGCCTGTTGGGCCCGCGTCAAGGTGCGCGGCACCGGACCGTTCGCCATGGTCCCCACCCTAGTCGGACGCCCTTTCCGCACCCGGGGAACCGGTCCCCGGGTGCGGGGGGAGGACGTGTGCAACTACTGATCGCGACAGACCAGCCATCGGGGCGCCACCCTCGGTACCATGGGCCGCCATGCCCCCTGCCGAGCACGCCGACGACGATCCGGAGCTGATCGCCACCACCGACGGCAGGGTGCCGGGGCGCCGGGGGCTGGCCACCCGCCAGCGGCTCCTCGAGTGCACCGCCGAACTGTTGGTTGCGACGCCGTGGCGCTCGATCAAGGTGATCGACATCGCCCGCCAGGCGGGCACGTCGCCCGCCACCTTCTACCAGTACTTCGAGAACGTCGAGGCGGCAATCACGGTCCTGGCCGAGGAGCTCGTCGACGGCGCGGGGGTCCTGGCCGGCCTGGTCGACGGCGACTGGTCCGAGGGGGCGTCCTGGGGCACGGCGGTCGCCGTCGTCGAAGGGTTCATGGACTACTGGGAGCGCAACCGGGCCGTGTTCCGGGTGGTGGAGCTGACCACCGTGGAGGGCGACCTGCGCTTCCAGGGGCTGCGGGTGCGGGCGCTCAACGCCGTGACGGTCACGCTGGCACGGGTCATCGCCAACCAGTCCGGGACATCGGGGTCGCCCGCCGGCAGCGACCCGATGGCCGCGGCGGGCACCCTGATCGCCATGTTGGCCCAGGTCGCCGGCCACCGCTACGGATTCGAATTCTGGGGCATCCGGACGGCATCGCTCGTCGACAGCCAGGCCCGTCTGCTCCACTGGTCGGTGACCGGTCGGCCGGTGCCCGAGGGCGCCCGGGTGCCCGGGTCCGAGAGTCCCGCGCCCCGCACGGGTCCCGTGGTGGGCGGCGGCGCCGCCTCGGCCCGTACGGCGTCGACGTCGGCGAAGGCACGTCCGCACCGCTGACGTCGGAGCCGACGCGGTCGGGCCTCCCGTGCCGGGCGTCCCGCCGGACCTGGCCCCCGTGCCGGGCGTCCCGCCCGACCTAGCGCAAGGCGACCGGGTTCACCGGTGAGCCGAGGGCCCCGGTGAAGGGCAGCGGCGTGGCGTCGAGCAGGAACGAGTAGCGCCCGTCTGCGGCGCAGGCGTCGGCCAGGGCGCCGAGGGACCAGTTCTGGCCCTGGGTCATCCCCATCTCCACCAGGTGGAGCACGTGCACGGGCAGGAAGAGGTCCTCGGATTCGCACGGGTAGACCTCGAGAATCAGGGTGTCGATGGCCACGGCGGCGACGTCGCGTTCGTGGAACCACGCCGCAGTGGCGACGGTGAGCCCAGGGGTCGGCCATGTGTAGGCCAGCAGGTCCCGCGCCGGCGGCCGGCCGCCGATGCCGGGGCGACCCTCCAGTGCCAGGTGGGCGGTCTGGCCCGTGCGGACCAGGACGATGTCGCCGGGCTCGACCTCGATCCCACCCAGGGCGCAGGCGGCGTCGAGGTCGTGAGGGGTGATGGCGTAGCCGGGCTCGAGGAGCTCGAGGCCCTTGGCCCGGGCCACGTCGAGCAGGAGGCCCCGGGACACCAGGGACCGGATCTGCTGGATCCCGAGGAGCGAGGCACCGGACTCGGTGATCGAGGACGCCGGGTAACCGTTGTAGAGGACGCGGCCGTCGGGGTCCGCACCGTAGGAGGTGTGGGCGAGGCCGTCCCAGTGGGTGGCGCACTGCATGGCGAACGTCACGACGTCCTCGGAAAAGGCGACCCACCCCGGGTCGTCGGTCTGGGGGTGGTCGACCGCGACCATGGAGTGGGTCGGGTTCACCCGGCCCTCGATGAACCCCATCTGGATGCCCTCGGCCTCCGACATCGGGATGCCCAACGGGAAGGCCTCCCCGTCCACGACGGCGGCCACGCCCCGCAGCCGGGCGGCGGCGTCGATCAGGTTGAGCGTGCCGATCCGGTCGTCCGGTCCCCAGCGGCCCCAATTGCTGACCCGTTCGACCATCTCGGTGAATGACGGGGGGATCGTCGGAGGCACAGGTGCAGGCACGACCCCGTTGTAGTCGATCCGCGCAACAGTTTTCGCTCCGAACGGCCGATAGAAGCCTGTGGCCGGTCAACCGGACCGCACTCGAGCGCCAGGAGCGGCCGGAGGGGACTCCGACCGGAACCCGAGGCGCTCGGGATCGTGCAGCCGATTCGACACAGGACGTGTTCACCTATGCCGTACAGCAGGGAAACGACGTGTACCGCCACCCGACCGGCGAGGACCGGAAGCGGACGCGTCCGGGCCGGGTTCAACCGGGCGGTCGCCGTGACGGCGATCGCGGTCGGTACCCTGCTGGCCCCGGTGGGCCCACCGGCTGCGTCGCCGGCAGGAGCCGCCGTCGTCGTCCCGAGCCTCGGCTCGGTGCAGTCGCTGTACGCCCAGGACCTGCTCGCACGCGTGAACGCGGAGCGAGCCGTCCGGAATTCGGCGGTCCAACCGGTTCCCCAGCTGGCGGTGGACCCGGGGCTGGCCGCCGCCGCTCAGGCCTGGTCGGCCCACCTGGCCGCCGTCGGTACGGTCCAGGACCCGCCCCTTTCCGCCTGCGGGTCCAATCCCGGCCCCGGGCAGCTCTGTGAGCTGGCCGGTAACACCGGGGTCTCGGGCAACGGCTTCTGGCCCGGCGACGGTTCAGACGGGATGGAGAACGCCTACATGGTCTCGGCGGGGCACCGTCAGAACATGCTGAACGCCGGGTACGACACCGTGGGCGTCGGGGTGACCTGCAGCGGCGGCCAGGCCTGGACGGTCGAGCTGTTCGGCTTCACCTACGGCGAGCTGGGCCCGGCGCAGAGTCGCCAGGCCGCCCAGAACGCCGTAGAGGGCGCACCCGTGCCTGCGGGGCCGTCCGTCGCCGGCACCCAGACCGGGGTCCCGGTCTACTGCCCGGGCCAGACTGTCGGTCCGAACGGGCAGACCACGGGCGCCGGGGGGCAGTACGCGTATCCCTACGCCGTCCCACCGGTGCCGGGTGAGCCGACGGCGGCGACCCAGGATCCGGCCGTCGGCATCGCGGCAGCGCATGGAGCGGGCTACTGGGTGGCCCGGTCGGACGGTGCCGTGGCCGCCCACGGCTCTGCGGTCGACTACGGCTCGATGGCCGGTCAGCCCCTGGTGGCGCCCGTCCGCCACATCGTCGGGACGCCGGGCGGGCGCGGCTTCTGGCTGGTGGGTGCCGACGGCGGCATCTTCTCCTTCGGCAACGCCGGCTTCCACGGCTCGATGGGCGGCCAGCCGCTCAACGCGCCGGTGGTCGACATGGCGCCGACCCCCAGCGGCCGGGGCTACTGGCTCGTGGGCTCGGACGGCGGCATCTTCGCCTTCGGCGACGCCGCCTTCCAGGGGTCGATGGGCGGGATGGCCCTGAACGCCCCCATCGTCGGTCTGGCGCCCACATCCGACGGCGGCGGGTACTGGCTGGTGGCCGCCGACGGCGGGATCTTCGCCTTCGGCGACGCCGCCTACCTGGGCTCCACCGGCTCGATGCCGCTGAACGCCCCCATCGTCGGGATGTCGCCCGCCCGGAACGGCCAGGGCTACTGGCTGGCCGCCGCCGACGGCGGGATCTTCGCCTTCGGCGCCGCGCCCTTCCAGGGCAGCGCCGGCAGCCTGCCGCTGCAGGCGCCGATCACCGGGATGGCGGCCTACACCACGAACGGCGGCTACTGGCTGGTGGCAGCCGACGGCGGTGTGTTCGCCTTCGCCGCGCCGTTCGCCGGCGCCGGCTGAGTCAGCCGGCCCAGATGATCGACTGCAGCTCCGAATAGGCCTCGAGGCTGTAGTCGCCGCCGTCGCGGCCGATCCCGCTCATCTTGAACCCGCCGAACGGGGCGTCCATGTTGCGCTGGGCGGTGTTAATGCCCACGTGGCCGGCCCGCAGTTGCTTGGCCACCCGGAACGCCCGGGAGGTGTCCGCGCTGAAGACGTAGTCGTACAGGCCGAACTCCGAGTCGTTGGCGATGGCCACGCCCTCGTCGTCGTCGTCGAACGGGATGGCCACGACCACCGGCCCGAAGATCTCCTCGCGGGCGGTGCGCATGTCGTTCGACCCGGTGATGAGGGTCGGCTCGACGTAGTAGCCCCGCTCCATGTGCGCGGGGCGGCCGCCGCCCACCACGACCTCGCCCTCGGTGCGGCCCGACTCGATGTAGTCGAGGATGCGCTGCTGCTGAGGGCCCGAGATGACCGGGCCGACCACGGTGGACGCCTCGGTCGGATCGCCCACGGTGAGGCGGCCGGCGAAGGTGGTCAGCCCCTCGACCACCTGGTCGAAGATGCTCCGGTGCACGACGGCCCGGGTGGGGGCCGTGCAGATCTGGCCGGAGTGGAAGGCCCAGGTGGAGCCGATGGCGGTGATGGCAGCTTTCAGGTCGGCGTCTCCGAAGACCACGGCGGCGCCCTTGCCGCCGAGCTCCATGAGGAGGCGCTTCATGGTCGGGGCGCCGGCTGCGGCGATGCGCTGGCCGACGGCCGTCGAACCGGTGAACGACACCATGTCGACGTCGGGGGAGGAGGTCAGCACCGATGCCGGCTCGGGCCCCTGGGCACTGACCAGGTTGATCACGCCGGGCGGGAATCCGACCTGGTCGAGCACGCGGGCCAGCTCGACGATGGCCAGCGGGTCCTGGGGCGCGGGCTTGATGACGACGGTGTTCCCCATGGCGAGCGCCGGCGCCACCTTGCCGGCCATGTTGGTGAGCGGGAAGTTGTAGCTGGCGATGGCGGCGACGACGCCGACGGGCTGGCGGTAGGCGAGGGCGCTGATCAGGCCTCCGGGTGCCAGCGGGGTGGCGGCCGTGGCGATCGGGGGGAGCATCGACTCCTGGACGTGGCGGATGTCCCGGCTGTAGCGCTCGAACCGGTCGGCGCTGATCGGGACCTGCATGCGCGACCCGACCGAGGCGGTGGCGCCGGTCTCGGCGATCACCAGGGGCACGAGTTCGTCGTTCTTGGCCCGGATGGCGGCTGCCGCGGCCTTCAACAGGGCGAGGCGCTCGTCGACCGGGGTGGCCGCCCAGCCCGGGAAGGCCTCTCGGGCGGCAGCGCAGGCGGCCTCGGCGTCGGCCACCGAGGCGTTGGGGGCATGTCCGACGACCTCTTCGGTGGCCGGGTTGATGATGTCGTACGTGCCGTCGCCGGCATCGACCCACGACCCGCCGATCAGCAGCTGGGATTCGTCTCTGGTGGCCTGATCACCCATGTGAGGGGTCCTTTCGTCGGGGGGCGTGTCGAGGTGGTTGGTGTCGAGGTGGATCGTTGTCGGGACACGGTGGCGGCCCGGTGTGGGCGCCCGGATCAGGTGCGCCGGTCAGGTTGTGGCCGCCGTGTCGACGGTGACGGTGTCGCGACCCGACCGCAGGAGGGTGCCGGGCAGGTTGCCGGTGGGGCGCCCGTCGACCACGGTCTCCACGCCGTTGACCAGGACGCGGGTGACGCCGATCGAGTCGGCGATGAGGCGGGGGCTCCCGCCGGGCAGGTCGTCGACCAGGGTGGCCGGCTCCGAGGCGACCGTCGCGGGGTCGAAGACGAAGAGGTCGGCGCGGAGTCCCTCGGCCACCCGGCCCCGGTCGTGGAGGCCGAACAGGTCGGCAGGCGCCTGGGTCATCCAGTGGACGGCCTGCTCCATCGGGACGAGCTTGCGGTTGCGCAGGCAGTCGCCCAGGAACGAGGTCGGGTAGTTGGAGCCGCACATGCGGTCCAGGTGGGCGCCGGCGTCGGACCCGCCGACCAGCGCGCCGGGGTCCTTCCACACGTCGACCCGGGCCTCCCATGAGGCGGCGTCACCGTCGGAGGCCTTGGGCCACAGCACGGTGCGCAGGTCGTCGGCGATGACCAGGTCCAGTAGGGCGTCGAAGGGCTCCTTGCCCTGCTCCTCGGCGATCGAGCCGACGTCGCGCCAGCTGTAGCCGGCGTTCTCGGGGGCGAAGGTGTCGCCGATGATGTAGTTGGCCCAGTGGGACAGGCGC
>JADGOH010000060.1 GCA_017883025.1 Acidimicrobiales bacterium
CGGGTCGATGTCGATGTCCAGGGCGGTCGGGTGGAACTGGACCATCTCCATGTCACGCAGGACCGCGCCGGCCCGAAACGCCAGCGCCAGGCCCTGGCCCTGGGAGGACAGCGGGTTTGTGGTGAAGGAGAACAAGCCCCCGATCCCACCGGTGGCCAGCACCACGGTGTCGGTGCGCAGCTCGACCGGCCCGTCGGGGGTGTCGACCAGGACGCCTGCCACTCGGTTGTCGGCCACCAGGATCCGGCGGGCAGGGGAGTGGTCCCACAGCGACACCGAGGGGAGTGCCCGGGCGGCATCCACCACCGTACGCAGCAGCTCCGCACCTGTGCGATCACCCTGAGCGTGGACGATCCGTCGCCGGCTGTGGGCGCCCTCGAGGCCCAGCCGGTACGTGCCGTCCGGATTGCGGTCGAACGCGGCGTTCAAGCCGGCGAGCCAGGCGATGGCGTCCCGGCCGGCACCGGTGATGGCTCTGACCACGTCCGCCTCGCACAGTCCTGCCCCGGCGGCCAGCGTGTCCGCGGTGTGGAGCTCCGGGCTGTCGTCGGGCCCCACGGCGGCCGCCACGCCGCCCTGGGCCCAGCCCGTGGACGTACCCGTGCTCACCGCGCCGGCGCTGAGGACCAGACACGGCCGGGGTGACAGCTCGATGGCGACGGTCAGACCGGCGAGGCCGGCACCGACGATGACCGGGCAGCCGGCCTCGACCACGGTGGCGCTTGTGTCGTCGCTCATCGCGCCGTTCCGACCTGCAGCATCCGGTCCACCGCGAGGCGAGCCCGTACGGCGACCTCGGGATCGACGGTGACCTCGTGGGTCATGGTCTCCAACGCGTGGCGGATCGCGGCCAGGGTGTTGCGCTTCATGTGCGGGCACAGGTTGCAGGCCCGTACGAACTCGAGGTCGGGGTTGGCTGCGGCGAGGTTGTCGCTCATCGAGCACTCGGTGATGAGGGCTACCCGGGTCGGGCGCCGGGTCTCGACGAACTGCTGCATCTGGGCCGTCGAGCCGGCGAAGTCGGCCTCGTCGACCACCTCGGGCGGGCACTCCGGATGCGCGAGCACGCTCACCCCGGGGTAGTCGAGGCGCACCTGGCGGATGTCGGCGCCGGTGAACCGTTCGTGGACCTCGCAAGCACCCGGGTGCGTGATGACCTCGACGCCGGTCTGGCGGGCGACGTTCGCGGCCAGGTACTGGTCGGGGATCATGATCACTCGCGGCACGCCCAGGCTCTCGATGACCGCCACCGCGTTGCCGGACGTACAGCAGATGTCGGACTCCGCCTTCACCGCGGCCGAAGTGTTGACGTACGTCACGACCGGTACGCCAGGGTGGAGGCGGCGCAGCTCGCGGACGTCCTCGGCAGTGATCGACTCCGCCAGGGAGCAGCCCGAACGCAGGTCCGGGATGAGGACGGTCTTCGACGGGTTGAGCAGCTTGGCGGTCTCGGCCATGAAGTGGACGCCGGCGAGCACGATCACGTCCGCCTCGACCTCGGTGGCCTCCCGGGCCAACGCCAGGGAGTCGCCCACGATGTCGGAGACGCCGTAGTAGATCTCCGGCGACATGTAGTTGTGGCCGAGGATCACGGCGTTGCGTTCCTGCTTCAGCCGCAGGATGGCCTCGACGTCGTCGGCCATGGTGACCCACTCGATGGACGGAATGACGTGTGCGACCTTCGGGTAGACCTGGTCGGCGGTCGTCAGCGTGGTGGACATGCGGTTCTCCAAACGGGAGGGCTTCATCGCTTGGCACTTATGCTACGTCGGAGCATAAGTGGTGCCGAATCGACCGCCCAGCATGCGGGACGGCCGCTGTTAGCGGCTCCGGGTCGTCGGCAGCTTCGTGCCGGCCGCGTGACGCTCCTGCAGCACCTCGCGGCGGAACCGGTACAGGCGTGCGGGCCGCCCCCCGGTGTCGGTGTCCACGTGACCGGTGTCCTCGACCAGCGCCTGCTGGTCGATGAGCCGCCGGAAGTTCTGCGTATGGACCGGCCGCCCCGCCAGCGCCTCGACACAGTCCTGCAGCTGGCCCAGCGTGAACTCGGAGGCCATCAGCTCGAAAACCACCGGACGGTACTGGATCTTCGCCCTCAAACGCGCCAGCCCCGTGGCCAGGACCCGGCGATGGTCGCCCACCATGCGATCACCGGGCACGACCCGATCATCCGGGCGCCGCCATGCCGACGGGGACTCGGGCACCAGCCCCGCCTCGTACAACAGCTCGTAGCGCTGCAGCACCAGGTCAGGCTGCCAAGCATTGCCGTCGAGGCCGAAGGTGATGGCGCACCGCTGCCTGCGTTCCGAAGCCAGCGAGGGCTGCTGGTCGGCCCATGCCCGAACCTGTGGCGTGACCCGATCCGTGAGCACGCTGGTGTCCTTCCGGGTGTCCTCCCACGGCAGCAACGAGTACCAGTCACGCCAGGCGCCGAACCCCGTGTCGGCGTTGGGCGTCGTGAGGCCCAGGTAGGAGATCGAGATCGTACGGGCGGGGGAGCCATCGCGGTCGAGATCGGCGAACGTGTACAGCTGCTCCAGGTACCC
>JADGOH010000061.1 GCA_017883025.1 Acidimicrobiales bacterium
GCGAGGGCACCATCCTCAATCCCACCATTCCGGTCATCGACGCCGAGACGGGCGACGAGCTGGCTCGGGGCCACGTGCCGCCGTGGTCGGTGGCCGTCCAGGCCAACCGGCGACGAGACTTCCCTGGCGGCGAGTTCTACCTGCCGTGCGTGCTCGTGCTGAAGCGACTCACCGAGGGGCAGCGGCATGACAAGGCCCAGCTGAACGACATCCTGCGGACGCACGGGGTGTCGATGTGACCGGGGCCCGACGGACGTGACGGATGAAGGTGGGGGCGCGGGTGACGTGGGGGGCGCCGGCGAGGCGGTCGGCCCCGGCGGCGTGATCCCCGACGGGCTACTGGGCCTGGCCACCGCGTTGGTGGGCATCCCGTCGGTCAGCCACCACGAGGGCCCGATGGCTGACGCCGTCGAGGCCGCCCTCGCGCTGTGCCCGTGGCTGACGGTCGAGCGCGTGGCCGACAACGTCGTGGCCCGGACCGACCTCGGTCGGACCCGGCGGGTGCTGCTCGCCGGACACCTCGACACGGTTCCCCCGGCGGAGGGCAACGACGAGCCCCGGGTGGAGGGCGACACGCTCCACGGCCTGGGGAGTGCCGACATGAAGGGCGGGCTCGCCGTCTTCCTGCACCTGGCCGGGAGCCTGGACTGCCCACCGGTCGACCTCACGTGGTGCTTCTACACGGGCGAGGAGGTGGCACGGGAGCACAACGGCCTCCTCCGGCTGTGGGACGAGCGCCCCGACCTGCTCGCCGCTGACGTCGCTGTCCTGGGGGAGCCGACCGGCGGGGTCGTGGAGGCCGGCTGCCAGGGGACGATGCGCCTGCGGGTGACCTTGACCGGGCTCCGGGCCCACACCGCCCGACCCCACGCCGGTCGCAACGCCATCCACCGGCTGGCGGGCGTGCTGACGGCGATCGACGGCTTCGAGGTGCGCCGCCCGGTGATCGACGGGTGTGAGTACGGCGAACAGCTCCAGGTCGTCTCGGTCGAAGGGGGCGTCGCCGGCAACGTCGTCCCCGACCGGGCGACCCTGGTGCTGAACCACCGCTTCGCCCCCGACCGCACGATGTCCCAGGCCGAATCGTCGGTCCGGGAGCTGCTCGCCCCGCACCTGGAGCCGGGGGACCACTGGGAGCTGCTCGAGGCCGCCCCGGCCGCCCCGCCGTCGCTCGACGACCCCGTGCTCGCCGCCCTGGTGGCAGCGACGGGCGCCCCGCCACGTGCCAAGGTCGGATGGACGGACGTGGCGTTCTTTGCCGAGCGAGGGGTGCCCGCCGCGAACTTCGGACCGGGCGATCCGCTGCTGGCCCACACGCCGGGCGAACACGTGCACGCGACGGAGCTGGCCCGTGCCGCCGCAGTGCTCGACACGGTGCTCCGCTCCGAGGGTTGACGGTGCTCCGCTCCGAGGGTTGACGGTGCTCCGCTGCGAAGCGTGAGGGGCCCGGCGCCCGGGGGTGAGGGAGCTCCGCCGGGCGGGACGGACGTGCGGCATGCCCTGGGGGCGTGGTGATGCGGGTCGGCGGACCGGCGCGATGGGTAGGGTCGCCCCATGACCCTCACCACGCGGACACTCGGGACCTCCGGACTCGTCGTGTCGTCGCAAGGGCTCGGCTGCATGGGCATGAGCGAGTTCTACGGTCCCGGCGACGAGACCGAGTCCGTCGCCACGATCCACCGGGCACTCGACCTCGGTGTCACGCTCCTCGACACGGCCGACATGTACGGCCCGTACCTGAACGAGGAGCTGGTGGGCCGGGCGATCGCCGGGCGTCGCGACGAGGTCGTGCTCGCCACCAAGTTCGGGATCGTGCGCACCGCCGACCCGGCAGTGCGCACGATCCGCGGCGACGCCGCCTACGTGCGCCAGGCGTGCGAGGCGTCACTGACCCGCCTCGGTGTCGACCACCTCGACCTCTACTACCAGCACCGGAGCGACACCGGCGTCCCGATCGAGGAGACGGTGGGGGCCATGGCCGAACTGGTCGCCGAGGGCAAGGTCCGCTTCCTCGGACTGTCCGAGGCGGCACCGGACACCTTGCGCCGGGCGTGCGCCGTGCACCCCATCGCCGCACTGCAGAGTGAGTGGTCGCTGTGGAGCCGGGACATCGAGGCCGACGTCGTACCCACCGCCCGAGAGCTGGGGATCGGCATCGTCGCCTACAGCCCCCTCGGTCGGGGCTTCCTGACCGGGCAGATCACCTCGCCGGACGACTTCCCCGAGGGCGACTTCCGGAAGTTCCTGCCGAGGTTCACGGGGGAGAACTTCGCCCACAACCTCGCACTGGTCGGCACCGTGCGGGAGCTCGCGGCGACCAAGGGCTGCACGGCGGCCCAACTGGCGCTCGCCTGGGTGCTCGGCCGGGGCTCCGACGTCGTCCCGATCCCGGGGACCAAGCGGCGCACCTACCTGGAGGAGAACGTGGCCGCCGCCGGCCTCGTACTGGACGCTGCCGATCTCGCCGCCATCGACGAGGCCTTCCCGCCCGACGCCACGGCCGGACTGCGGTATCCGGACATGAGCGCGATCGGGGTGGCGACACCGCAGTCCTGAGCGGTCCGGGCCGAGGTCCGGCCGTGGCGTCGGCGGTCAGAGCCTCCGCATGACGGTGACGACCTTGCCGAAGACGGTCACCTCGGACGGATCGAACACCATGGGCTCGAGCCGGGGGTTGGCCGGGGTGAGGACGACCATCCCGTCCTTGGTCGAGAAGGTCTTCACCGTCGCCTCCTCGTCGGGGATGCCCGCCACCACGATGTCGCCCGGCTGGGCATCGGGCTGCTGGCGCACGACGACGAAATCGCCGTCCACGATGCCGACGTCGATCATGGAATCACCCTTCACCCGCAACATGAACAAGGTGCCGGTCCCGGTGAAGTCCTCCGGCAGCGGGTAGAGCTCCTCGATGTTCTCCTGGGCCAGCACACCGGTACCGGCCGCCACCTCACCGACCAGCGGCACGTGCCGGAGGGGCCGGGCGTCCATGATCACCTTCGACGACGGGTCGTAGCAGACCTCGATCGCCCGGGGCTTGGTGGGGTCCCGCCGCAGGTACCCCTCGCGCTGGAGCACGGCGAGGTGGGCGTGGACGGTCGACGAGGAGGTCAGGCCGACCACCTCGCCGATCTCGCGGACCGACGGCGGGTAGCCGCGGTCGCGGACCGAGTCGGAGATGCAGTCGAGGATCTGCTTCCGCTTGGTGCTCAGTATCTGGGCCATGGGTCCCTCCGCTGTCCGGTTCGCCGTCCCGTCCGACCGCGGCTGTCACACCCCGCTGCGAACGTCTGTTTGCATGAACGTAGCCCGCGAGGACCGCCAAAGCAAACATCTGTTCGGAAAAGTCATTGACAGCGAACAGGTGTTCGTGGTGGGATGGCCACATGACGAACACAGGTTCGACGAAAGGTCCCGGCCTGGGGCACACCTGCCGGGTGTCACACCCGGGACGTACAACGGTGGCGACGGCGACGACAGGAAGGACATTCCGATGACAGCGCTTCTCACAGCATCCCTGCCGGAGTACCTCGACGACGAGCCGGTCCAGCCGAGTCGTCCCGAGCTCCGGCTGGTGCCGGCGCCGGCACACCGGGGAGCCCGGCTCCGACCCCGTCTGGAGCCGGGCGACGAGGAGGCCGCGCCGCGGGTGCGTCCGCCCCGGCCCCGCGTCTCGATCGAGGTCCGCCGCCGGCGGACCCTCCTCGCGATGATGGCCCTGGGGCTGGGCCTTCTCGCGCTTCCGCTGGGCGGATTCGGTGGCACCTCCCACGCCACCGAGTCCGCCTTGGCGGCCCATGGCCACCCCGCGACCTACACGGTCCGCGCTGGCGACACCCTCTGGTCGATCGCCCAGCGGGTGGACCCGACCGGGGACCCGCGGCCGATTGTCTCGCAACTCGCCGCACAGCTCGGCACCTACTCGGTCGTCCCCGGCGAGCAGCTCACCCTCCCCTGAACGGGCCCGATCCTGGCTGCAGCGGCCGGCCCGCACGGATGACGGCGCCCTGTGACGTTGCGCCGAAGGGCACTAGCCTCGTGTCCGTGCGTTGTCCATGGTGCCTGGCCGACGACGATCGTGTCGTGGATTCGAGGGTGGCCGAGGACGGTGCCGCCATCCGGAGGCGTCGGGAGTGCTCGGGCTGCGGCCACCGGTACACGACGTTCGAGCGGATCGACGAGATCCCGCTGATCGTCGTCAAGCGGTCGGGGCTCCGCCAGCCCTTCGACCGGGGCAAGCTCATCGACGGACTGCGGTCCGCCACCAAGAACCGCCCGGTCACCGAGGATCAGCTCGAGGTTGTCGCCCGCGACGTGGAGGACGAGCTGCGTGACGAGGGCTGGGAAGCGACGTCCGAACAGGTCGGACTGGCGGTGCTCGAGCACCTCCGGGTGGTCGACGAGGTCGCCTACCTCCGGTTCGCCAGCGTCTACAAGGGGTTCGAAGGCGTCGACGACTTCCGACGCGAGGTGGGCCTCCTGACCAAGACCACCGCGCCGAAGCGCCCCGAGGGCTGACGGGTGGCCGAGCTGCTCAGCGAGGTGCCGCACCGGGCCCTCGCCGTCTATGCACACCCCGACGACCCCGACGTGTCGTGCGGTGGCACGCTGGCCGCCTGGTCTGCCGCCGGGTGTGAGGTGCACACGCTGATCTGCACCGACGGCGGGAAGGGGACCGCCGACCCCGGGCTCGAGCCGAAGGGACTCATCGTCGCCCGTGCCGAGGAGGCTGCTGCGGCGGCGGCCGTGGTCGGTCTGGCCGGCCAGGAATTCCTCGGTGTGCCGGACGGGGAGCTCGAGGACGTGGCGTGGTTCCGTGAGGCGCTCGTGTCGGTCGTCCGTCGACTGCGCCCTGACGTCGTCCTGTGCCCCGACCCGACGGCCGTCTTCTTCGGCCAGGACTACTTCAACCACCGGGACCACCGCATCACCGGGTTCGCGGTGCTCGACGCCGTGGCCCCGGCCGCCGCCATGCCGCACTACTTCCCCGAGGCGGGTCCGGCCCACCAGGTCGCCACCGTCCTGCTGTCGGGAACCCTGGAGCCCGATGTCTGGGTGGACATCACCGGCACGGTGGAGGCCAAGGGCGCGGCCGTCGCCTGCCACCGGACCCAGTTCCCCGACGGGGGCGAGTGGGCGGCCACCGCGATGCGGCTGGCCGCTGAGGACGCCGGTCGACGCGCCGGGGTCCCGTGTGCCGAGGGCTTCCGGAGACTGCGCCTCGGAGGGTGAGCGCCCCGACCGGGCCCGACGCCGACGGCCCGGGGCGACCCCCCGTCGGCCCGTCGGCCGCCGAGCGGGTGATCCTGCACGTGGACATGGACTCCTTCTTCGCGTCGGTCGAGGTCCTCGACGACCCGACGCTCAGGGGCAAACCCGTGATCGTCGGCGGCAGCGGTGCCCGCGGGGTCGTGGCGGCCTGCACCTACGAGGCCCGGATGTTCGGCGTGCACTCGGCCATGTCGTCGTCGGTGGCCCGGCGCCTGTGCCCTGACGCGATCTTCCTCGATGGCCGGTTCCACCGGTACTCGGAGGAGAGCCGCCGACTCCACGACATCCTCGGGTCGTTCACGCCATTCGTGGAGGGCATCTCGCTCGACGAGGCCTTCCTCGACGTGACGGGTGGGGTGCACCTGTTCGGCGACGGCACGCTGATCGGTCACGAGATCAGGGATCGGGTCCGGGACGAGATGTCACTGCCGTGCTCGGTGGGCGTCGGCCGGTCGAAGCTGATGGCCAAGCTGGCGTCGAAGGCCGCCAAGCCACGTGCCTCACGGTCGGGGGTCGAACCGGGCCCCGGCGTCGTCGAGGTCCGGGCCGAGGACGAGCTCGCCTTCCTGCACCCGCTGCCGGTCCGGGCGCTGTGGGGTATCGGGCCGGTGACCGAAAAGCGGCTGCTGGCGCTCGGCGTGACCGCCATCGGCGAGCTGGCGGCGGTCCCCCCGGACGCGCTGGAGCGCTACCTGGGCACCGCGGCGGGACGCCATCTGTCCGAGCTGGCCCGGGGGATCGACGACCGGCCGGTCGTGCCCGTGCAGGAGGCGAAGTCGATCGGCCACGAGGAGACCTTCACCACCGACCTGTGGGACCGTGACGACCTCCATCGTCGCCTCCACCGCATGGTCGACGCCTCGGCCACTGCCCTGCGGGCCGCCGAGCGGGCGGCCCGCACCGTCACCGTCAAGCTCCGATTCGGCGACTTCACCCAGATCACCCGGTCCCACACCCTCGACGGGCCCATCGACGCCACCCCGGCGATTGCCGCCGTTGCCGTCGCCCTGCTCGACGGCGTCGACCTCGGCAAGGGGGTCCGCCTCCTCGGGGTCAGCCTGTCCGGGCTGTCCGACCGCGACGGCGGCACCCAGCTGCAGCTCGACCTGGAGCCGGCGGGGACTGCTGGGTCAGCAGCCGCCGGAGTGGCGACAGGCGGGGGAGCGGCGGGCCGAGACCCTTCGGGGGGTCACGGGCCCGGGAGCACGCCGGCGGCCGGACGCGAAGACCCTGCGGTGGCCGCGGCTCGTCTCCAGGAGACGTGGGGCTCGGTGACCGACGCCGTCGACGCCATCCGGGCCCGGTACGGAGGTGAGGCGGTCGGCCCCGCCTCGCTCGTGACGCCGGACGGGTTGCGGGTCAAGCGGCGGGGCGAGGCCCAGTGGGGCCCGACGTCCTCCCCGAGCACGGACCCCGATGCGGGTGACCCGGAATCACTTGGGATCTGAGGGAAACCGGCCGACAACCTGTAACATGCACTCGGTGGCCGTTCGACCAGGAAACCCGTACGTTCCGGAGCCTTTGGGCGCCGTGCGTTCGGGGGAGGGTTGCGCGAGGATGGACCTGGTAGTGATCGACGTGGTTGAGAACTGGTGGAGGGGACGAGACAGTGCCGCTCTCTGAGCACGAACAACGGATACTGCACGAGCTGGAGCAGTCGCTGTATCAGGAGGATCCGGACTTCGCCGAGCGTGTCCGATCCGAGACGGTCTACCGCCACGCCGGCCGTTACTGCATCTGGTCCGCCCTCGTATTCGTCTCCGCACTCGTCTTCATGTTCTTCACCTTCGCCACGTCGCTCGCCCTCGGATTCGTCGGCGTGGTCGTGATGTTCCTGTCCGGTGTGGTCTTCGCCAACAACGCCCGGCGCATGGGTAAGGCGGGGATCGACGACATCTCCCGTTCCCTCCACACCCGCAGCATCAGCAATCCGGTCCACGATCCCCGTGACTGGATCCGTGGGCGCTTCCACCGGGACGACTGACCCTCCTGCAGGTGGTGTCAGCCCGAAGGTGGCGGACGGCCTGCAGCAGCGTGGCACCGTGACGACGCTGCCCGGCACCCCTGCGCCGCACGTCGTGTCGACACCCCCCTCGTCAACGGGTCGTGCCGTCCTGGCGGTGGACATCGGGGGCACCAAGATGGAGGTCGGCATCGTCGACGGCGACGGCCGGATCCTGGTTCGGCAGCGCACGGCCACCCCGGCCTCGACCGACCCCGAGCAGGTCTTCGAGGCCTTGCGGGGGATCGTCGTCGACGTGCTGGCTGCTTCGACGGTGGCGCCGGCCTCGTGCGGGGTGGGGTGCGGCGGTCCGATGACCCCGGGAGGCGGGACCGTGTCACCGCTGAACATCCACGGGTGGCGGGGGTTCCCCCTGCGCGACCGGCTGGCGGACCTCGTCGGCCTCCCCGTGGCCGTCGACAACGACGCCAAGGCACTGGCCCTCGGCGAGGGCTGGACCGGGGCGGCCCACGGGTCGCACGACTACCTGGCCATGGTGGTGTCGACGGGCGTCGGCGGGGGAGTGGTCCTGGACGGACGCCTGCTCGACGGCTCAGGAGGCAATGCCGGCCACGTCGGCCACATCGTGGTCGACCCGGACGGTCGCCCGTGTGCGTGCGGCGGTCGGGGCTGCCTGGAGGCCGAGGTGTCGGGAACAGCCATCGCCGCGATCACCGGACGCCCGGCGGCGCAGGCCGACCTGGCGATGCGCCGACGGTGCGGGACACTCGTGGGCCGGGCCGTGGCATCGGTGGCGAACCTGCTCGACCTGCAGCTGGCGGTGGTCGCGGGGTCGGTCGCACTCGGGTTCGGCGACGACTTCTTCGGCGCCGCCCAGGAGGAGATCGCGCTCCGGTGCGGCCTCGAATTCGCTCGCCCGACCCGGATCCGCGCCGGTGGCCTCGGCGCCGACGGGCCCCTGGTGGGTGCGGCGGCCGTCGCACGGCACCGGACCCGTGTGGTGACGGGCACGACCGTGATGGAAGATGGGGGGCGATGAGCACCCCGGCCCCCGTCCCGCGCTCGGACCCATCCGCCGGACGGAGCGATGGCCTCGCCGTCGGAGCGCAGGCCGGCACGCCCGGTGCGGTCGTCAACGCCGACGGGTCGACACGACGGGTGGCCACCACACTCCTCACTGCCGTCCTGCTGCGCCCCGACCTGTGGTGGACCGCGTTGGGCGAGCTGCGGAGGATGGCCCCGCGGCTGTGGTGGCGCTCGCCGCCCCACCTGCCGCTCCCGGACCGGCGCCTGTGGGAGTTCCGCATGGTCACGGCCTACGGCCGCCCCGACGCCGCGCCGACCCGGGCCGACATCGTCTCGTTCCTCGAATGGTGCCGGGCCACCGCGGCGGCCACCACACCACGCCCGGGCGGGCACGGGTAGCGACGGGCCGATGGATCGTGCGTCACGGCCCGGAGGTGCGACGGCGTCCGCCGTCCCGCGTTCCTCGGACGGGGCCACCCCGGTCCGGTCGCCGATGTCGCCCACGCGGCGGGCGCTGGTCCTCAACGCCACCTTCGAGCCGCTGGGCATCGTCTCGTCGCGTCGGGCGGTCCTCCTCGTGCTCGACACCAAGGCCGAGCTGATCCACGCCACCGAGCGCGTGTTCCGGGCCGAGCGGGTGTGCGTGCCCGAGCCCTCGGTCGTCCGGCTCGTCCGCTACGTGAAGGTCCCCTACAACTACCGGGTGGCCGTCAACCGCCGCACCGTGTTCGCCCGGGACGGTGGGCGGTGCCAGTACTGCGGCGCGTCGGCCGAGAACCTCGATCACGTGATCCCGCGCAGCAAGGGCGGGCCGCACACGTGGGAGAACGTGGTCGCCGCGTGCCGCCCCTGCAACACGCGCAAGGAGGACCGGCTGCCCCACGAGGCGGGCATGGAGCTGCGTTCGACCCCGGTCGCCCCCCGGCACCGGGTCCAACTGCTCGCACTGTGCGGAAGCACCAGCGAGGACTGGGCCGACTACCTCGGCTCCGAGGTGGTCGGCCGGCGCCGGATCAGCGCCTGATCCCGCGGCCCTGGGCACCCGCCGGCCGGGCGGGTGCCAGACTGGCCACGTGCCGGACCGGTGGCGGATCGAGGATCGTGTCGCCCCGGCCGGCGACCTCCACGCCTCCTGGCCGTCGGTGCGGCTCGACCCGACCACCCGCGCCGTCGCGGTGTGCCGACCGACCGGGCCGGCCGTGGTGCTCGGCTCCACCCAGCGTCCCGAGACGGTCGACGGGGCCGCCGTGGCCGGGTCGGGACTCGCCGTCGTCCGACGCAGGTCCGGCGGGGGAGCGGTGCTCGTGGCGCCGGACGAACCGGTGTGGATCGACGTCTGGGTGCCGGCCGGCGACGCACTGGCGACCACGGACGTCACCCGTGCCTTCGCCTGGCTCGGGAGCACCTGGGGCTCGGCGCTGCGCGGCCTGGGGCTGGCGGGAGTGGAGGTCCAGGGCGCCGGGCCGGGGGCCTGCAGCCGATGGTCGTCACTGGTCTGCTTCGGGGGGGTCGGCGCGGGCGAGGTGACGGTGGGCGGCCGCAAGGTGGTCGGACTGGCCCAGCGGCGCACCCGTCACGGCGCGTGGTTCCATGGCGCCTGCGTCCTGCACTGGGACCCGACGGCCCTGCTGGGGGCGCTCGCCCTCGACCGGGACGAGCGGGCCGCTGCCCTGACCGGATTGGCCGGCGCCGTCACCGGGGTCGCCGACGCCGCGTCGGCCCAGGGCGTCGATCCCGTGCCCACGGCGGACGCCGTGGTCGCCACCTTCCTCCACCTCCTTCCCTGAGTCGTCCCCCGCCCCCTCCGGGCGAGGCGCGAGCGACCCCGTCCAGGCGCAGGGGAGCGCACGGGGACGTCCCGAGGGGCCGCGACGGCGTACGGGGACCCGGTGGGGCCACCCGGCCCTCCACCCGGCCCTCCACCCGGCACCACCCGTTGGACGGTCCCGCGTCCTGGCGCGTCGCGACCGGTGACGTCCCAGGTCAGCACCATCGCGCGCCCCGCGTGCCCACCCGGAGGACCACGGGCGAAAGTTGGTGCCGAATGGTTGACGAGTGGAGGTATGGGGCGTAGAGTGGCGCGAAGTGGTGTGAAAGGGAGGGACCCGAAACAGTCGGGTACCGGGCACTACGGGGAGCGTTGTGGGAGCAAGGTCCAGTGGCACGGTTCTTCGGCAGACACGAGCACTCGCTCGACGACAAGGGACGGGTGATCCTGCCGGCCAAGTTCCGCACCCACTTCGAGCACGGCGGCTACCTGGCGCCCGAGCAGGACGGCTGCCTGTCGCTGTGGACGCCGGAACAGTTCGAACTGCAGATGGACGCCATGATGGAGCGGGCCACGACGAGCAAGAGCGACCGCAATCTGGTGCGACTGTGGGCCTCCACCTCCCACGAGCTGGAGATCGACCGGCAGGGGCGGATGGCGATCCCGGCGCGGCTGCGCGAGTACGCCGGCCTGGAGTCCGAGGTCCTGGTGCTCGGGGCGATCGACCGGGTGGAGCTGTGGGACCGGCAGACGTGGGACGAGAAGGTCCTCCCCGAGGAAGCTCGTCTGACCCAGGGCGACGACGGCTGAGTGTCGCGATGCGCCTCCACCTCGTCCTCCACGGCTCGTCCGACCTGGATCGGCGCACCGTCGGGACCCGGCGCCCGCGGCGGGGCACGGCGGTCCTCACCGCCGTCGCCGAAGCGCCGTCCCGTGACCACGCTCCCGGTGACCCGTCGACCGGTCACGCCGCGCCGCCAGCCGCCGCACCCGACCCGTCCGGGATCGGCGTGGTCGCCGTGCGCCGCATCACCACCTCCTCCCTCACCCTGTCGGCGGCCGAGCTCGCCGAGCGGGTCGGCCACCCCGCGGCGCTGCCCCGTCTCACCCCCCTGCAGTCGGGACTGGCCGCGGCGTCCCGCCACGACGTCCACATCGAGCGCGTCTGGCCCATGCGCAGTCCCTCGACCGGAGTGCTGGGAGAATCCTCCTCCGCCTCCTCCCAGTCGGATCGGCGCGGCACTCCACCCGCACGACCCGGCCCGGCCGAGGGACTGCGGATGAGCCAGGCCTTCCCCCACGAGCCGGTCATGGCCACCGAGGTCATCGACCTCCTGTCGGCCGTGCCCGACGGCCTGGTGCTCGATGCCACCCTGGGCGGTGCCGGGCACGCCCGTGCCCTGCTCGAGGCCAGCCCCGGCATCCGGCTGCTGGGCATCGACCGGGACCCGATCGCGGTTGCCGCGGCGACCGGCGAGCTCGCCAAGTTCGGCGACCGTGCGGTCATCCGGCGGTCCCGGTTCGACTCGCTCGGCGACGTCGTCCGTCAGGTCCAGGACGAGCTCGGCACCCCCGCCGACCAGCGGGGCCTCACCGGGGTGCTCTTCGACCTCGGTGTCAGCTCGCCCCAGCTGGACGTGGCCGAGCGCGGGTTCTCCTACCGCCGGGACGCCCCGCTCGACATGCGCATGGACCCGACGGTCGGCCGCACCGGCGCCGATGTCGTGAACGAGTCGAGCGAGGACGTCCTGGTCGAGCTGTTCGCCGACAACGGCGAGACCCGGTTCGCCCGGCGGATCGCCCGGTCGATCATCGCGGCGCGCCCGATCACCACCACGGGCCAGCTGGCCGACATCGTTCGCGAGGCGATTCCGGCGGCCACCCGGCGCACCGGCGGCCACCCGGCACGCCGTGTGTTCCAGGCCATCCGGATCGCCGTGAACGAGGAGCTCGACCAGCTCCAGACGGGTCTCGACGCCGCCCTCGGGCTGCTTCGCCCCGGAGGTCGCTGCGTCGTGATCTCGTACCATTCGGGCGAGGACCGGATGGTCAAGGCGACCTTCACCCGGGCCGTCACCGACGACTGCCACTGCCCCCCGGGGCTGCCCTGTGTGTGCGGTGCCGACCCGCAGTTCCGGCTCGTGCACCGCGGATCGCGCCGCCCCTCCGAGGACGAGGTGGCCCGGAACCACCGGTCCGAGGCCGCCCGCCTCCGGGTCGTGGAGCACCTGCCCGTGGCTGCCCCGGGTGTCAGTAGGAACGGGGAGGTGGCCTGATGGCCCCGCCCTCCACCACGGCGGCACGCCGTGCCACGGCCGCACCCCAGCAGCGTCCCTCCACCCGGCGCCCGCCACTCCGGGTCGTCCAGCCCGAGCGGCGCCGCGGGACGCTCCGCGGCCGGTCCCGGCGCAGCCACGTGTGGCTGGCCGCAACTCTGGTCGTCGGCAGTCTCCTGGTCGTGGTCGTCGGCGACACCATGGTGGCCCAGGGCCAGGTCCGACTGGCCAAGATCCAGCTCGCCATCGGCTCGGAGCAGGCTTCCCAGAAGGCCGTGCAGACCGAGGTGGCCCAGCTGGCCGCCCCCGCCCGAGTGGTGGCCCAGGGGATCGCCCTCGGGCTGACCGCCCCCGCCCAGGTGGTGAACCTGCCCGAGGTCCCCCTGAACGTGCCGCTCCCGGTGCCGGACACGTCACCTGTTGCGTCGGCGCCCAAGGTGGCGACGCCCAAGGCGAGCGCCCCAGCTCCGGCAACCACAGCTCCGACCACCCCGACTCCGCCCACGGCCCCCGCCGCCAAGGCGCCCACCACCCCCGCCGCCAAGGCGCCCACCACCCCCGCCCCGACGCCGGCCGCCACGCCGGCCTCGTCCCCGACCGCGACGGCGACGACCGCCCGGTGAGCCCCGCCGTCCTCCTCAGCAGGCGCACCCGTGCGATGCGCCTGCTGCTCGTGGCCGTGTTCGGGGTGATGACCCTCCGCCTCATCCAGGTTCAGGAGTTCGGCAACCAGCACTACGCCGCCCTGTCCCGCGCCCAGCTCACCCAGGCCGTGTCCGTCCCGCCCGTGCGCGGCGGCATCTACGACCGCAACGGCGAGGTCCTCGCCGAGACGGTGAGCCGCCAGACGGTGGTGGCCGACCCGCAGATCATCACCAAGCCGGCGGCCGTCGCCGCCGCACTGTCGCCGCTGCTCGGGATCCCCACCGACACCCTGCGCTCGAAGCTGACCCAACCGTCCGGCTTCGTCTACCTCGCCCACCGCGTGCCCGACGCCGTTGCCACCACCATCGCCAAGATGAACCTCAACGGGATCAACCTCGTCCCCGAATCCCAGCGGGTGGTCCCGGTCGGACGCCTGGCCCAACCCGTGGTCGGCACCGTGGGCTGGGACGGCAACGGCACCTCGGGCATGGAGTACCAGCTCCAGTCCCTGCTGGCCGGCAAGGCCGGGACGACCGACATCCTGCGTTCCCCGGACGGCGTGGCGCTGCCGAGCGGCAACCGGTCGACGCCGGCCACCCCGGGCACGGGCGTCGAGCTCACCCTCGACGAGTCGGTGCAGTACGTGACCGAGCAGGCCCTGGCGGCCGAGATCATCGCCTCCCACGCCACCGGCGGCACCGCGGTCATCATGGACGTGAAATCGGGTGACGTCCTGGCCATGGCCAACCTGACGTCCGCCAGTGCCGCCAGTGCCGCCGGCGCGCCCGCCCCTTCCGGCCCCACCTCGGCGAAGCCGTCCGGGGCCGCCACGCTCACCGCCAAGGTGGCGGCGGCGCCCGACACGTCGGGGGCGACGCTGGTCGCCCAGTCCGACACGCTGCCCAGCGGCGTCGTCGAGGCCCCGTCCAACTCCGCCCTGACCCAGGTCTACGAGCCGGGGTCCGTGTTCAAGCTGGTGACGTTCTCGGCGGCACTGGCCGACGGGGTGATCACCCCCGCCTCCACGCTGTCGGTCCCGGCAGCGCTGCCGATGGGCAAGTACACGTTCCACGACGCCGAGCAGCACGGAACGGTCGCCATGACGGCCACCCAGATCCTGGCCCAGTCGTCGAACATCGGGACGATCGAGGTCGCCCAGGGCCTGGGGGAGACCCGGCTGCTGAACCAGATCTCCAACCTCGGGTTCGGGAAGCCGACCGGGCTCGGGGTCCCCGGAGAGTCCCAGGGCCTGGTGCCGGGGGCCAGGCAGTGGACCGGCACCTCGATCGGGTCGACCCCGATCGGCCAGGACGACGCCGTGACCGCCCAGCAGGTGCTCGACGCCTACAACTCCGTGGCCAACGGTGGCGTGTTCGTGTCGCCCCGGCTGATCCGGGCCACCGTCGGCACCGGCGGTGCCGTGGCCCCGGCCGCCCCGTCGGCGTCGCACCGGGTCATCGACCCCGCCACGAATTCCGTGCTGACCAACATGCTCGAGTCGGTGGTGTCGACGGGCACGGGCACCAGCGCGGGGATCGACGGCTACACGGTGGCCGGGAAGACCGGCACGGCCCAGATCCCCAGCCCGGACCACCTCGGGTACATCCCCGGGGCCTACATCGGCTCGTTCGCCGGCTTCGCGCCGGCCCAGCACCCGGTGCTGTCGGCCATCGTCGTCCTGGACCGCCCCACGCCGATCTACGGTGGTGCCGTGGCTGCTCCGGTGTTCTCCACGATCATGGCCTACGCCCTCCACCATTTCGGTATCCCCACGACCGCCGCGGCCACGACGGCCGCCTCGACGACGGCCGTGGGCGGCACGGGTAGCGTCACCGTGCCGGCCGGAGCGGTCACGGAAGGGCCCTAGGTGGGCGCGGGTCCCCTCGACCTCCCCGCCACCCCGCCGCTGACCCACCGGACGCCGACGTGATGATGGTGGCCGACCTGCTCGACGACCTCCCCGGCGCGGACATCCTCGGCGACCCTGCGGCCACCGCGGTGACCTCGGTCGAGTTCGACAGCCGGCGGGTGGCCGCCGGCGCCCTGTTCTGCTGCGTCCCTGGTGAGCGCACGGACGGGCACGCCCATGCCGCCGAGGCCGTCGAGCGCGGGGCGACGTCGCTGCTGTGCGAGCACTTCCTCGACCTCGGGGTGACCCAGGTCCGCGTGCCCCCGGGCGGGGCACGTCCGGCCATGGCATCCCTGGCCGCCGCGTTCTGGGGCCACCCGGCCCGCGCCCTGGCCACGGTGGGCGTCACCGGCACCAACGGCAAGACCACCGTGACCCACCTGGTGCGGTCGGTGCTCGAGGCCGACGGGCGGCCCACGGGGGTCGTGGGAACGCTGGGCGGGGCGCGTACGACGCCCGAGGCGCCCGACCTCCAGCGCACACTGGCGGGCATGGTGGCCGAGGGCCGGCGGGCGGTGGCCATGGAGGTGTCGTCCCACGCCCTCACCCAGCACCGGGTGGACGGGATCGTGTTCGACGTCGCCGCCTTCACCAACCTGAGCCGGGACCATCTCGACCACCATGGGACGATGGACGCGTACTTCGAGGCCAAGGCGTCGCTGTTCGAGCCGGGGCGGTGCCGCCACGCCGTCGTGGACGCCGACGACGCCTGGGGTGCGACGCTCCTCGAGCGGCTCCTGCCCCACGCCGGGGTGGACGGGTACGCCGTGACCGCCGTGCGCCGGGACGAGGCCACCGACGTCGAACTGGCCGTGGGCGGCTCCCGGTTCACCTGGCGGGGCCGGAGGGTCGACCTGCCGCTGTCGGGCCGGTTCAACGTGGACAACGCCCTGCTGGCCGCAGCCGTGGCCACCGCACTCGGCGCCGACGCCGACCGGGTGGCCGAGGGGCTGTCCGGCGCCGCCCCGGTGCCCGGTCGCATGGAGGTCGTCGGGGCCGGGTCCCCGGTGTCGGTGCTGGTCGACTACGCCCACACCCCGGCCGGGCTCGAGGTGGCGCTCGACGCCGCCCGTGCGGTGGCGGGCGGCGGGCGGGTGCTCTGTGTGTTCGGCTGCGGCGGCGACCGCGACGCCGGCAAGCGCCCCCAGATGGGCGCCGTGGCCACCGCCCGGGCCGACGAGGTGGTCCTGACGTCGGACAACCCACGGTCCGAGGACCCCCTGGCCATCATCGAGGCGATCCGCTCGGGGGTCGTCCCGGGCGCCGCCGTCACGGTGGAGCCCGATCGGGCGGCGGCCATCCGGGCGGCCGTCGGGCGTGCCCGGCCCGGGGACGTGGTCCTGGTGGCGGGCAAGGGCCACGAGGTCACCCAGACGACGGGCGGGGCGACCGTGCCCTTCGACGACCGGGTTGAGGCGGCCCGTGCGCTGGCCGAGCGCTTCGGGGGGCCGGCCGCATGATCTCCCTCATGACGTCGGGTGGCATCGCCCTGTGGATCGCCGTCCTCTCCACGCCGTTCCTCATCCGGTGGCTGCTCAAGAACAACATCGGCCAGCAGATCCGCGAGGACGGGCCCCAGGTCCACATCGCCAAGGCCGGCACGCCCACGATGGGCGGCGTCTGCATCGTGGGCGCCGTGCTCATCGGGTTCCTGTCGGCGCATGCCATCCCCGGCGTGACCTGGTCCCGCTCGGGGTTGCTGGTCATGCTGGCCATCCTGGGTGCGGCGGCCATCGGGTTCGCCGACGACTGGATCAAGGTCCGCCACCGCCGGAGCCTCGGGCTCAACAAGCGGGCGAAGTTCGGCGCACAGACCGCCCTCGGCCTGACGTTCTCGATCCTCGCCGCCTACTGGGCCCACGCGTCGACGACGCTGTCGTTCACCCGGTACGACTCGATCGGGCTGCACATGGGGACGGCCGTCTGGATCGTGTGGGCGACGGTGATCATCGCCGCGGCGGCCAACGCGGTGAACCTCACCGACGGGCTGGACGGCCTGGCCGCCGGGTCGGCGACGTTCTGCTTCGCCACCCTGGCCATCATCGGGTACTGGCAGTACCGGCACTTCAGCATCTACCACGTGGGCGACGCCCTGGACCTCGCCCTGGCGTCGGTCGCCCTGGCCGGTGCCTGCGTCGGCTTCCTGTGGTGGAACGCGGCACCGGCGAAGATCTTCATGGGCGACACCGGCTCGCTCTCGATCGGGTCGGGGCTGGCCGCGCTTTGCCTCCTGATGAACCTCGACCTGCTGCTCGTGATCCTGGGCGGCCTCTTCGTGATCGTCACGCTGTCCGTGGTGATCCAGGTGATCAGCTTCCGCGTGTTCCACCGGCGGGTGTTCCTGATGGCGCCCCTGCACCACCATTTCGAGCTCCTCGGGTGGCCCGAGACGACGGTCATCGTCCGGTTCTGGATCCTCGCCGGGCTGTTCGCCGCCCTCGGGCTCGGCATCTTCTACGGCGACTTCCTGTCGGTCGGGACGGTCCATTGACCATCCCGCCGGCCGCCTGTGCACCGGCACGCGCCCACGGGTTCCACCACCTGGGCACGCGCATCGGCGAGGCTGGGGGCATGTCGTCCGACGCAATGCGCGCCATCATCGCCGGAGCCGTGCCCGCCGTCCGCACCGCAGTGCCTGCCGGTCGCACCGCGGGATACCGTCGTGGCTGAGCGGTCGACGGCCTCGCGGCGCCGCACCACGGCCGCACGCCGCCCGACCATCGTCTCGCGCACCCAGGCGTCCATCGGCGGCGCCGCCAGGTCGGCGACGGGAACGAAGGCGTCGTCCTCCGGCACCAAGACACCGGCAGCACCCGGGGGCGGCCCGGCCGTGGTGCGCTGGCTGCGCGGCGTCCCGACGGCGGCGGCGCTGGGCGTCCTGGTGGCCGTCCTGTGCGTCATCGGACTGGTGATGGTGGGCTCGGCGTCGCCGGTGGTGTCGCTCATCACGTACCGCTCACCCTGGACGATCTTCTTCCGCCAGGTCATCTGGATGGCGGTGGGTATCGGCGCGCTGCTCGTCTTCGCCCGCATCGACTACCGGGCCTGGCGCAGGTGGTCCGTCCCGCTGGTCCTCGGCACCCTGGGCCTGCTCGTGGCGGTGCTGGTGCCGGGGCTCGGGGTCACGGCCGGCGGGTCGTCCCGGTGGATCGGGTTCGGCCTGCTCCGCCTCCAGCCGTCCGAGCTGATGAAGCTGGCCATGGTGCTGTTCGCGGCGGACATCGTGGTCAAGCGCACCGACAAGTCGGCCCCGGCCAAGCAGGTCATCGCCCCGGTCATGGGCGTCCTGATCGTGTCCGCCGCCCTCATCATCAAGCAGCCCGACATGGGCACGGCAATGGTGCTGAGCTGCATCGCCTTCGGGATCCTGTTCATGAGCGGGGTGACGCTCGCACCGCTGTCCAAGGTGCTGGCCGCCTTCACCGTCGTGGCGGTGATCTTCGCCTTCAGCGACTCCTACCGGCGCGACCGGGTCCTGTCGTTCGTCAACCCGGGCGCCCACCAGTCCGGCTCCGGCTACCAGGTCTGGCAGTCGCTGATCGGGCTCGGGTCCGGGCACCTCTTCGGGCTCGGCCTGGGGGGCGGCCGCGAGAAGTGGGGCACCCTGCCGAACGCCCACACCGACTTCATCTTCTCGGTCGTGGGGGAGGAGCTCGGCCTGATCGGGGCCGTGGTCATCCTGGGGCTGTTCTTCGCCCTCGCCTGGTACGGGTTCCGGGCCGCCGGGCGGGCCCCGGACCGGTTCGGCTCGCTCCTGGCGGTCGGCGTGACCGTCTGGATCACCAGCCAGGCCGTCATCAACATCGGCGCCGTGATCGGGGTGCTGCCGGTGACCGGGATTCCGCTTCCCTTCATCTCCTTCGGCGGCTCGTCGCTGGTCATCACCCTGGCCTCCGTGGGAATCCTCCTCAACATCGCCATGCAGGAGCGCTCGGGCCCCCGCGCCCGCCCCCAGCGCCGCCGCACCGTCCGGGCGTGACCGCACCTGACAGCGTGGCCGACCGGGACGGTGTCGCCGGTCGGCGCTACGCCGTGGTGGCGGGCGGGGGAACCGCCGGCCACCTCCAGCCGGCGCTCGCCATCGCCGAGGCCCTGGTGGCCCGGGGGCACGACCGGGCGTCGATCGAGTTCCTCGGATCCGAGCGGGGCCAGGACGCCGCCACCCTGTCCGGCCGCGGCTTTGCGGTGACGCTGCTGCCCGGACGCGGCATCGTGCGCAGCCTCGCCCCCCGTGCCCTGGCGCGCAACGCCCGGTCGACCTACGAGCTCGTGGTGGCCGTCGTGCGGGGTGTCGGCGTGGTGGGCCGCGCCCGGCCCCGGGTGGTGGTGGCGGTCGGCGGGTACGCCAGCCTGGCCGGCGCCGTCGGGGCCCTGGTGCACCGGGTGCCGCTGGTCCTGGTGAACGTGGACGCCGTGCCGGGCGCCGCCAACCGGCTGTTCGGGAGGTTCGCCCGGGCGAGTGCGGTGGGCTGGGAGGGGAACCCGCTGCCCCGCGCCGTGGTGACCGGCACGCCGGTGCGGCCGGAGATCGCGGCGGCCGACCGAACGCCCACCGGCCGTGCGGCGGCGCGTGCCCAGCTCGGTCTGCCGGACGACCGGTCGGTGGTGGTCGTGTTCGGCGGGTCGCTCGGGGCGCGCCAGATCAATCGGGCGGTGGACGGGGCGGCGGGTCGGTGGCGCGATCGTGACGACCTGGCGATCTACCACATCGTCGGTCGCCGGGACTGGGGCGAGTACTGCGACGACCCGGCGGTGGAGCGGGTGCCGCCGCTCCCGGGCGCCGGGGCGGGTGGCGGGCCGGTGGCCGTGTCCGGTGCCGGGTTCCCGTCCGACGACGCCCACGGTCACCGGGGCCTCGATCTCGTCCGCGTCGCCTACGAGCAGCGCATGGCCGCGGTCTACGCCGCCGCCGACCTGGTGGTCTGCCGGGCGGGGGCCATGACCGTCGCCGAATTGGCGGCAGCCGGGACCCCGGCCGTGCTCGTGCCCCTGCCGGGGGCGCCGGGCGACCACCAGACGGCGAACGCCCGCGTGCTCGAGCGCGCCGCCGCCGCCGTGCTGCTGCCCGACGCCGACTGCACCCCGGTGGGCCTGGCCGGCGTCGTGGAGGCCCTGGTGGCCGACCCGGGACGCCTGGCGGCGATGGGCGCCGCCGCAGCGTCCCTCGGGCGCCCCGACGCGGCCGATGCCGGGGCCGCCGTGGTCGAGGCCAACGCCCGGCCGGCCGACGGGCGGGTGGCGGCGTGAGCGACGGACGCGGCCACCGCTCCACGGGGCCCGCCGGCCCGCCGGCCGTGTCCGGCATCGGCGACCCGACGGTGCTGCGGCGCGTCCACATCGTGGGCGTGGGCGGCGCGGGCATGAGTGCCATCGCCACGGTGCTGCGGGCCATGGGCCACGAGGTGACGGGCAGCGACCTGCGCGAGTCGGGCGTGACCGAGCGGCTCCGCTCCCTCGGGATCGGCGTGGCCATCGGGCACGACGGGGCCAACGTGGGCGACGCCGACCTGGTGACCCTGTCGACGGCCGTCCGACCGGACAATCCGGAGGTGGTCGAGGCGCACCGGCGGGGGATCCCGGTCCTGGCCCGGGCCGAGACCCTGGCAGCCGTCGCCGCCCGCAAGCGGTGCATCGCCGTGGCCGGGACCCACGGCAAGACGACCACGGCGTCGATGCTCTCGCTCATCCTGGTGGAGGCCGGGCTGCGGCCGTCGTTCCTGATCGGCGGCGAGGTCAACGAGATCGGCACCAACGCCGCCTGGGACACCGGCGAGTGGATCGTGGTCGAGGCCGACGAGAGCGACGGCACGTTCCTCCATCTCGTGCCGGACATCGCCGTGGTGACCAATGTGGAGGCCGACCACCTCGACCACTACGGGTCGTTCGAGGCCGTCCGCACGGCGTTCGCCGAATTCCTGGCGTCCGCCGGGCACCGGGTCGTCGGGGCCGACGACGTCGAGGGGCAGGCAGTCGGGCGGGCGGCCGGGGCGGACCTCGTCGGGCTCTCGGACGACGCCACGTACACGATGTCGGCAGTCGAGACCGCGCGCAGCTCGGTGGCCTTCGACCTGGTCGGCCCCGACGGGGTGCTCGTCATCCGCCTGCGGGTGGCGGTCCCCGGGCTCCACAACGCCCGCAACGCGGCGGTGGCCACCGTCGCCGCCCTGGCCGCCGGCGCGCCGGCCGGGGCCGCGGCCCGGGCGCTCGCCCGATTCGGCGGGGTGGCCCGCCGGTTCGAATTCCGTGGCGAGCGGGGTGGCGTCACCTTCGTCGACGACTACGCCCACCTGCCCACCGAGGTCCGCGCGGCGCTGGCCGCCGCCCGAAACGGCGACTGGGGGCGGGTCGTCGCCGTCTTCCAACCGCACCGGTACTCGCGCACGGCCGAGGTGGGCGAGGAGTTCGGCGACGCCTTCGGCGACGCCGACCTGGTCGTCGTGACCGACGTCTACGGGGCCGGCGAGGCCCCGGTGCCCGGGGTGTCGGGCCGGCTGGTCGCTGACGCGGTGCACTCCCGCCGGCCCGACGTGGAGCTGCACTACGTGCCCGGTCGCACCGACCTCGTGGCCGCCGTCGCCGGCCTGCTGCGCCCCGGCGACCTGTGCCTGACGCTGGGCGCCGGGGACCTGACGTCCCTGCCGGACGAGCTGATGGCGACCGGGGCCGGCCCGACGCACGGGGACGCGGGGAGCGGGGACCCCGGGGACGGCACCACCGGCGACGTGGCACCGTCGTGAGTCCACGGTCCGACCTCGACACCCTGGACGCGCGCCTCGGCACCCGGGCCGCGCGCGACGCGCCGCTCGGGAGCCGGACCACCTACCGGGTCGGGGGGACGGCCGCGCTCGCGGTCGACGTCGAGGACGAGCAGGAGCTGCTCGAGGTGGCCGCCGCGCTGTCCGGCCTCGACGTGCCCGTCCTCGTCCTCGGGAACGGCTCGAACCTGCTGGTGGCCGATGCCGGGTTCGCCGGCCTCGTCGTCCACCTGGGCACCGGGTTCGAGGGGCTCGAGATCGACGGCACCGCAGTCCGTGCCGGCGGCTCCCTGGCGCTGCCCACCCTGGCCCGGCGGACGGCGGCCGCCGGCCTCGCCGGCCTCGAGTGGGCGGTGGGCGTGCCCGGAACGGTGGGCGGCGCGGTGCGCATGAACGCCGGCGGCCACGGTTCGGACACCATGGCCACGCTGATCGCCTACCGGGTCGTGGACCTGGCCGCCGGCGCCGCGTCCGACCACCCGGCGGCGGACCTGGCGGCCACCTATCGGCACACGTCGATCCGGGCCGACGAGGTGGTGGTCGCCGCGACGCACCGGCTGGCCCCGGGCGACCCGGCGGCGGGACGGGCCGCCATCGACGAGATCGTGCGGTGGCGCCGGGCCAACCAGCCGGGCGGCGCCAACGCCGGGTCGGTGTTCACCAACCCGGCGGGGGACTCGGCGGGGCGCCTGATCGACGCCTGCGGCGGCAAGGGGCTGCGGATCGGGACGGCCGAGGTCTCGCCCAAGCACGCCAACTTCATCCAGGCCGACAAGGGCGGTTCGGCCGACGACGTGCGCCGGGTGATGGACGCCGTGCGCGGCCGGGTGCTGGCCGCCACCGGCGTCGAGCTGTCGACCGAGGTCCGCATGGTCGGATTCACCGCCGGCACCGCCGGCACCGCCGGCACCGCTGACGCCGCCGGGGGAGCGGACGCAGGGGACGGCACGACCGAGGCGGACGGGGCGTGACCCCGCCGCCCGACGACGGGGGGATCGACCCCCGGATCCGCCAACGGCGGGAGCAGGTCGAGCGCAGCCGCACCCAGAAGCGCCTCCGGTGGCTCGCCGTGGCCAGCGCGGTGGCCGCACTGGTCGCCGTGGGCGTACTGCTGCTCCACACGCCCCTGTTCGGGGCCAAGGTGGTGACGGTCACCGGTGCGCACCCGAACACCAGCACCGCGGCCATCGAGGCCGCCGCCGGTGTGCTCCACCACCCGCCGCTGATCAGTGTCGACCCCGGCGCAGCCGCCGCCCGGGTGGGGTCGCTGCCCTTCATCGCGTCGGCCCGTGTCTCGCGGCACTGGCCGGACGCCGTGACCATCGCCGTGACCGAGCGGCGCCCCGTGACGGCCATGGCCGGCCCCGTGCCCGCCTGGTCGACCCTGGACGCCAACGGACGGACCCTGGCGGTCACGCCGGGCCGGCCGGTCCTGCCCGTGCTCATCGTCCACTCGGTGAAGGGCCCGGTGCCGCCTGCGCCGATCGGGGGGACGGTGGCCCCGCCGGCCGAACCCGGCCTCCTGGTGGCCCGCACGCTCCCTCCGGCCTTCGCCGGCCAGGTCGTCTCGATCACCGTGGCCGCCGACCGGACGGTGTCGCTGGCGTTGGGCTCGGGGCTGGTGGTCCTGCTCGGAACGGTCAGCAACCTCACCGCCAAGTACGAGGACGTGGCGGCCATCATCGCCCACGCATCCCTGCGCGGCGCCCACACGATCGACGTGACCGTTCCCCAGTCGCCGACCGTCGGTCCGTGACCCGGAAGGCGACGGCGTGCGGTCAACGGGTGGATGCACGGGGCGCCCCGGTGTCGGACCCCCGTCCCCAGTGCTTGACCCTGGACGGTGTGAACCGTATCGTTGGCGCGAACTCGCAGGTTGGAACGGTTTCAACCTTTGGTCGAGGGTGAGGAACTTCATGACCGTTCCGGCACAGAGCAACTACTTCGCCGTCATCAAGGTGGTCGGCGTCGGCGGTGGCGGCGTCAAC